>DASXSR010000355.1:0-11025 GCA_036505875.1 Blastocatellia bacterium | reverse complement strand
TCCCCGTACTGCACCGGATGCTCACGCTCCCCGCACTGCACCGGATGCTCACGCTCCCCGTACTGCACCGGATGCTGATGCTCTGGGCACTGATGACGCGATGCAGTACCGGGGGCGAGAGCGACCCGAGCCTCTCGCAGGCCCAGGTCGCTGACGCTCGTCGTAGTGCACCGGATGCTAACAAGCTATGCCCTACGAACTCTTCATCGCCCTCCGCTATCTTCGCGCCAAGCGCAAGCAGGTGATGATTTCAGTCATCACGGTTATCGCGATCTCTGCAGTGGCGGTCGGCGTTGCATCGTTGATCATAGTGCTGGCGATGATGACCGGTTTCCGGCGTGAGTTCCAAGCCAAAATTCTATCCGGCACAGCCCACCTCAACCTAACTCATAAAGAGCGCCGCCCGATTGAGAACTATCGCGAGTTGGTTCAACGGCTAAGCTCGCTTCCTCATATTCGTTCGGCTTCGGCGACACTCTATCAACGCGTTCTGATTCAGGGTGAAAAGGACACCGAAGGCGCGATCCTTAAGGGCGTTGACATGAGCGCTCCGCAGAGCGCAAGTGAAGTCTTTCAATTCATCGTCGATGGGGATCCACGATTGCTCTCAGAACCTGAAACCGATTCCGACACGGGCGCAAAGATCGATCGAATCATCGTCGGACGCGAGCTTGCTCGAACCGTCGGCCTCAAAGTCGGCGACGTTGCGACCATCATCTCTCCCCAAGGCCATCTCACTCCGGTCGGGCTTGCGCCGCGCTATCGGGATTTCAATGTCGCGGGCATCTTTGAATCCGGGCTGAGCGATTACGACGAGACGTGGGCATACATCTCGCTTGAAGCTGCTCAGCGGCTCTCTGGCGCGCAGGATGTCGCCGAGATAATTCAGATGAAAGTTGACGACGTTGACGCCGTCAAGCAAATCGGCCGGGAAGTGCTGGCGGCGGTCGGCGACGATTTCGAAGTGCAGGACTGGCAGCAACTCAACGCTCCGATTTACAGCGCTCTGAGCTATGAGAAATATCTCACGGGCATCGCATTGGTGATCGTGATCGGCATCGCTGCGCTCAATATCATCACCGTGTTGATAATGATCGTGATGGAAAAGCACCGGGACATCGCTGTCTTGAAATCGATGGGGGCTACCAATCGCGGGATTATGTATCTATTCATGGCTCAGGGAGTGCTGATTGGAATCGTGGGCATCATCGCGGGCGTAGTGCTGGGAACCGGCTTCTGCTACTTCGCAAATGGACACCAGTGGATCAAACTGCCCGCGGGCGCTTACGCGCTCGATTATCTTCCGTTTCACGCTACGTCGCTTGACGTCCTTGTTGTGGCGGTGATCACCATAGCGATCAGCTTCTTATCAACGGTCTACCCCTCCTTGAGCGCGGCGAGAATGGACCCGGTCGAGGCGTTGCGATATGAGTAATCAGGGATCGAGGATGGAAGATAAAGAATTGAAGATGCGAAGCGGTGAGCTTACAAGCACAGTGAGCACCATCGATCCTCGACCTTCAATTATCAATCCTCAACCCGCTCTCGTTCGCGCCGAGAGACTCACGAAGATCTTCGAGTCAGGTCAAACCCGCGTCGTCGTGTTCAGAGATTTAAGTCTCGAAATTTCTGAAGGCGAGATGATTGCGATTGTGGGTCCGTCGGGCGCTGGAAAGTCGACCCTATTGCATCTGTTAGGTGGATTAGACCGCCCGACTGCCGGTCGCGTGAAAGTAGGCGAGTTTGACATCTTCAAACTGGGTGATATAGACTTGGCTCGCTTTCGGAACAGGGAGATTGGTTTTATCTTCCAATTTCATTACCTGCTGCCCGAGTTCAATGCTGTTGAAAATGCGATGATGCCGCTGCTGATTGGGCGATGCTCGCATCGAGCGGCAAGAGACCGCGCGGAATCGATGCTGCAGAGTGTCGGGCTCGCGGACCGATTGGCGCATAGACCCGGAGAGCTATCGGGCGGCGAGCAAGCTCGAGTAGCGCTGGCGAGAGCCCTGGTGGCCCGGCCCCGCTTGCTGCTGGCAGACGAGCCGACGGGCGATCTCGACAGCAAAACAAGTGAAAGCATTCATGGCCTTCTGAAGGAGGTTCACAGATCGCGAAAGCTAACCTCGGTCATAGTCACCCACAACGAGCGGCTTGCGTCGATTTGTGATCGCGTGCTTCACCTTTCGGACGGACGACTGCAGTAGAGGGAGAGAGTTCAAGAATTGAAAGCCAACCATAAAGTCGCCAGGTCACCAAGGAACAAAAGAGACTTTGTGTCTTGGTGTCTTTGCGGTTGATCCGAGTTTCATTTTCTGCTGCAAGCGGGAAGAAGGAAATGTTCGAACGTTATACTGAGAAGGCGCGCCGAGTCATTTTCTTTGCCAGATACGAGGCAAGCCAGTTTGGCGCGCACGCTATCGACTCGGAGCACATTCTTCTGGGCTTGCTCCGCGAGGACAAGCAGCTAACGCAGAAGTTTTTCCGCAGCCCACATTCGACCGTCGAATCAATCCGCAGAGAAATCGAATCTCACAGCCCGTTGCGCGAAAAAGTCTCTCAATCGATCGACCTGCCCTTGTCAACCAACGCCAAACGCGTCCTGAGCTACGCCGCTGATGAAAGCGAGCGGCTCGGGAATCGCCACATCGGCACAGAGCACTTGCTGCTGGGCATTCTACGCGAAGAGAAGTCATCGGCAGCCGAGATACTTTACGAAAGAGGGCTGAGGGTGCATCAGATTCGCGAAGACTTGCACCGCGCGCAACATAACGAACGCTCCCTGGCCCACAAAAGGGAAGCCCCGCACCTGGCCGAGTTCAGCCGAGACCTCACCGAAGCCGCAAACAACGATCAGCTTGATCCGCTGATTGGCCGCGATGCCGAGACTGAGCGGGTGGTCCAAATCCTCTGTCGACGAACAAAAAACAATCCGGTTCTGATCGGCGAGCCCGGCGTCGGTAAGACCGCGATCGTCGAAGGGCTCGCTCAGCGCATCGTCGCCGGCGACGTCCCGCCTTTTTTGCAAGACAAACGGATCCTGGCGCTCGATCTGTCGCTGGTCGTCGCGGGCACAAAGTATCGCGGCCAGTTCGAAGAACGGCTCAAGACGATAATGCGGGAGCTGATTGAGAATCCGCACTACATTATTTTTATTGACGAGTTGCACACGCTGGTAGGGGCGGGGTCTGCCGAGGGGTCGCTCGACGCGGCCAACATTCTGAAGCCCGCCTTGTCGCGCGGCGACATCCAATGTGTCGGCGCTACTACGCCGGCCGAGTTTCGCAAGTCGATCGAGAAGGACCGCTCGCTCGAACGTCGGTTTCAGGCGGTCAAGGTCGCGCCTCCCGATGACGTCGAAACGGTCAAGATTCTCGAAGGCGTCAAGGATCGTTACGAGAGTTACCATCAAGTGCGCTACACGCAAGACGCCATTGAAACGGCGGTGTACGGATCTCAACGATATATTCCAGACAGATTTCTGCCCGATAAAGCAATAGACATCATCGACGAAGCGGGCGCGCGTGTGAAGCTGCGGGAGGCCAACTTTCCTGCGGAGATAATCGACTGCCAACGCAAGCTCCGCCGCCACACGGCAGCGTTCGAGCGCGCGACCCAAGAGCGCGACTTCGAGCGCGCGAAGATTTTCAAACGAAAAGAACAGGAAGAGCTCGACCGCCTCGCGTCGCTTCGAGAGTCGCACAACTTGCTGGCCGAGCATTTCCCGGTTGTGACTCGCGACGATATTGAGGAGGTCATCTCGCGCTGGACGGGAATTCCGATTACATCGCTGAGGGAAGAAGAATCCGCCAAGCTGATGCGCATTGAGAACGAGCTACACAAACGGATCATAAGCCAGGACCGCGCGATCTCGGCGCTGTCACGGGCGATTCGCCGCAGCCGGGCGGGATTGAAGAACCCAAATCGACCGGTCGGCTCGTTCCTGTTCCTGGGTCCTACCGGCGTCGGCAAGACCGAGGTTGCCCGATCGCTCGCTGAGTTCCTGTTCGGATCCCAGCGTGCCTTGCTTCGCTTCGATATGTCGGAGTACATGGAGAAGCATTCGGTCTCGAAATTGATCGGCAGTCCGCCCGGTTATGTCGGACACGACGAAGGCGGACAGTTGACCGAGAAGATAAAGCGCAACCCCTATTCGGTGGTGTTGCTGGACGAGATCGAAAAGGCACATCCCGACCTTTTCAATATTCTTCTTCAGGTGCTCGAAGATGGAACGCTCACCGACTCGCTGGGCAACACAATCGATTTCAAGAACACGATACTAATAATGACCTCCAACATCGGCGCGCGCTTCATTCAGAAGCGTGGGCACATGGGATTCCAGTCCTCGGCGCGCGCTCAACAGGCGACGGTTGAAGAGGGAGTGCTGCAAGCAGTCAAGCAGACTTTCAACCCGGAGTTCGTCAACCGTCTCGACGAGATAATCGTGTTCGAGCCGCTCACTGATTCCGATCTATTCGAGGTCGTCGGGCTGCTGGTCGCCGAGCTTAACCGCACGCTCATTCGCCGCAAGCTTCAAGTGCAGATAACCGAAGACGCGAAGCGATGGATCGTAAAGAAGACCTGCGCGGACCGAACATACGGTGCTCGGCCTCTGCGTCGCGCGTTGCAAAAACATGTTGAAGATCCCTTGTCAGAAGCGCTGATAAGCGGCAGCTTCAGCGAAGCCTCGGTTATCGAGGTCTACGCGGATGAAGATTCTCTCGGCTATCGGCCGCTCGAGCTTGAAGAAATGACCGCCGAATTGGTGGTGCAGTGAGACGAGCCAGCATCCTCGACGTCTGCAGTTTTCCACATCAAGTAGATTAGCGAGCAGAACATCCCAAACATCAGAAGCCTCTCAACGTGCACACCAAGGAGCAGAAGCGGATCGCTTGATATAACTGACGGGTCGATCTTGAGTCTGTCTATCAGGAGGCCGGGGATGCTAATGATGAGCAGCCCCAGTCCTGCGAGCCAGAAGCGGCTGAAGAAAACAAACCGCCTTTGAACGAGTAAGTCTATTAGTAAAACAGCCGGAAGCAGGCAGAGAACCGAGTCATAAGTCTTGTGATAAACCGACCACAGAGCGAATAGCGCCAAGGCCGAAAAGTGCGCGATCTCAAACTTTCGGGCGCGCGCGAACGCAAGAACCATGCAGATCAAGGCAGCCAGCGAGATTGCGACAACCAGCGTCGTCGTGACAGTTTCGTTCCCGCCGCTCAAGCCGAGCAATAACGGCTTTATTTCACTGGCGCCCTCGAATATAGTCGCCCCTGAAACATAAGCCTTGCGCGCCGCGTCGACGTATTGGCGGACTACGTCAATCAGCGACAGTCCGAGCCGCCAGGCAAACAATTCGGTGAGCGCCGCTGGAATCAGTATCGCTGTGGAAACAACCTTCCACTCTCGCTTCCATGCGAAGTACAGGGGGAATGGAAAGGTCAACGAGTATTTGCACAGCGAGAGTCCCAGCAACGCGCCCGCCAGAAAGCTTCGGTTGCGTCGCCTGGCAAACAGTGCCCCAAGCAGCAGAGCCAACACCATCAAGCTGAGCTGCCCATTGCGTAGCGTAACGCGAAACGGCGCCCACGCCAGGAAAAATGCCGGCAAACAGATCCGCGCGTCGATTGGCCAACGCTTCGCCCACAGCCGATCCACGAAATAAAGAACCAGCGCTGTGGCGGCGACGTTCAGTGTAAGCCACAATACCACAAGACTGTTATGAGATAGCACCGCAATCGGCGCGAGTAGCGGGAGTATGAAAGGAGGATGAAGACTAATTGAGCCCGCGCCGATCTCATACACTCCATCTATCCATTCCCGCGCGCCAATCTGAAGGAAGGTCACATCGATGCCTTTCCCCGGAGCAGTTACTAAAGCGTATGTAAACGAGACCAACGCGACCAAGAAAAGCAAAAACTCTGCGATGCGGCAAGTCAGAGTGGTCTTATCAGCACGAGTCGTGTCGTTCATTAAGAAGGCAGTTCGTTATAAGCGAGTGTCGAAGACGACCGCGGAAGATTGCATTCCGGCCTTCCGAACGCGACGGAAGCATCGAACGATTAAGACTCCGGCCAGATACAGAGTTACAGCCGCGATTATGAAGAGAAAACAATGGATTGCGAGTACGTATCTATATTCGGTGCTGAAGGGCGCGTGCGTAACGACGTAGTAAACCGGGACGGAGAGTAAAATAACCAGCGCTGGGAGGCGTCGCGCAAACGCGAGCACCGCAACACCCAGGATTATGAGTGGAAGCATACGCCAAGTAGCGTACAAGCTCCCCTGTATGCCGCTGATGATCACGCGAGGGTAGCGGGTCCACAGCGTGGGAGTCGGGCCAAGCTCGAACAACTCCACTCTTGTAACGTCAACCGCAGGTTTCACGCCGGACATTCCGTTGTTGCTGAGCACGAGTCGGACTTGACTAGAGTTACCAGTTGGAAAGGCGATTGGCAAAGCATGCAGATCTTCGTACAGCGCGATTCTCGCCTTTCTCGTTGGCGCTTCACCGCTTGAGATGTTCGATGATGCGAGCACCCTCTCGCCGGCTCCTACCACTTTGGCCGCGGCGTGGCCTTGATTCGCGGTCGCCCAAATCGTGAGGACATAGTCAGTGCTGTTTCGCACGGTTGTCAGTTCTGAACTAAACTGATCGCCATAATCAGAATCATCGCCGGTCAACTTTAGCGACTCACCGCCAATCGACGCCGCGGCTTGAGATGACAAAAGTCGGCCGCCAGCAAGCAAGTCCGCAGGCAAAGCCGACCAGATGGGGTTTTTGCCGAACACGCCCGAGATCGAATGTCCAAAAGGAGGCGTGGCCGATAGCAGAGGCGCCGATGCGGTGTTAAACGGCCACTGGCGTGGGCGCGATTCGTTGTAGCTGAGCATGAAACGCGCTCGCCGAATGGTTGCCCCCAGAAACCAAACCGGGTGCGAACGGATCACCGCGAACGCATGTGCGAAACGCGTCCGATCTCGCTCGATTCCATCGGGGGTCCACATATGGCCACCGTAGTCCGGCCGATCGTTCCATTCGACGTCCTTGCTGAGTACTTCAGGATCCGTAAGGGGCATCCCAAACTGCCCGTCCGTATCCATCTCGGCGATGCCTTGAACAAGATTCACACCCGCAGGAAGAGCAACGGGAACAAATCGGCGATAAACAACCCAATTACGAATCGTGATCGGCGCCACAACCAGGATGGCGGCAGCAATAAGCGCGATCGCGTGCCGCAACCGATTTCCGCGTTCGAATAGAATCAAGATCACCACCGCCAAAAAAGGCGCAAGCAACAAAGCATTGGCTCTCAGCCAGCAAGACAACCCTAACATCGCACCGGCCACAATGAGTTTGTAAGGCTGGTGCCTTTGATGCGCGTTTGCTATCAAATAGACTGCTATCAGCACAGGCAACACCGCGAGCGAATCGGGCGACAAGCGAAGCGAATAGTATGAGAAGTGAGGCGACAGCGCCATCAGCAAAGCGGCGATGAGCGCGACGCCGAGCGGCAGCAACTCGGCGGCAATGAAAAATACCATCACCGACGATGCTGAATCGAAGGTGACCTGCAGCCATCGCAACGGCCTCTCGGTCTCGCCGAACAGCCTAAAGCTTGCGGCCATCACAATCGAATAGCCGGGCGGATGAATTATCAACCGGGCGTCGCCCGGGTCGATCTGCTCGCGCGGAAACAGAATCGTGTGATCTTGCAGGATCCTGCGCGCCTCGCGACGATATTGCGTCGCCATATTTCGAGACAGTGTGTCCTGTGTGGACAGTTCCAGAGCGGTGTCCTGCCAGTACAAGAGCCTGACGCCGAGTGCGGACAAGAAGATTGCGGAGCAAATCAGCGCCAGTCGAACCACACCTAGCTCTGCCGGCTTGCGCGATGGAAGCCGCGCGCCCAGCCATTCGGCCAAGCGCAGTCTGCCAAGCCGCTTTGACCGATTAGCTTCCGGTGCGGGCCGCTCGGAATCGCCTGTGGGAAGTCCGCGCATTCTGATCAAACCCGCGGCTCACAACGAGCAACGGGGCAGGCCGGAATGAGATTCATTCGAGTTGTGATTGAGAGTTGGACGCGCTTGACATTTGCAAGCCGCTGGCGAGTTGGGTTCTCATTAACACCAAACTTCAGTTGGATGTTACCTTCGCGGGCGGCGCGTAACCGTTTTAACGGTTTACCAAGTCGACTGCGAAACTGTTAAAACAGTTTTGGTCCGAAGCCGACCGCGCGCAACACCTCACTGAAGTGAGGTGTTAATCAGAATAGAACCCATGCCTCTCGCAAAGCCCACTCTTAATCACGCCCGCATTATAGCACGCGAGTCTTCACAACTTGTGTGTCGCGAAGCAAGAATGTATAGAGTACGGTCATGCGTCTCGCACTCCGGCTGGCAATCAGCTTGATGAAGTTTGGGAACAGGCATTCTCGCTTCGGCGCGCAGGAGTGTTACACACCTGACTTCATACAACCACAGGACGGCCAAATCAGCGTCGCGACCAGACGCGCTTTCGATGACGGCGCGAGCTTCTTCCAGCGGTTCGAGGGAACCCTGTCGGTAAAGCAGCTTTCGTCAAAAGATGTCCTGGACATAGGTTCGGGATGTGGAGGAAGAACTGCTTATTACCTGACTCACGGGAATCCTCGATCTATCATCGGACTGGACATTTCTCCGCTTCGCGCGAGCGTAGCTCGGCGATCAGTCGAACGACTCTGCAACGACCAGCGAATCTGTTTTGCGGTTGGCGTCGGCGAGCAGCTTCCGTTCAAGGACCAAAGCTTCGACGTGATACTCAGTTACGATGTATTCGAGCACGTCGACGATCTCGGTTGCGTGCTGCTGGAATGTTACAGAGTGCTGAGGCCCGGCGGGCATTTGTGTGCTGTATTCCCGCCGTATTATGGGCCGCGCGCGCATCATCTCGACTTCATTACGACTCTGCCATTTCTACATCACATCTTTTCGCCTTCGGTGTTGGTGCAAGCCGCCAACTCAATACTGAAAGAGCAGCCGGGGCTCAGAGACCAGCCGCTGCCCGCGCCGAAGCGGTCGTACTTAGGTCGCGAGGTATTACCGCGCTTGAACGGCACAACCGCGCGAGACTTTCGGAAACTCATCGACAAACTGCCTTTCGAAATCGAACAGTTCAAATTAGTTCCGTTTGGCTCGGGTAATGGGGACATAACAAAGCGAGCCGCTCGCGTTCTCAGTTCTGTAATGCTTGCGCTTCCGGCGCCATTCACCAGAGACCCATTTGTAAGCGCGATTCGCTGCGTCTTAAAGAGGCCAGAGTCATAACGCCTGACGAAAGGGATGCGAAAGTCTTCTTGCAGACCGCCCTAGGAGGATCCAGAGACAACCGATCATCACCGCCGCTATTACAAATAGAAAGTAATGGATCGCCAGGATGTAGCGGTACTCGGTGTGCAGCGCCGATTGCGCGCACATGTAATAAAGCGGAACCGCCAGGAGTATCGCCAGCTCGCGCCACCGTCGCGCGGTCGTCAGCAGAACCACGCCAATGATTATTAGAGAAAGTATGCAACCGGTTCTGTACAGATTTCTCTGAATGCCTCTGATAATCCCGCGAGGATAGCGCGTCCACAAGAACGGCGTAGGCCCCATCGCAAACAACTCTGCACGACCAACCTGTGCCAGCGGACGAACGGGCGATTGGCCGTTGTTGCTGATGACCAAGCGCACTTCAGTTCGGCTGCCGCTTGCAAAGGGCAGTTTTACTAGACTTATCGGACGCTGCTCGGTTGAATCGATAACAGCTTCGCCTCGTTTCGCCTTTCTCTTCCGCCACTTTTTCTCTTCGATGTCTGCGTCGGGAACTGTGACCGAAGCAAGAGCGGCGCGGAGGTCCGGTGTCGTTACCCTGGCTGCCATGTGGCCTTCCTCAAGTTTGATCGGCAGGATTAGGAGATAATCGGTGTTCTTTTCAACGGCGATATTTGCAGAAGCCAACTGGTCGCCAAAGTCGGAGGTGTCTCCCTTTAGACGGAGCGCATCCCCATCATCGGCGATCGAGATTTCCGCGCGTGGCGATTTGAATGTGGCCCCAGCTATTAGATCACCAGCTAAGCTAGACCATATCGGCTGCTTGTCGCTGACCTCGAAGTCGTGACTGAAAGTGGCCTCGGCAGAGACTGCGGGCGCCGTCGCGGTGCCAAGAGGCCAGTCTTTCGGACCAGAGTCGTTGTATCTAAGCATGAATCCCGCGCGGCGAATCATCACACCGAGAAACCAAACCGGGTTCGAGCGGATCGCCGCAATCCCGCGAACGAGCCGCGCGCGATCGCGCTCAACGCCGTCGGGTACCCATTGATTGCCGGCATAGTCCGGCTGACCAGACGACTCGGCTTCCATTCGCGCGACTTCTTCATCGGTAAGCGGCATCCCGAGTCGATGTTCACGGTCGTAATCCGCAATTCCTTCCTCCATCGTGATGCCTGCGCCGAGCGAGAGCGGGATCAGGTGACGATACAAGATCAGATTTCGAATGGTGATCGGCGAGATGACAATGACCACCGCCCCAATGAGTGCCGCTGAGTAGCGCAATCGTTTGCCGCGTTCGAACAGCAGTGCCATCACCACTGCCAGGAAGGGTGCAAGCAGAAGTGCGTTCGATCTAAGCCAGCAGGATAAGCCTAAGAACGCGCCCGCAACGATGACAGTGCCCAGACATGGCCGCTTGATTGCCTTGATGATCAAGAAAATCGCGATGAGTATCGGGAGGACGGCGAGAGTGTCCGGTCCAAGCCAAAGCGAGTAGTAGGACAAGTGCGGAGACATTGCAACAAACAACCCGGCGATCACAGCCACCAAGAGCGGAAACAACTGGCTTGCGATCAGGACGATCATCGCCGCCGCCGCTGCGTCGCAAATGACTTGCACCAGCTTCATCGGCTTGTCCGATTCGCCAAATGCGGCGTACAGTGCGGCCAAAAGTATTCCAAAACCGGGGGGGTGCACTAACATCCGCGCGTCGCTTGAACTGTTGAATTGATTTGG
>DASXSR010000354.1:0-5884 GCA_036505875.1 Blastocatellia bacterium | reverse complement strand
AAAGTCAGGGTCCTTGCGGGCGGCAATTCTCTGTTCCCCCGTGCCGTCGGCGTTTGCGATGATCAATGCCGTTTCGCCCTTGCTTGGATAGCGGCGCACAAAGGCGAATCGCTTGCCATCAGGGGAGAAAGTAATCGGGCTACTCACAATCTCCATTAATTTCTTCGGAGGTCCGCCCAGCACAGGTACTTTATAGAACCCAGCCGGATTCTTACCGTCATTCCTGCCGTAGTAGATATAATTGCCATCAGGCGAAAACGTTAACCCGCCGCACCAGTCTTGAGAAGGCGGAACTATTTGAATATCGCTGGATGAGGCAACCTGTCTGAGCCAGATGCCTCGCTGTCCGCCCTCTTCCGCGACATAGGCGACATACTTGCCATCAGGAGAAATGACCGCGTCGGTGGCTTTGCCGGTGTTTGTAAGCTTAGCTATTTTTATCGTTTGAAATGGAGCTATCGGCTTGGTTAAAGACCTGTACAGCCAGAAAGCGATTGCCAATACAATTAATGCCCCAGCGCCAACTACAACCCATCGAGCGGCTCTGCGCTGCTTTGTACCCGGCATAACCTTGGTTGTGACAGAAGCAAGCTGCCCCGAAGCCTCCGCGATATGAATCGACTTTGGCGTCGCGATATACGCACTGCTGTTCGGAATTTCGCTCAGATCGTAGTGTTCTTCTTCCTCTTCTATGGAGATGCTTGACCTGGTATGTTCCTCAACAATCAAGTCAGCGTCGCCGTCTTGCACTTCCCTTACGCTTGCAACAAAGCGGTAGCCCCGCTTCGCAATAGTCTCGATGTAGAGGTGATCATCAGAACGATCGCCGAGCACTTTTCTCAAAGTGGAAACATGCCGTGCAAGGTTCACCTCCTCGACAAAGCTATCAGGCCAGACCTGCTTCATCAGCTCACCTTTTTCAACAATGTGACCACCGTTTTCAACGAGCACGAGCAGAGTGTCAAAAGCCTTAGGTGTGAGCGGTACGGGGTGTCCGTCACGCAGCAGTATGCGCTCGTGGAGGTCTAATCGGAAAGATCCGAATTCGTAGAAATGTTGTGTTTGCACCTTCATAAGCGCCGGGTAAATCTTGTTAAAAACTCTTTCAAAACTTTTTCAAGCTTTTGGAAAGACTTCCGAACGCTTTTAGAGTACCGTCTGCCGCGAGGTAGAAAGGAGCTATCGACACCGGGTTCAGAAGTCCTGAAGCCGCGCTCATTCTATCGCAAGACTCAAGCCCGGACAACAAGGCGAGAGGCAAAGTGAAGACAAAGAGAACCACAAGAATCTCTATCGAGACGCATAGTGTGCTCGTCATAACCAGCCCGAAAGGCCCGGCACGATCATGGTGCGAAACGTGCGCCACGCCGGTCGAGATGCTTAGACCAGAAGAAGCTGCCGCTCTAGCGCACGTAAGCTCGCGGACAATCTACCGATGGGTAGAGGCTGAACGTATTCACTTCACCGAAACGCCTGAAGGCCCGCTTCACATCTGCCTCGGCTCGCTGTCAGCACTTCTCAGGGCAGAGGGCACTACGCGTTTATGAGTTTCAAATGGCTGCTCAAGAAAAGGCATAGAGGGAGGACACGACATGAAACGAACATTGACAATGTTGCTGATGCTCATCGCGCTGATGAGCTCAAACTCATTCCTGATCGCTCGCGTCCCGGCACAGACGACAGGCACCGCAGGCGAGCGAATACTTGCCGATGAAGCGCTATTCACTCGAGCATCTCTCGCGGAGTTGAACCTGGACGTGCTGCGATCTGACTCGGTCAAGACCTACTACCCTATTGCCGAAGGGCAGGGGCCAACCATCCAGTCTATTCGGTCCCGATACGGACGACCTACTGCTGTGCTCGCCGAGGGAATTCCGGTCACTGTCCAAACTATCTACACGGATAGTTCCGGAGTTGCTACCGAAGCGCCGCCGGTCATCTGGCGGCGCGAAATGCTGGTCCTTTACTATGGCGACATTGGGTTCGCAGTTGAAGACAATATCGATGCGGGTGTGGTTCGCTTTGTTACTAACCGGATTACCACGCCCGACGATGAGCCAAGGACTCAGCCCCAATTCGCGCCGACTGGCCCGAATCTGAAACCGGCTTTAGCTGCGACGTGGGGCCAGAAACCGAGCGATATATCGCAGGAATTGCGGTCGGTAAACTTCGTCAGCGAAACCGAAGGTTGGGCAGCCGGGGCCAACGGGGCTCTCCTGCATACGACAAATGGCGGGGACACCTGGTCAGCGGTCAGCACCGGCGCGGACCCGACTAAAGCGTTTGGCAAGGTGCGCTTCCTCAATAAGAACGCCGGCTTTGTGGCGAGCCCATTCTTGGCCGGCCGCACACTTAATTCCGGCGCAAATTGGACGGTAGCCTCACTGCCGACAAGAGTCTCGGTCGCCGTCAATGTCTCTCATAACGATTTCTTCCCGCAGGTTCCGGAACTGTTCTGGACCTGCGGCGATGGATTTCTTTCGACTTCGTCTACAACCACAGGCGGCATGGTAGCCATCTACAATGTGAGCTCTACAGGAACCCTCTCGGAAGCAGCAAGTATCGTCAGTTTTGCATCTTCTTCGTTGAAATATCTGGATATGCATATCCTCGATTCCTCTGGCGGATGGGTGGTTGGCGCGTCAGGCCTTATCGCGACGATCACATTGAGCAACCCGCTACCCGTCCGGTTTCAAACCAGCGGCACCACTCAGCAGTTGAACGCCGTGCAGATGCTAAACTTCAGCAGCGGGTGGGCAGTCGGCAATGGCGGAACTATCTTGAAGTACATGGGCGACGGTCGTTGGATATCCCAACCCAGCGGCACAACTGCGAACCTGCGTGATGTTTACTTTCTGGATTCAAATCGGGGCTGGGCCGTCGGCGATGGGGGCGCGATTGTGGGCACCACCGATGGCGGAACGACATGGACGCTCGAAGTGAGCGGAGTGAGCGCGGACCTGCGCAGTGTACACGCGGCTAGCTCGAACGTCGTCTTCGCAGTGGGAGCCAACGGCACAATTTTGAAGAGAGGCGAGGGTGTCTCTGGTCCGGACTTTGCGCTTGGTTTTAACTCCGCCAGTGTTGATGGAGTTCGCGGCGCCAAGGCCAAGGTAGTGGTAACCATCACTCGCGCGGGAGGCTTCACCGGCGAGGTAACCGTCACCCCACCCGATGCATCGGGGGAAGGCATCGTCGCGAAGTTCCCGGATCCAATCACGACCTCGGACTCGACTGCGTCGTGGAAGTTCAAAATAAAGGCGTCGGCTGCAACAGGGCCGCACCAGCTCACCTTCACCGGCAGAGACGGTAGCGGGCGTGTTCGCACAGCGACGGTTACGCTCATGATTCAGTAGCTGGACGAGGCTTGGGCGGAAGCGCAGGATATCGAGAGCATTTGAGAGACACAGAACAAGCTGAGCGCCCGAGCCTCTGTTTCTGAACACGGGAGAAAGGAATTGTCTCGTCATCTGTTGGACACTACACTTGCTATGAGCCGAATGTTTGTAATGCTCACCCTCATTTGCCTCTGTCTGACTTCAGGCAGGGTCTCAGCGCAAGAAGAGAAGAATAGCTCGACAGAGAGAGGGACCAACTTTGAATTCTCTCTAGACTGCGTCAGTAATTAGATCGAAGTAATATAGGGTACGGTTGTTTCGCCCATTTACACAAAACTCTTATACCCTCGTCTGCGTCGCAGAGAACTTCCTTTCTTGCGGCATAGGCTTGTAAAACAGTCCGCCCGGATGGTAGCAAACCATCTCCACTATCTAACCGACCCTCCGACCTTTTGCAACTCGAAGCCCTCGTGTATATTCGCTGCTTTGCGCGATAGGCGCTGTTCGCAATAGAATTAACCGACTTTCAATTCATCGGAGGAGGGATGCAGCGAAAAGGATTCACTTTATGGTTCACCGGGCTGTCCGGGGCAGGGAAGACCACGCTCGCGCGACTAGTCGAAACTGAGTTGAGCATGCGCGGGCAGAGAGTCGAAGTCCTGGACGGCGACATCATCCGCACTAATCTCTCAAAGGGACTCGGCTTCTCAAAAGAAGACCGCGACACAAACATTCGTCGAATAGGCTTCGTGTGTCATCTGCTTACCCGCAACGACGTGGTTGCGATTGCCGCCGCGATCTCACCTTATCGCGAGATTCGGGACGAGGTTCGGCGTCAGATCGGCTCGTTCGTCGAAGTCTATTGCAAGTGTCCGGTCGAGGTGCTTGCCGAGCGTGATGTCAAGGGTCTGTACAAGAAAGCGCTCGCCGGCGAGATCAAGCACTTCACCGGCGTCGACGATCCATACGAAGCGCCGCACTCACCAGAGGTCATCGTCGAGACCGATCGCGAAACTCCCGAGCAAAGCGCGGCAAGAATAATCGCAAAGCTTGAAGAGTTAAAATTGGTGCAAGCGTTGTCGGCGGGCTACACCGAAGAAGACGAGGAGGCAGTTCGCCGCCGTCGGGAAGCTCCCGGATATGTGTGAATCGTGCGGGGCTCGACTGTGGATAAGCCGTTCAAAAATCGGAGTCAATCATGCGATCACTGATTCTGTTAGCTTTGGCTGTAGTCTGGATTTCGTCGGCGTCGTACTCGCAGAGCGAACAGCGGCCTTACGCCGGACAGCAGAAGCGCGAGATCAAGTCGCTCTCGGCGGAGGACATTCAGGCGTTGGAGTCGGGACAGGGAATGGGCTTCGCCAAAGCCGCGGAGCTCAATCAGTATCCGGGCCCTAAGCACGTGCTTGAGCTCGCCGCAGAGTTGAAGCTTTCGGATCAACAGAAGCTCGATACTCAGAAGGTTTACGATCGAATGCACGCGCAGGCGACGCGTCTTGGAGCTTCATTGATAGCCAAAGAGGGTGAGCTGGATCAACTCTTCGCAAACAAGCAGATCGATTCAGACAAGTTGCGAGGGATTGTGGCGGAGATCGCACGGCTTCAGGGCGAGCTTCGCGTCGTGCATCTGCAAGCTCATCTGGAAATGAGAAGACTGCTCTCACCTGAGCAGATCAAGAAATACGACGAACTGCGTGGCTACAATTCAGGTGGCATCGAACATAAGGGACATCCCCACGAACACTGAAAGCGATTGTTCGTAGTACCGCCTTCAGGCGGAAGTTTGTGCTATCGCCATGAATTTTGCCCTGGTAATAAACATCCGCCTGAAGGCCGTACTATAAACGCTGGCCAAGCAATGAAGACCGTTATCATAGGCCTTGATGGCGCGACTTTCGACATAATCAATCCTCTCGCAAGCGCCGGCCGTTTGCCGGTTCTTTCGCGCTTGATGAAGGAAGGCACAAGCGCGCCTCTCCGTTCGACTATCTTGCCAAACAGTTTTCCCGGCTGGGCGAGTTGCACGACTGGTACAAGCGAAGGGATGCATGGTGTCTTCTCGCCATTCATCAAGAATCCTGGCAGTTACGCCGTGCGAGCCATGAGCGGCCGCGACATCATGACACGACCTGTGTGGGACATCGTCACCGAACACGGCGGGCGATCGGTTGTGCTCAATGTTCCAACCACCTATCCGCCCGAGCCGATCAACGGATTGATGGTGACGGGGATGCTCACACCGGGCCGGGCTTCCGAGTTTAGTTATCCGGCCTCGCTGAAGAATGAGCTGCTTGCGGAATTTCCCAATTACGTGATCGAACCTGAGCGAATTCCCGACAAGCACGCACGAGCGAAAGAGTTCCGTCGAACGATTGAGCTGCGCGAGCGAGCGCTGCGGTTCCTGATGCAGCGCGGCGAGTGGGATTTTTTGATGGTTGTGTTCTCGGTGCTCGATCGAGCGCAGCACGACTATTGGGCCGACATGGACCCTTCGCATCCGCGTCACGACTCGAAGACGCCGCGCGAGTTCCGCGAGTTCATTCACG
>DASXSR010000353.1:0-10749 GCA_036505875.1 Blastocatellia bacterium | reverse complement strand
CCGCTTTGAAACGCATTGAGAATCTATGGAATCAGGTTGACTCCCTTTGCTTGAAAGTACTTAGCGCAAGCCAGGATATGACTATCATTTGTGTAGATTTCGGTAAAGCCATGCTCTTTTGCGCAGGTCAGGTGAATGGCGTCCGCCGCTCGCAGAAATGCGGTATCTGGCAAAGAACTGATATTCTCGCACACCAACCCGATTAACGAAGAGGTCACGGGAAACCACTCCCAAACTCCGGCGCGTTCGTCTTGCTCGAAGTCTTCAAAAACATCCCGCACCTCATCTGAATCAATGTTGCCTTCTTGGAGGTGTCTGTGTACGACCGAGTAGAATTCAGCGCGTGCAATTTCGCACGACGCGAGACCGTCGGATTCGTAGGCGAATTCTCGTACTATCGTAGCGCTCGGTTCGTTAAGGTAGCACTTGGCGATGTATGCCGTGTCAAAGTAGACCACGTTCAGTCTCTCATTTCAGACAGGTAGTCAGCCGAATCCACCGTGATCCTAGATCGCTGCTTGATCTTGTCCTCGCGGTTAGGCAACCGAGTTGGGCGTTGTGATCGCTCGATGCCGGAGAGAGTCGCAATAGGCTCACCGTTGTCGGTGATAAGGATGGGTTCCCGTCGTGTAGCCAGCCTTACCCATTGATTGACGTTGCGCTTGAGTTCTTCAATACTAATCTCTTTCACTGACTGTCATCTTGCCATAGCGCGAATCGAACCGCAACAAGATGCTACCGTCAGAGCACGCCGGATCCACAGACCGCCGCGGCTTGACGGTGCTTATGCGTGCATCTGCCGACTTGTTGCGTGCCATCCTTGATCTCGAATCGGCCGATCTGGGCGCGTATAACGGGGTCAGGCACGGAGAATGAGATGCATGTTCTTAGCGGGAGACGAGCGGACACTCGGGCTGGTTAACCGGCGCCGACTGAAAGCTTCACAAAGGTTTACTTGCTCAATACTCTCGCGAGGAACTTTCCAGTGTGTGACTGTGGGCATTCGGCGATTACCGCGGGCGGGCCCACAACTACAACGTGGCCGCCTTCGTCGCCGCCTTCCGGGCCGAGATCGATGATCCAATCTGCGCTCTTTATGACGTCCAAATTGTGCTCGATGATGATGATCGAGCCGCCGGCGTCGATGAGCTGCCTGAATGCCGACAACAGCTTGTTTATGTCGTCGAAGTGAAGCCCGGTCGTCGGCTCGTCAAAGATGTACAGCGTCCGCTCGCTCGTTCGTCTCGACAAATACGACGCAAGCTTCACCCGCTGCGCTTCGCCGCCCGACAGCGTAGTCGCAGATTGCCCGAGCCTCAAGTATCCAAGTCCTACGTCGTCCAGCACCCGCAGCTTCGATGCGATCCTATTAATATTCGCGAAAAACAACAGCGCTTCGCGCACGGTCATATTCAACACGTCGTGAATCGAACGGCCTTTGTACTTGACCTCGAGCAGCGCCGGCTTGAACCGCATTCCTTTGCACTCTTCGCAGACAAGCTCGACGTCGGCCAGGAATTGCATCTCTTTTATCTCGACGCCGTTTCCTTCGCATCGTTCGCAACGCCCGCCCGGCACATTGAAGCTGAAGTGTGACGAATCGAAGCCGTGCGCTTGAGCTTCGCGCGTGGACGCGAAAAGATCACGGATCGCGTCATAGACCTTGATGTATGTTACCGGGTTAGACCGCGGCGTCCGGCCAATCGGAGATTGATCGACCAGCACCACGTCATCCAGATACTGATCGCCGTCGATCTTGCGAAACGAACCGACCGGTCCCGTCCATTCGCCGCGCTGCTTCTTGATTCCGGCATAGACGATGTCGTGCACAAGCGTCGACTTACCCGAGCCGGACACGCCCGTAATGCAAACCATCATCCCGAGCGGGAAGTCCACGTCGATGCTCTTGAGGTTGTGCTCGCTCGCACTGCGGACCTCCAGCGCACGCGAAGCGAGCAAGCGGCGGCTCTTGGGCGGCTTGATCTCGAGATCGCCTCGCATGTACTTCGCGGTGAGCGACTGCCCCTTCTTAATAAGCTCGTCGGCCGAACCCTGGAAGACTACTTCGCCGCCAAGCTCGCCCGCGCCAGGACCGATGTCAATCAGCTTATCCGACGACAACATCATTTCAGGCTCGTGCTCGACTACCAGAACTGTGTTACCTATGTCACGCAAGTTCTTCAGGATGCGAATCAGCTTGGCGTTGTCGCGCGGATGCAATCCTATCGAGGGTTCGTCCAGCACGTACAGGGCGCCAACCAGCGAAGCGCCCAGGTTAGTTGCGAGCTGTATCCGCTGAGCCTCGCCGCCCGACAACGTGGAGGCCAACCTATCGAGCGTCAAGTACTGAAGCCCGACGTCGATAAGAAACTTCAAGCGATTGCGAATCTCGCTAAGCAGTCGCCCGGCGATTTCCGTCTCGGTTGGGGCGAGCGAAAGCGTGTTGAAGAACTCCGCCGCCTCGCTCGCGCTCATCGCGCAGACCTCGGGCAGAGTCTTCCCGCCGACTTGAACGAGTCGTGCTTCGAGTCTCAGCCGCGAGCCGCCACAGTCGGGACACAACGTGTAGCCGCGATACTTCGACAGGAAGACGCGCACGTGAAGTTTGTATTTCTTGGTGTCGAGCCAATCGAAGAACCCCATCACCCCGTCGAATCCGTTACGACCTTGCACAATCGTCTTCTGTTGGTCGCGAGTCAACTGGCGAAAGGGAACCGCCGTTGGAATGCCGGTTTGCTTGCAGAAACGCAGCAGCTCTTTTTGCGCCCACTCATATTGTGGTTTCATCCACGGCTCGATTGCGCCTTGCGCGAGGCTAAGCTCGCGATTGGGGATCACGAGATTGATGTCCAAGCCGATCGTGTTGCCGAATCCCTGGCATGTGGGGCAGGCGCCGAAGGGGTTGTTGAAGCTGAACAGCCGCGGCTCGGGCGCCGCGTATTTGATCTGGCAACGCTTGCACTCGAAGCCCTCTGAAAACTGAAACCGCAGTGGCTGCTCGCAACCCTCGTAGCGTTCATCGGCTGTCTCAACCATCGCTTGACCGTGACCTTCCCGATAACAAACTTCGAGCGAGTCGACCAATCGCGACTTTACGTCGGCCCTGACGCTCAATCGATCTACCAGCACAAACGTGTTGTCGAAATTGTTATCGGTGTAACTATCAGGGGTCGCGAGCTCGATCGTGCGACCCTCTTTGTAGAGCCGCGTGAAGCCTCGCTGCATCAGGCTCATCAGATGCGCGTCGACGCGCCTGCGCTCGCCGCCCGCATGCTTGCGAGACCCCCGCTTTCTTTGTTTGGCGCTTCCGTTCAAGTCGGCAGTACCTTCCATGCCCGCCGACGCCGGGAACAACACGTAGAAGCGCGTTCCTTCCGGGAGCTTCAACACTTCATCCGCGGCTGACTCGGGAGTATCTCGTTTAACTTCCAGGCCGCAGTTCGAACAGAAGGTCCTGCCTACGCGGGCGAACAGCAACCTCAAGTAATCATAGATCTCGGTCTGCGTCGCGACCGTCGAGCGTGGATTTCGAGTGGCGTTCTTCTGACGAATCGAGATCGCCGGACAGATGCCGATGACTTCGTCAACGTCAGGCTTGTCCATGCGTTCGAGAAACTGGCGAGCGTACGCAGAAAGGCTCTCAACGTAGCGACGCTGACCCTCGGCATAGATGGTATCGAAGGCTAGACTCGACTTACCGGAGCCGCTGACGCCCGTGAGCACTGTGAGCTTGCCGATGGGTATATCGACGGTGATGTTTCGAAGATTGTGTACTCGCGCGCCCCGGACGCTGATTACTTCTTCAGGCATTATAGTTATCGATAGTGTCAACAACATGTGAGCCGCGTGGCTCTGTTGAGAATCCTAAATTTTAGCATTCCTCATTGAAAGCTTTCAATTTCGATACGAAGGGTGGACAACACCTTGAGGGTTTACGGATCAGCAGAGTCTGTTTAGCGCAAAGAAGCCGAGGATTAGAAATCACGAACTACCATCGTTCCAGAAAGAAAATCGTGCCAGCCGCGATGCTTTCTGTTGAGGGCAATCCAGACGATTCCCAGTAGCGCGGGCGCGGCGGCTATGAAGTACGCGGCGCTCCTAATTAAGGCTTGCAACGGCGGAGGAGTCTGGAACGTCGCGGCGTCGACCACTCGAGTGTTTGTAAGCATCATTCCGAATGTTCTGCCGCAAAGACACTGGGTCAGCGCAAGGTAAAAGAATGACAGCAGCGCGACGATTAGCGCAGATCCAAGTTTGGTCTGTGTGCTGAGGAAGCTGCCGTCCGCAATTTTTACGATGGCCAGAAACGGAAAGCACGTCGCTGCCAGGACAAATAAGTCAACTAACCCTATGACTGCGTGGGTGAAGATGGACGGGCTCTCGTTTCGCAGAAACTGACTCCCGAGCGTTTGATCAACCTTGCGGATTTCGGCCTCGAGATAATCCAAAGGTTCGATCTCATCAATGGTCAGCATCGGGGTGGCTTTCACGGTGTCTTCGACGCTTGGAGCAGGCGGCTCGCCGGTTTTTTCGGGCAGCGGCGCGGTCAGGGTTTGGCTCTCTTGTTTTACAACAGGAGGTGAAATAACTGGTATGGTAGCTGGCTCGAGCTCGGCCCTTGGTTCTATCTCCGGCGCTAAAGCTCTGGCGGTCGCTTGCCTGTCGGCGCGGACTGAAACCGGCGAGCTTGCCGGGAGAGGTCTTACGGGTTCGATCCTGGGCAGCGAAGCGCGGCTCGCCTGCTCGCTTGCGCGACGCACCCGGGAAAGTGCAGCTTCGACGATGCTGTCGCTGGTGCGCCTGGCCGTAGGAGTCTGTCGACTATGTTCATTAGGAGTCGGCGGCTCTTCTTGCAGTGCCTCGCTGGTTGGCTCAGCTTCTGCGTGTAGCATCGGTGTCTGCAAGTTAGTCGCGACGCGTTTCTCTCTTATCGCGCGGACCTTCTCGTTAAGCTCCACGCGCCACGCGGGTAGGGCTGCTATTTCAGTTGGCGTTACGATACGCGGTCGCCGTGGGAATTCCAACAGCCTCGACTCTTCGACCGCTTGACCGCGCTTTGATGTGGAACGTCGGCAACGTGGGCAGCGCCCAGACTTTTGATGAAACTCATGCCCGCAACCATGACACTTCATGCTCGAAAACACCTCGATCTTTGGGGGCATCCTGGTGATTCGCGCGCGATACTATCAGAAACTCGGCGCTCAGGTCAACAACAATTTGGCCTGCACGCCCGCTTCTGTTAGTTTTTAGAAATGGTTTATTGAGGACGCTGGGAGCTATAACGGTAAGCGCCGATGCTGGGCGACATCTGTTGACAACTGGACATGACTCTGGAACAAGTCGACCGAGAACCCACTACGCGAATCTGTCCAGCCTGCGGCCTTTCGACTCGCGCTGATTACCCGGTTTGCGTGCATTGCGGGCGAACATTATTCGAGGGGGACATCGCCGAGCACAAAGCAGCCCGAGAGCACCACTTCCTGCGGGCCCTTTTCACTCGTCCCAATCCCTTCACGTTTATCTTCATCGGCGCCAACGTCGGGATCTATGTGCTCATGTGCCTCGCGGGAGGCATAGCGGTCACGTCGGTAGACCCTGCGGTGTTGGTTGGATTCGGAGCGAAACAGAACGACCTGATAATCCAACAGCATCAGTATTGGCGGCTGATCACCTCGATGTTCATCCACATCGGTTTCATCCATCTGTTTCTCAACAACTATGCGCTTTGGATTATCGGACAAGAGATCGAGCGGATCTACGGCTCTGCCCGATTCGTGATTCTTTATCTGATCACCGGGCTGCTTGGCTCGCTCGGTAGTTTTTACTTCAATCCGCATGCTACGTCTGCTGGAGCGTCGGGGGCAATCTTCGGTCTGTTTGGAGTGATCGCGACGTTCGCTTTCCGCTACCGTAAAGAGATTCCAGAATTCCTCAGTCGCGAGATCAGGCGCCGCGTGCTCCCGATCATTGCCATCAATTTGATATTTGGGTTTTCGGTGAGGATAGTCGACAACGCCGCACATCTGTCGGGGCTGATCTCGGGCGTGGCGCTTGCTTTGATAGTTCCATACAAGCGTCCGAAGGAAAGAATCACTCCGCTCGTGTGGCGCGTGTTGCAGATTATCTGCCTTGGGTTGATCGTGTTTTCGTTTGTCAGCGCGTTTCGCAGCTACGAGGGCCCGCGCCTCAGCTTTTCGAATCTGACTAGTCGGCCCGGCTCGACGGTTGTCGCATATTTCGATCAAATGAAGGAGGCGAATCGTTCGCTGAGCGACTCGATCAATGCGTTTGCAGATGCCAGCGTGAACAAGAACTCGGAGGCGAGTATTTCAAAAGCTCTCGATTTGGTCGAGCAGGGGATTCGCGCGACGTCTTCCGCGCCTCGCGTCGATTCAGAATCGGAAGAGTATCGAAAACGCCTCTCTCAGCTTCTGAATGAGCAAGGAGACATACTAGTAGGGTCTGCCTCGAGGAGTCGAAACGAATCACGCAGCGATGAGAACAAGCTCACCGCGAAGTTTGAACAGTTCAAGTCCGAGTACTATCAATGGCTGCGGGGCTTCTTGAAGGAGCATGGTTACGAGTTAGGGGAACGATAGACCACGGAACACGCGGATTGGACGGATTTACACGGATAGTTCGATTACTTTTGGGATTTCTGCTCGATGGCGCTTCTTGTCGTTGGTGAAGATCTTTCTTCCTGTTGTCCGAGGTAGTAACCCTTTATCGGCTGCTGTCGTCCAACTCGCAGACCCGAGCTTGCCAGTTCCAGCGCAAGCGCCTTCTCATAAACCTTCTCCAGAAATCCGTACCCGAGTTCGTTATAGACCTTGTAGAACGCTTTGATGATCTGCCCGGTGAGATTTTCGTGTTTCAAAGCCATAAGTTTATCCGTGAAAAATCCGTCAAATCCGCGTCATCGGTGGTCTATCTCGGCTCGGGCCTTCGACAAAGCTTCCTTCACCCGCGCCGGCGAAGTACCTCCACTCGCTCCCTTGCCTAGCAGCGATGAATGGACCGTGATTTCACTGTACACATCCTCGTCGAATAGCACTGAGAACCTTCGATAATCATCCAACGGAATCTCGACAAGTGACTTCCCGCTCTCGATGGCGTAAGTCACTATCTTCCCAACAAGCTCGTGAGCCTTTCGAAATTCCATCCCCCGACGCACAAGATAGTCAGCCAAATCCGTCGCGGTGGAATAGCTCTCTGTTGCAGCGATGCGCGTGCGCTCCGCATTCACTCTGACATTCCGAAGAACGGTCGCCATCACTCCGAGCGACCCACGAAGCGTATCGATCGAATCGAATAACGCCTCTTTGTCTTCCTGCATGTCCTTGTTGTAAGCGAGCGGCAATCCCTTCATCGTTGCAAGCAGCGCCGCATGGTGACCAAACACCCGGCCCGCTTTTCCGCGAATCAACTCCAGCGAGTCGGGGTTCTTCTTTTGTGGCATCAACGACGAGCCGGTCGAGACTGCATCCGAAAGCTCGATGAAACCAAACTCCGCGGTGGAGTAGATGATCAGGTCCTCAGCCAGCCTGCTAAGGTGCATCATTGCGAGGGCGGCCGCACCGATAAACTCGATGACGAAATCGCGATCGCTCACCGCGTCGACGCTGTTTTCGCACAACGCGTCAAACCCCAGCCGCCGCGCAATCGCCTCTCGGTCAATCGGAACACCGGCGCCCGCGAGGGCGCCGGCGCCAAGAGGCAGTCGGTTCACGCGCGCTCGGACTTGTGAGAACCGCTCGCGATCGCGCTTGAGCATCTCGAAATAGGCAAGTAAGTAGTGCGCAAAGAGGATCGGCTGTGCGCGCTGCAAGTGAGTGTAGCCTGGGATTTCGCAATCGCTATTCGCTTCAGCCAATTCGATTAAGGCTCGCTGAGCCTCACGCGTCAGTTCTTGACTGGTGTCGATTTCCCCACGCAGGAAGAGCCGCAGATCGGTGGCTACCTGATCGTTCCGGCTGCGGCCGGTATGAAGCTTGTAACCCGTGTCGCCGATGGCCGCAACCAACTCGGCTTCGACGAAACTATGCACGTCTTCGGCGTCGCGACTATCGAGATAACCCTTCTCTTCACGTGCGCGCCGCATGATTTCGCGCAGGCCCCCCGCGATCTTGTTCGATTCGTCTTCGGTGAGAATATCCGCGGCCGCAAGCGCCTCGGCGTGCGCGAGGCTGCCTTCGATATCGGCCTCAATCAACCGACGGTCAAACGCAAACGACGAGTTGAAGCGCGCGAACCCCTCGTCGGCTTCACCTTTGAATCTCCCGCCCCAGAGTTTCATGCGTTGCAGCATACTATGGCGTACGGATTAACCACAAAGACACAAGGACGAAGCGGATGTCTTGCTGGTAATCTTCCTGTCTTGGTGTCTTTGTGTTGTTGATCCGCGCCGATCCGTTGAATCCGCGTCATCCGTGGTCTATTCTTTTTCTCCATGCAAGAAATGAGAATCGTTCACGCCGCCTGCCCGCACGATTGCCCGGACACTTGCGCCATGCTTGTCGAAGTCAACGATGGCCGCGCGACAAAAGTCTCCGGAGATCCCGATCACCCGACCACTCAAGGCTTCCTCTGCACTAAGGTAGCTCGCTATCTCGAGCGAGTTTACAACCCTGAGCGCGTGCTCTACCCGATGCGACGAATCGGCGCGAAAGGTGAAGGTCGCTTCGAGCGAATCTCGTGGGACGAGGCGCTCGTCACCATCGCCGGGCGATTTCGAGAGATTTCTCGATCAAGCGATGGCCCTGAAGCGATCCTGCCCTACAGTTACGGCGGCACGATGGGTGTTGTAAACAATGGAAGCATGGACCGACGCTTTTTCAATCGGCTGGGCGCGAGCCGACTCGCCCGCACGATTTGCTCGGCCGCCGGCGGCGAGGCCTTGAAGTATACGATTGGCGCGAAGATCGGAACCGATATGGAGAACTTCCACCGAGCACGCTTGATTGTGCTCTGGGGAACAAACACTCTTTCGTCGAACATTCATTTGTGGCCGCAGATCAAAGAAGCGCTCGCAAACGGCGCCAGACTGATTGGCATCGATCCTTATCGGAATCACACGCACGATCATTGTCATCAGTTGATCCAAGTGCGGCCGGGCACCGATGCCGCGTTGGCTCTTGGGATGATGAACGTGATCGTCAGCGAAGGGCTTGAAGATCGCGACTACGTTGAACGTTACACGACTGGGTTCGACAAGCTGCGCGAGCGCGTCGGTGAGTTTCCGCCGTCGCGCGCTGCTGCAATCTGTGGCGTGAGCGAAGACGAGATCGTGAACTTCGCGCGCGAATACGCGACAACCAGACCAGCCGCGATCAGGGTTAATTATGGTCTGCAACGGCACGCAGGCGGGGGCATGGCTGTTCGGACGATCGCCTGCCTCCCTGCACTGATCGGCTCGTGGCGAGACGCGGGAGGAGGCGTCCTGCTTTCCAGCAGCGGAATGTTTGCTTTTGATGAGCGCGTTCTTGAACGCCCCGACCTCACGCGCGGAAATCCCAGAACGATCAACATGTCGAGGCTCGGCGAAGCGCTCACTGAAGCACGTCCTCCTGTTCGCGCGATTTACGTTTACAATTCGAATCCCGCGGCAGTAGCGCCGGATCAATCGAAGGTGCTCGAAGGCTTCCGGCGTGAGGACTTGTTCACCGTAGTGCACGAGCAATTTCAAACCGACACCGCGGATTACGCGGACATCTTATTGCCCGCGACAACCCAGCTCGAGCATCGCGATATCGTCAAGCCCTACGGGCACTATTATCTGGTGTATAACGAGCCAGCGATCGAGCCGCTCGGCGAAGCGAAGCCGAATTGGGAAGTATTCGGGTTACTCGCAAAGCGAATGGGGTTTGAAGATGAATCCTTCGACGATACCGACGAGGAGATCATCCGCCAGGCGCTCGCAAGCGATCATGCGCCGCTTCGAGGAATCACGCTGGAACGATTGAAGCAGGATGGGTGGGCACGATTGAACTTGCCCGAAACGTTCGCGCCGTTTGCGGATGGAGGTTTCCTGACTCCCTCAGGCAAGTGCGAGTTCTATTCTGAATCGCTCGAGCGCGCTGGGCTCGATCCGCTTCCGACCTTCACCCCTCCCCGCGAATCACCCGACGCCGCTCCGGAGCTTGCAGCGCGATATCCGTTACAGCTAATCAGCCCCCCGGCGAACTCATTCTTGAACACAACGTTCTCGCATCTGTCCTCCTTCCTCAGAAGCGAGCGCGAGCCTTTCATCCAGCTAAGCGCAGAAGACGCCGAACGTCGCGGAATCAAAGATGGCGACCCGGTTCGAGTTTGGAACGATCGCGGCGAGTGCCGGCTCACGGCGCGAATAACCGATCGCGTGAAACCCGGGGTTGCGGTCGCGCTCTCGATCTGGTGGAACAAGCTCAGCCCCGGGCGCGCCAACGTCAATCAAACCGTTTCGCAAGCGCTGACCGATATTGGTGAAGGCGCGACATTCTTCGACAACCTTGTTGAGGTAGCGAAGACAAATGGACAGTCCTAAATCGAGCGACTATGGGCGTGATCGATGAACGAGGCAAACGCGTTATCACCGAACACGAGATTCGCCCGGCCTCGTCTGGTGACATCTTGCGAATCGACGAAGGCGCGATCCTGACGCCGCTCGCTCAAGACCTCGTTCGCGAACGCGACATAAGAATAGAACCGGTTCGGCGTCGAGCGGCAAGGCGAAAGCGCATCGCGTTGGGCGCCGACCACGGCGGGTTCGAG
>DASXSR010000352.1:0-3198 GCA_036505875.1 Blastocatellia bacterium | reverse complement strand
TGCACTCGGCCTATGCGAGGTCGCGCTTTATGACGTGGATCGTGAGCGCGTCAGCTTGATCGCCGCGCTCGCCGCCGAAGTCGTCCGCCGGGCTCACGGTGAGATCACGATTACTACGCCGGGACGATTGGAAGATGCCCTCGAGGGCGCCGGGTTCATCTTGAGCAGCATCCGTGTCGGTGGGATCGCTGCCCGCGCCCGCGATGAACGCCTCGCCATCAAACATGGGGTGGCCGGTCAAGAAACGACCGGTTTAGGCGGGCTGGCGATGGCGCTACGCACGATTCCAGTGGCGCTTGAACACGCCCGTCTCATCGAGCGGGTGGCGCCTGATGCCTGGCTGATCAACTTCACTAACCCGGCGGGGTTGATTACTCAAGCGCTATGCAGCCACACCCATCTGCGGGTGATCGGCATCTGCGACACGCCGAGTGAGCTCTTTCACCGGATAGGGCAGGCGCTCGGCGCGCCGCCAGAGGAGGTGCGCTGTGATTACTTCGGACTCAATCATCTCGGCTGGGTGCGGCGCGTGATGGTACGCGGGGTGGATCAGACTGAGCGGCTACTCAATGATGACACGGCGCTGCGCGGCTTATATCACACGGACCTGTTCGACCCGGCGATGATCCGCGGTCTCGGGTTGATTCCGAGCGAGTATCTGTTCTTTTATTACGCATACAGCCGCGCGCTTGCCAATCAACGCGCTGCCGGGCTAAGTCGGGGAGAGGAGATTGCACGTCTCAATGCCGGCCTCTTCAAGCAATTGCACCGCGAGGTCGAAGCGGGCCGCCTGTCGCAAGCTTTGGCCGTTTACCGCGACTATCTGCGCCGTCGCTCGGGCTCTTATCTCCGCCTGGAAGCGGAGGCTGGATGGACCTGGGGCAAAGGAGCGGAACAAACAGAAGACCCGTTTGCTTCGGCCACCGGTTACCATCGCATTGCACTTGACGTGATGTCGGCGCTGGTAAGCGACCGACCCTCGCGTCTGGTGGTGAACATCAGCAATCGGGGAGCCATCGATGAATTGAGGTCGGAAGATGTAGTTGAGGTCCCGTGTCTGATTGATCGGCAAGGAGCCCAGCCGCTCGCGGTCGGTCAATTGCCGGAAACAGTGCGCGGGTTGGTGCTGGCGGTGAAAGACTACGAGAGGCTTGCTATTCGTGCCGCGGTGGAAGGATCGGCTGCGACGGCGACGCTGGCGCTTCTCGTCTATCCTCTGGTCGGCGAATGGGAGCGAGCCGGCACACTCATCGCCGCGCTCATTGACTGTGACCCTGAGCAACTGGGCTATTTACGCCGGGGCGCATAAAGGCCCTCGTCATTTTGAGGAGATTAGCTTTATGTCAACAAACGGTCAATTATTGAACTACATCAACGGCGGCTGGCGCGGCTCAAAGGCCAGCGAGTATTTGGAGATCACCAACCCGGCGACTGCTGAGTTACTTGGTCGTGTGCCGCTTGGCGGGGAAGACGACGTGGCTGCGGCGGTTGAGGGCGCTTCTGCTGCTTTCCCCGAATGGCGACGCACGCCGCCCGGCGAACGTATCCAATATCTCTTCAAGCTGAAACAATTGCTCGAGGATCACTTCGATGAGGTCTCGCGACTGATCACGATGGAGAACGGCAAGACACTGACCGAAGCGAAAGCCGAGGTGCGGCGCTCGATTGAAAACGTCGAAGTCGCGTGCGGGATTCCCACGCTAATGCAGGGTTATAACCTTGAAGACATAGCTCGCGGAATCGATGAAACGATGATTCGCCAACCGCTCGGCGTGGTCGCGGCTATTTGCCCGTTCAATTTTCCGGTAATGGTCCCGTTCTGGTTCTTGCCTTACGCGGTCGCCTGCGGGAACACGTTTGTGTTGAAACCGTCGGAAAGAGTTCCCGTCTCAATGCAGCGTTTGTTCGAGCTGATCGACGAGCTGGGCTTGCCGCCCGGGGTCCTCAGCCTGGTCAACGGAGGCAAACCGGCAGTCGACGCGTTGCTCGATCATCCTGCCGTTCGGGCAATCAGCTTTGTTGGCTCGACGCCCGTTGCAAGACACGTTTACTCTCGCGGCTCGGCGAACGGAAAGCGCGTTCAAGCTCAGGGCGGAGCCAAGAATCACGTAGTCGTGTTGCCCGATGCAGACATGGATATGACCGCGCAAATTATCAACGACAGCGCCTACGGCTGCGCCGGTCAGCGCTGCCTCGCAGTATCGACGGCGGTGACGGTCGGCGAGGCGCAACGTACTTTCACCGAAGCTATTCGCGATCTCGCCAGTTCGATAAACGTGAATTACGGACTCGAAGAGGGCGCGCAGATGGGCCCGGTTATCACCCGAGAGAGCAAGGCGCGTATCGAGGGATTGATTGCCAAAGGCGCCAGCGAAGGGGCAACCGTGTTGCTCGACGGGCGAGGCGCAATGGTTTCGAAATACGAGAAGGGCAACTTCGTCAAACCGACGATCCTGGACAACGTGCCCCCGGGCAGCGAGATTTCCAGGACGGAGATTTTCGGGCCGGTGCTCAGCGTCACTCGCGCGCAAACGATCGATGAGGCGATCGAGATTTTGTCTCAGAGTCCGTACGGCAACGCCGCTTCAATCTTCACAACCAGCGGCGCAGCGGCGCGCAAATTCCGTTACGAAGCGCCCGCCGGCAACATCGGAATAAACATTGGCGTAGCAGCCCCGATGGCTTATTTCCCGTTCAGCGGCTGGAAAGACAGTTTCTTCGGCGTCGAGCACGCGCAGGGGCGCGACGGCGTCGAGTTCTATACCGAAAAGAAAGTCGTGATCGAGCGCTGGCCCAAAGAATGGTCGCGCAAATTTTAGACGGTACGGCGAGCGGTAGCGAGAGCTCGCTACCGCTTGCGGTACTGACGATCGGCCGGCTGCTGTCTGGAGGCCCTCCTCAGTCGGCAGCCGATACAATCACCCTTAACGTTCTAAGTGAGGAGAGAATATGCTGACAAGATTTCCATTCCGCATCGCTTGCATGTCGCTTCTGTTGGTGAGCCTGGTCGTTCAAGGGTTGGCCCAGGTTCGCACCGCCAGTCTCACCGGGCTGGTGGCAGATCCGTCCGGCGGGGTCGTGGACAACGCAACGGTTACAGTCAAGAACAAAGCGACCAACGTAGAAACCTCGGCCAAGACAGACTCTTCAGGCTACTACACCTTCGCCAGCCTGCCTGTAGGAAGCTATACGTTGACC
>DASXSR010000351.1:0-11402 GCA_036505875.1 Blastocatellia bacterium | reverse complement strand
CCCTTCTTCACTTCCTGCTCCCACCGAATCTTGCCGGTCTTGAAGTCGACACAATAGACCATCCAGCGATGACTGTCTGTTGGAGGTTTGCGCTCGCCGCCGAAGTAGAGACCCTTTTTCGGCTTCTCGCCTTCCACCGAGGGGACGACCGAGGTCAGAAAAATGTTGTCGCCCCAGACGGCTGGCGAGCTCCAACCGGTGCCGGGAATCTCAGTCTTCCACGCGACGTTGTCGGTCGCGCTCCACCTGTCGGGCAAGCTGGGGTCTTCAACGACGCCAAGCGACCCAGGCCCTCGAAACTGCGGCCAGTTGTTCTGAGCCGTCGCGACAGTAAACAGAATCGCGATGAAAGAGAGCGCGATCGTTTGCCTTTTTATCATGGTTCCTCCAACGGACCTGTATGGCGTCCCTCCGTGGGCGCCCCTGTTTGCAGCCCACTTCGATTTACCAACGAGGGGGCCCCCACGGAGGGACGCCATACAGGTGTTCGAATGAGTCTCAGTGCCCGACGCGCTTGCCGATGCAATAGAGATACTGAGCTGTTCGCATGAAGATTTGCCCGTCTGAGATCGCCGGCGAGCTTAGCGTGTAGTCGTTCAAATTGTTCTCCGCCAACACCTCGAATTTTGGGCCTGCCTTCAACACGGTCGTAAGGCCGTCTTCATTGGTGACATAAAGTTTCTCATCGGCGAGCACTGGCGACGAGCTATAGGTCCCGGGCTTGATCCGCTGCGGTCCCCAAACGACTTGCCCGCTCTTTGCGTCGAGGCACCACATGATTCCGCGATCATCGACCACGTAAAAGTATTTGCCGTCAGTCACCGGAGTCGGCACGTCAGGCCCGTGACCGAATGCCCAGAGCTTGTGTGACTCGGTCACGTCACCGCGCCCGCCGGTCCGAATTGCTAGAAGCGGCTTCTCTCGCGTAGGCGCATAGACGATGCCTTCGTACACGACGGGAGAGGCAACGATGCGATAATTAGGATTGTTGTCAGGGTTGAGTCCGTTGGCGCGCCACAACTCCTTCCCGGTCGCGGGATCGTGGCCGGTCACGCAGTCTCCGCCGGTGATCACCAATTCAACTATGTTGCCCTGGCGCACAAGGGCGGGCGTTGTGTAAGAGTCGGGTGATTCTCGAATCGCGTTTGTGGGGCGCTCAACTCTCCAGACGGTCTTGCCGGTCTTGTTGTCGATCCGCAGGAGATAAGACGGATCGTGGGTTCTCATTCCGTGGAGGACCTGAACAAATAGCGCGTCCTCATACAGCAGCGGCGAAGACGCATATCCCCAATTCAACCCGAAGCGGCCGTAGTCTTTTTGAATGTCGCGCGCCCACAGCTCGTTTCCCGCAAAGTCGAAAGCTTTAAGGATGCCGGTCCCGGTCATCACCCAAACATTTTTTCCATCGGTGACCGGCGAAGGCGAAGACATGTTTTGCTTGCGCATCTTCGTGTTGCCACCGCCGAGAAGCTTTTTCCAAACAGGCTCTCCCTTCGTTCGATCTACGCACCAGAGGTACAGTTCGTTTCCGGCGGCGACATTGAGAAAGATGCGTTCGCCCCAGATGATTGGCGTGGCGCCGGTCCAGCTCGGCATAGCGAGCTTCCAGGTCACATTCTCTTCGGCGCTCCAGTGAGCAGGAAGATTCTTCTCGCGGCTTATGCCGTTGAGAAACGGCCCGCGCCATTGCGGCCAGTTGTCCGCGAGCGTAGTCGTAACCGAAAGAGAGGCTAGAACAAACGCAAGACACAAACCTGTGCGCACGGCTTTTTGCCTCCGCCGAAGAATGGCCTTTATCGTAGACGATTCCAGGGGAAACATGAAGCGCCGAATCACAGTCAGAAGGAGATCAATCCGTCGCCTACACTATTCTGTGCTGAGAAGCGCCAGAGTCGAAGCGTCCTTAATCAGAATTCGACCTCCGACAACAACAGGATGAGCCCACGTTGGACTTTCTGCCACCTGGTATTTCTTCAGAACTTCGAGTTGCTTCGGATCGCTCTTTGCCACGAGCAATTCCGCCGCATCAGTCAGCAGAAACAGGAACTGCCCGGCGACAACGATTGCCGCGTTGTCGCCCTCGCGGCCGTTGCTGGTCCATAGAGTCTTTCCCGTGCGCGCATCAAGACAAAAGAATTGACCCTTGCGCTTGTGTGAAAACCCAAACAAATAGTCCCCGCTCGCAACAGGCGAACTCATATACATCGAAACATCCGGATTGTGCCAGACTTGCTCGGTCTTCCATTTCGCTCCATCTTTGATTAGGTTGATCATGCAGGGGCGGCCCACTGTAGCCGCACCAGATTTAGGTTTATCGTAAGTCATTGGCCAACTAACTCGCGATCCGGGGCAGCTACGGAGGGCCGCCCCTGCGGGTACCTTTTTGTTGGATCACAATCTACTCCGCGCGCAGCGCTGGGAGCAACGGTGTGCGCAATGCAGCTATCGTCGCAGCAAGCGACGCCAACAATCCAGTCACAAATACGATCAACAGCAACCAAAGAGAAAGCATCGGAAAATGACCCCCTCTGGAAAAGAATGCGGGTGCAATCGCAAGCAGCGCGCAAGCCGTTCCAGTCAACAAACCACAATAAACCAGGAACGCGTTCTCGGTGATCACCATCAACGCGAAATGGATCGAGTTGTAGCCGATAGCCCTGAGGAGGGCAAGCTCTCGTCTGCGCTCCAGGACATTTCTGAGCAGCACAGTGGCCAGACCAAAGGTGCCCAGCACCAGTCCAAGCCCGCCGAGCGTCTGGAAGGTTGTCAGATAAGTGTTCTCGACGCGATGAAAACCTGCCAACCGCTCCGAAGCCGGAATTGGGTCAAAGCCAAAATCGGAAAGCTGTTCTTCAAGAACACTCGCCGCCACCGAAGAGGCTTCTGGAGCCACGTCCAGCAGAAAGAAGCCGTAGCCGCCTTGATCGGGGAACAGTCGCCAGAAGTTCGACTCTGAAATCAACAGCTCGCCCTGGAATATGCTGTCATCTAAGGCGCCGACCAGTCGCAGCCGGGCCGACTCGCTATTAGCTTGACTTACCAGTATCTCGTCCCCGAGCTTGCGATGAAGCACGTAGGTCATCGAGTTCGAGTCGGCAATCACCGGGATCGCGCCATCGGGCAGCTCGCGATTGAGCAACAACCACGGATTCTGTGTCTCTTCTTTTGTTTGCGCCAGCGACTCGCGAAATGAGAAGCGTCCGCTTTGGATGAATCCCTCGCCTGCTCCGAGAATTCTCGGATTGCGGGGCTGATAGAGGTTCAGGCAACTCGTATCATCGCCCCTCCGGACCCTGAATCGTGTGAAGCTGACGCTCGCGGGGTCAAATCCCCGCTGAGCTATTATGTTCAAAGCCTCTCTCCCTTCGGGCGTGTTCGGGTCGTGATAGAGAGGCAGCAACGACTCGGCTAGAAGAGGAAACCCACCGCTGCCCGACTTCTTACTAAGGGATGAATCCGGGTTGTGTCGCCTGAAGGCATCAACGGCAACGATGATGAACGACGCCGATGCGATCAGCGCGATGCAGAGCACGCTGCGACCGGGGCGATAAGTCGCGTTTCTGAACCCGAGCCTCGAAACAGGCCACCATCCGCTGCCGCTGATCGCGTTCCTGACTCCGCGAATGAGCCAGCCGTACTCGAAACACAGCAGCGCTCCCAGAAGAAAAGTTCCGGCGCCGAAGAACCCCGCCGTCTGTCCAATCCATTTCAAAGTGGCAGTCATCAGCAATGCGAGTCCGGCTAAGGCGAAAACGATCGAGAAGAGACGCGAGGACGCGGAGACTCGGAGACGCGGAGACGGAAACGATTCGCTCTTCAGCGCCGCGTCCAAACTGCCGGTCAGCAAGCCTCGCGGCGACGAGCGTGCAAGTGTTCTCAGCGTCCATACGATGCACAGCAACGCAACGACGATTCCGCCAACTCCACCGAGCAACAGCGACAGCGCAGAAACATGTAGGTTCAGGCTCGTGGTCCCGACCGCACCTACCCACCAGGTGCTTAGGCCATACATCATTAGCTCGCCGTAGCCGACCGCGCCGACCACTCCGAGAGCGCTTCCAGAAGTTGCGAGCACCAGACCCTCACGCAGGAACAGCGCGCGCACCGCTTCTCGGGGAAAGCCCACTGCGCGAAGAGTCCCGATCTCGCGCAGTCGCTGCTCGATGCCGAGCTTGAAAAACAAACTTGCAAGTAACAGCGCCCCGGCGACTAGGAAGAAGCTGAAATAAACAAAGTACTCACCAAAGTCTGTGGCTCCACGTGATGCCTCGACGCCTTCGATCCTTACCGGGCTAATGGAGAAGCCGTTTTCGGTTGGATCGAGCGTCGCGCGCAGAGTTTGCTTGAAAGATTCGAGAAATGATCGGGCGTCGTTGCCAGCACTGACGATCAATCGAAGTGAAGTTAGCTTTCCGTAGCGCGATTGCCAGAGCTGTTGGCCCACCTCGAGCGGGACGAATGCCTTGGGAGTTGTGCGGTACTTATGCCAATACTCCTCGTCGCGCGGCCGAACGCGTTTGAGGTCAACAGGGAACGGCGGATTCCAGTCCGCGATGTTTTGCGTCGTAGTGATGCCCGGGTAGTCCGGAACCAAATCTCGGTCGGCCGCTTGATCCTTCATCGGCACGATTCCCGCGAGCCGAAACTGAGCGGTGTGCGTAGAAAGCGTGCCTTGATCGTTCCACAAGTAATATTCGAGCGTGACCTCATCTCCCGGTCGGGCCCCGAGATCGCTCGCCGTCCAGTCGTTTAACAGTATGGCGGGCAGAGGCGCCCCAGGTCCTTTCGCACTGGGTGTGCCGGAATCAGCGATCTTTCGTTCAGTCTCGTTCGCGTGACTGTGCCCTGATATGTCGGCGTGTCTCAACGTCTCGACTACCTCGTCGTCGAGAGCCGTTACCAGCGAGTAGGGCACTTCGCGCCGGCCAATGCGGATTGAGTTTGCGAGATAGCTAAGAATCGGGAGAATAGTGGTTCCAGCTTTATCGGCGGCAGCCTTCGCATCCGCGTAGAGTCTGTCGCTGATGATCGCACTCTCGCTCTCAAGCGCGACGCCGCGTCGCTCATCCAGCACGCGCAGCTTTATCCCAAGGTCTTCGAGTGCGAAGGTGTCTCTTAGAATCTCTGCAATCAGCGTCGGCCCAGGAGTTGTGGGGCTATTCTTCCCGGATTGCTTCTCCGCAAAGAGAATAGTGTTGATCTTGCCTGCTTGCTCGAGGTCCTTCTGCAACCGAGCCAGCGAAACGAAAACCGCTCGCACCGCGCCCTGGCTTGGCCGAAGCGAGAACTCGCCCAGATCAGACGCCGCGAGGCTATCACGCGCAGTCAGCCGAATCGTGCGGCCCATGTCATCCTTCTTCCCATGCAACGACCCGGCAGGAATGGAGGACGGCTTCTCTATTCTCAGGAGAATAGTCTGACCAGCACCAGTGCCCAGCTCGCTCCCGAGGTCCGGGCTCAATAATACCTCGCGCTCTGCAGGTGCTCTCACGTCTCCGCGTTGATGAAACTTCCAAAAGCGATCGTCCACGCCAAAGACTTGAACTCCGGAAGCTCGTCGCCCACTCTTCTCGTCGGTAACAAGCGCGTTAATCACGATGAGCGGACACGCAGCGCTGAAAGCATCTGCGAATCGGGGATCCGCTTGAAGGTCGTCAACAAGCTTGTCTCTGAAAAAGTTTGTGGAAGCGACGACCTGATCGGTCTTGCCGATCCTTTGCACGAACAGGTCGCGAAGACTGCCTCGAACTGAGTCACCAACCAGCAAAGCTCCAGACAGAACCGCGACTGCGGTTGCTACGCCGAGCACGACTGCGAGATTGCTGCGCCAGTAGTATTTGAGGTTGCAAGAGAGAAGAGTGGAAGTTCGCATTCACGCCTGCCTGATGCCCTGATCAACCATTTCGTATCGAATCGGAAACCTCACGGCGAGCTCAGCACTGTGAGTCACAACAATCAGAATCGTCTTCTGCCGCTGATGCAGCTTGAGAAGCAATGACGCGACCGACTGGGCAGATTTTCTATCGAGGTTGCCGGTCGGCTCATCGCACAGGAGCAGCGTGGGCTCGTTGATCAGCGCCCGCGCTAACGCCACGCGTTGTTTCTCACCACCCGATAGCTCAGCCGGCCGGTGATCGATTCGCTCCGTCAGTCCCACTTGTTCGAGCAGCGTTCGGGCACAGTCCGTGTGCTGATTGCTGGCGTGAGTTACGAGAGTAGGAACCAGCACGTTTTCCAAAACCGAGCATTGCGGGAGCAGACAGTGATCTTGAAACACGAATCCTATCTTTTGGTTTCTGAACCGGGCGAGCTCCTTCTCATCAAGCTCGAAGGGATTGACGCCGTCAAGTGTGACGTGGCCTGAGCTGGGCGGATCGAGCGCGCCGAGTATGTGCAGGAGCGTACTCTTGCCGCTCCCCGACGGTCCCATGATGGCTGCCGCCTGTCCGCGTGAGAGGCGAAGAGAGACACCCGAAAGAACGGGGAGCGATCCTCGCGGTATTGGGTAGCTTTTGTTCAGGTCGGTGACTTCAAGCACAAGCGAGATCTCAGAGCCAAAAGTCTCGACCTCCCATTCTCCTGATCGATGAAGATCAAAATTGAGGCCGGAAATTGATTATAGCAAGAACACAATCGTTTGGGGCTAGCCGTCAGGGTAAGGCTTGGTGAGTGCGCTTGCGACTGACAATTTGTCTGTAATCATCGACAGGCTCTGCAAGCGCTTGCTGCTTCTTTCACTTCAGATCCATCACGTAAATATTGCTTGTCAGCTCCACCTGTTCGTAAACGATCTGATTGCCAAGCGGGGACCAGGCCGGGAAGCGCATCAACACCCCGGCCTTGCTGTTGCGTGTCAGCTGTCTCTGCGACTTGTCCAAACGCGACACCCACCAGATATTCCAGATCCCATTGCGCGACCCCGCGAACGCGATCTTTTCTCCATCGGGCGACCAGCCGAACGGCCAACTGTCACCGTTCTCAAAGGTCAACTGGACCGCCGTGCCGCCACTACCTGGCATCGCCATCACCTGCTGATAGTCTCCGCACTTCGTTTGATAAGCGATGAACTGTCCGTCAGGCGACCAGCTAGGGAAACCGGTAAAGGTGGTTTCAAAGGTCAGTTGTCGCGGCGATCCGCCTTGGCAAGAAGTCACTCCGATGTTCGAGAAGCCACCCGGGGAATAATTGAACGCCGCCAGTTTCCCGTCCGGTGACAAGCGTAAGAACCCCAGGCCGTCGGCCGGGCTTAAGATTCTTTCCTCGCCATTCTTGACGGTGACAGACGACAGCGTGGAACGTTCCGCTTGAAAAGATTGAAAAGCGATTTGCTCACCTCCCGAATACCACACTGGAGAGACAGCCTGACTGGGGGCAGTTGTCAGTTGCGTTGGGTTATTACCCGCAGCATCCATCAACCAGAGCTGGTAACCCTCACCTCTGCGTTCCGAAACGAAGGCGATTTCTTTTCCGCTTGGAGAGAACGCCGGCAATCCGTTTCGACTGTTCGTTTCATTTGTCAACGCATTGGGATTTCCAGTCGCTTCGTACCGAACCGGCGACAGACGAAGCGACAGTAGATTACTTTTCGCCGTCCACGCGCTATAAGCGATTTTGGTTCCGTCTGCCGATATCGTAGGGTTGCGCAACACCGTCCCGCCCAGGTCGGCGACTTTGGATGGTTTTCCAACCGGCGCCCCGCTCTCCGGCGCTACTCGCTGTCTGAATAACATCGTTCCCATCGCGTAAAAAATCCCATTGCCGTCGGGAGCCCAGATCAGATCGGCTTTGGTGAAAGATTGACGCGCGGTCACAGGCGTCAACTGTTCTCCGGTCAAGGCAATTGACCAGATTTGCATCGACTCCTGGTCTCCGTCTAGAAATGCAATGTGTTTTCCATCTGGCGACCAGGTCGGGAACAGATGGCCGCCAGCAGGGTTTCCTGGTTGCGTAATTTGCTTCCGTTCACCTCGCTCTGCGGGGACCACCCAGATTGTCGCCGAACTGGCAAACGGCTGAATCATCTCGTGCAGCGATTCAGATTGATACGCGATCATTTTACTGTCGCGCGACCACGCCGGATGACAGCCGAGGTCGGTCAGCTGTCTCCCCGCTCCGCCGAGCGCCGGGATCAACCAGATACCGCCGCGTTTCGCCGAATGATAAGCAATAAACTTTCCGTCCGGAGACCATGCCGGTTCCAGATTCCTATTGCCGTCGAAGGTCAGTTGTACTTCGCGACCGCCCGACACCAAAGGTCTGGCGTAGAGCTCGAAACCGCCGGTGCGGTCAGAACTGTACACAACTGTGCTGCCATCGGGCGAAAGAGTTGGGTTGAGTTTTAGACCGGGAGAACTAGTCACCGGAATCATCTCGCCTACGGTGATCGTTGAGAATGGAATGTAGGGCAGAGATCGCCAGGCGGCGTAGGCGATCGCGCAAAGCAAGGAGCAAATGGTGACAGCAAGTAGCAACAGCGTACGGCGAGAGAAGAAACGTCGAGCGTGGAGATTTGACTCTGACTTGGCTCTGGCTTCAATGTGCGAGACACCCGATGGTGCGAAAGGATTTGCATCACGGTCGTGCTCAGCCGTTTCGACTTCGACGGATTGATCGGACTGATCCTCATATGTCTCGTGCCAGTTCTTACTCTCGCCGTTCCTTACTTGTACCTCGGCAATGAAGCGGTAGCCGCGAGTGTGAACCGTCTGGATGTACCGCGCCTGCTTTGGATCGTCGCCGAGTATTTTTCGCAGCCTTGCGATTTCGCGCGTCAGGGCGTTCTCGGTCACATACGTGTCTTTCCACAAAGCACCGAGAAGCTCCTCCTTTTTGATCAGCCTGCCTCTGTTCTCAATCAAGAACAGCAGAACATTGAAAGCCTTGGGCTCAATTGGGATCTGTCTGCCGGCTTTCAATACGCCAAAAGTTCCCGGCTCGACCTGAACGTCGTCGAAGGCAAAGACTACCGATTCATGATTTTTCATAGTTCGTCACAAAACGCGGAAAATCATCAAGTCTTGGTCATTACATCGAATTGTACTTGGGCTTAGGGTGTAACAAGGCGGTAGCTCGGCGAATCCTAATTGGAAGAGACTAAGCCGCGTGAGCTAAAGCCACACAACATCCCGTGTATCGGTTGACTTGCTACACCTACAGAATGGACAAGGAGACTCTTAATGCAACGAATTTTGATTCTGGTAGTTCTGAGCCTTTCCTGCGCGCCGCTCGCGCTCGCCCAACAGAGTCCCACCGCGGACTACCCTCGGTTCGACTGGTTTCTTGGTTATTCCGCCCTAGGTGATCTAAACTCAAACAACGGCAGGATTCTGACCTTCTTTGGATCAAAGAGCGGACTTGAAACCTCGTTGACAAGGAATCTAAGCAAGCATTGGGGAATCAAAGGCGACTTCTCGGCCCACTTCGGCACTAACCATGGGACCGCGAGGATAGGTCAGCCGTTTGCTCCGCCGGGAACCACAATCGACGGCACCTTCGAATTCGAGCACCGGCACTTCAATTTACTCATCGGTCCTGAATTCAAGTGGCGAAACCACACAAGGCTAACTCCATTTGCTCATGCCCTGGTTGGCGCTGGCCTTGGCAGAGGCGACGTCAGACTTACGTTTCCGGGCGGCAACGGGCTGATCAAGGTTTCCGATACCGGTGTCGCAATGGCATTGGGCGGAGGTGTTGACATCAAGGCTTCGAAGCGATTCAGCTTTCGCACCAGCGTTGACTACAATCCAATTCATTTAGGAGGAACAACAACAGACCCGCGCGGCTGGCGTGACCACGTCCGCTTCTCGATAGGGATAGTGTTCCACTAAGAGGGGTAATCAGGGCTGTTTGCCCATAAACCATTTGATCGACCGACGGCGACTAGTTACTCAATCGGTAGAGATGCGTTCGGCTTCGAATAAAGATCGAGCCGCCCGATACCGCCATCGACGCGAGGGTTTCACCGTCAAGCTGGTTCGTAGCGAGCGCCTGGAACTTCTTTCCCGGCGTAATCACAACCGTCAGCCCTTCTTCGCTGAGAAAGTAAATGCGTCCGTCGGCATAGATCGGGGAGGCCGAGAAACTGCCTTCGATGCGAGCCCGCCAAAGCTCCATCCCTGTCTTAGCATCCACACAAGTCGCGATGCCGCCATCGTTGACCATATACAACTCGTCGCCCACCAGTAGCGGAGACGGCGTGAGTGGTACTCCGCGTTTGAGAGTCCAGGCGACATGGGTCTTCGTAACGTCGCCGTGGCCGTCCACTCGGACAGCCAGCAGCGATGGCTCCTGGAATCCGGTGCAGATGAAAACTAAGCCGTTGCCGTAGACGGGCCGCGGGACATTTGAAAACCCCTCGCCGTATCTCACCTGCCATATCTCTTTTCCGGTGCGCGGCTCGTAGGCAACGGCTCGATACGCGCCGGGGCTGATCACCTGATCGCCTCCCGCAAGACGCACGACGAGCGGAGTCGTGTAAGCCTGGTATCCCTGACGTGATTTCTTCCATCGAACCTTGCCGGTCAGCTTGTCCAACGCAGTTACGAACTGAGCGTCCAGACCATCACAGCTCACGATCAGTAGATCTTCATAGAGCACCGGTGATCCCCCTGTGCCGTGTTGCCCGTTATCGTATTCGAGCCGAGTCTTCCAAACGATATCGCCAGACTGAGTAATGCATGCGGTTCCATGAGCGCCAAAATGAAGGTAGACACGATCGCCTTCGAGAACTGGCGTCGGGGAGGCTTGGCTGTTCTTTCCGTTTTTTAGCGCGCCCTGCTTCAAGCGAAATGCTTCGATGTTCTGGAGGATCGCGCCGGAGTTGCGGTCCAGGCAGATCGCGCGCAATGATTTTCCTTCTTCGGTCGCAGTCGTGAGCCAGATGCGATCTCCGAGGATCGCAGGCGAAGACCATCCCTTCCCGGGAATCGCGACCTTCCACTTCACATTCTTTGTCTCGCTCCAGGTCAGAGGAAGTCCGCGTTCGGTTGAGTGGCCCTGGCCTGTTGGTCCTCGGAACTCAGGCCAGTCTTCGGCTAGGATGGAGACGGAAAGGAAAAGAAAGAGGAGAACCTTCATAGACTCTTAGCCGGCGTGAAGAAGTGAGGAGACCTTCCTATTCGCTTATTGTGAAAGCGCTCTCGAACTCCCCGACTTCTATGACGTTGATGCCCCGCCAACTCTCCTCACACAGCCAACTTCTCGAGACGCGACTGAAACGCTCTTGGCCGGAACAGGAACTCGACGATGTTCCCCTCGTGGGGCTGTAACCAGTCGAGTTGAATAGTCGGGACCGGGCCGAGGTTTAGCCGATCAATGTGCGTCGCACTAACGAGCTGCCGCCGAAATTCTTCATCATAAGTAATCGCGCTGCCAACGAGCGTCGGGCCGATACGCTTCAGCAT
>DASXSR010000350.1:0-32182 GCA_036505875.1 Blastocatellia bacterium | reverse complement strand
GTGCTTCGGCTTGGGAATGTGCCCACAGCCAACGAGCGCATCGGCGATTTTTCAGCCGCAGCGGGGTCGGCCAACCGCGTGACTTACGCTACTATTAAGGACCTCGTGGGCGATTGTCGCGCCAAGGTGCCCTCTGCGTTCAACGCCGATGGGTCTTTCAAGAACAATCAGATTCCGGCGGCCTGCATCGATCCGATGGCGGCGAAGATTCTCGGGTTATTGCCGGCGCCAAACCTCGTTCCGGGATCCGGCGGCCTCAATCAGCTCAACTTCGTCCGGACGCCCGGGATCATCGACGACACTGACAGCTATATCAGTCGCGTTGACTGGCAGGCCACTTCGCGCGACAGCGTCTTTGTGCGCTATGCCAACGTAGACCGCTTTCGCTACATTCCAGGCATCTTCGGCGGGATTCTCGACGGCACCGGTTCATCGGCGAATGGGCGACTCAGCATGAAGGGGCAGGGGGCGTCGGTCGGATGGAACCGGCTGATTGGACCCAGCATGGTCAACGAGTTTCGCTTGGGTTGGGGACGCAATGATTCGGTCGCCGTGCAGGACTCCTTCGCACAGCAGACCGCCAAGGCATTCGGGTTTGCCGGTGTGCCTGAGTCCACAATCGTCGGCGGGGGCATCCCCGGCATCACCGTTTCAGCGCGGGGCGGAACCGTCACGCCGGGCGGCCAGTCGGGCTTCGACCGCATTGGCTCGCCCGACTTTTTGCCGAAGTTTCAAAAGACTAATCAGTTTCAATGGAGCGACACTTTGAGCATCACCCGCGGCGCGCATCAGATGAAGGCCGGCATTGATATTCGCGGGCCGATGCGAAACATCTACCTCGACATTCCGGCGGCTCGCGGAAGCTTTAGTTTTGATGGTAACCGAACGGGCATCGGAATAGCCGACTTCCTGCTGGGGTATCCGTCTGGAGCTCAGCTTACCAATCTGTTTGTTGTCGATCAGCGGTTGAAGATGTTCTCGGGGTTCTTTCAGGATGACTGGAAAGTCACCCCGAAATTGACAGTCAATCTCGGTCTGCGCTACGACTATGCAACGTGGCCGTACGAAGGCCAGGATCGGATGACCAATCTGGATCCCGCCACGGGCCAGAAGTTCACGCCTGCGAATTCCTCATTCGGGCGCGGCCTGGTGAAGCCAGACAAGAACAACTTCGCGCCGCGAGTCGGACTTGCCTATCAACTGACGCCCAAGACGGTTGTCAGATCAGGCTATGGCCGATTCTACATGTCGTTTGAGCGCGCGGGCAGCGAAGATCAGTTGGCGCTCAATCTGCCGTGGCTGGTGAACAACGTGGTGTCAGCTTCCAGCTCGAGCACAACAGCCAACAGTATGCGTTTGGCCACCGGCTTCAACTTGTCGCTGGATCCAAGCGCTATCCTGAGCGATGTGACCAAGGTCAGAAACGTTCGTCTGCGAGCGGTCAATCCTAATTCGGTTGAGGGCACGATTGATCAGTGGAACCTCGGCATCCAACGCGAGCTCGGCAGGAACATAGTGGTGACCATCGACTACGTTGGAACCAAAGGGACACACTTATCGACGCTGCGCAACTTGAATCAACCCTTCTTCAATGCCAACGGCACAGTGTTGAATGTCAACGGCAGCCCAGTCGTGCCCTATCCCGACCTGGGACCGATTGAGTTCCGGGAAAACAACGGCAACTCGATGTATAACGGGCTGGAGGCGTCGGTACAGAAACGTTTCGGCCGAGGGTTGTCGTTCGGCGCGGGTTACAACTTCTCGAAATCCATCGATGAGTCGCAGGAGCACCTGGCGTCGGGCGGTACCGGTAGCTTTACGCAGAACGCGAAAAATGTGCTGGGCGAACGCCGAGGCCCAAGCGACTTCGATGTGCGGCACTCTTTCGGAGCAAGCATGCTCTATGAACTTCCCTTTGGTCGAGGCCGTGCTTATCTGACCGAAGGACCGCTGTCCTACATCCTGGGTGGCTGGCGATACAGCCAACTGGCCCGGCTCAGGTCCGGAAGGCCTTTCACGATTCGAGCCGGCGGCAACGATACAACAATCGGTGGACCTCGCGGCGGCGGTCTGGTGAGCGCTTTTGCTGATTGCCTTCGAGATGGGTCACTGGCCGGCGAATCGAGTCAGAACATCGATAACTGGTTTGACAAGACCGCGTACTCGGTTCCGACCGCGCCCAATCCCACCAAGAACAACGCGGTGGAGGCTCGGCTCGGTAATTGTGGTCGCAACAACATACGAGGGCCGGACTACATCGATTTCGATTTCGGGATAGGCCGGACCTTCGACTACTTCGGTGAGAACCGCAAGCTGGAATTCCGCTGGGAGGTGTTCAATATGTTCAACACTCCACAGTTTGGCCTTCCCGAGAGAAATGCGTCGTCGAGCGCCTTCGGCCGCATCTCGACGCTTTCTGGCGATCCGCGTGCAATGCAGTTCGCCCTGAAGTTCGTTTTTTAGCTCACGGATTAGTAAAGCGAGGAGTTGCCACGAAGTCACTAAGACACAAAGCCACGCGAAGAACACCAGCTGCTTAGCCTTTGTGCGTCTTCGAGTCTTTGTGTCTTTGTGGCGGGTGGCGGTCAAACCCCTAAACGGTCAGCCTCCTCAAATTCTGTCCCACAGATCTCGTCCCAAGAGTGGGTAGCCGACGACCGCGTGGGCTTCGGCCAGCGCGATGGATTGGAAAGATAGATGATCATACGAAGATTCGAGATCGGGTTGTTTACGGCGATTCTCATCCCCGGGATATTCTCTTCGAATGTTCCGGCGCAGAAACTGAGCGAGAAAACTTTCCGCCTCGAACGCGAAGCGGAAGTCCTGCTCGATCTGACCGCTGCGGCGCCTCATACGTCGTGGGCGGTGAAGGGGAGTGAGGCTGCAGTTGTCACGGTCTTCGTGGACGGCCAATACAATCAGGACATCATTCTCTTCGCGGGCGCGCGTTCGTTCACCTATCACGTCTTGCTTGGTCGCTATAAGCCCGGAGAGCACTTGTTAAAAATAGAATTCAATCGCAAACAATCAGCGGCGAAGGCTTCAACCATCGACATTCATGACGCGAAGGTTTCCGTCATAGATCGTGACCAACCAGAGTACCAAGCCCTGTCGCTCGCGCCGATCGTCTATGCAAGGCCAAACACGATTGGCCGATTCAGCGACATTCCGTTGTTGATGTGGTACGAGACCGAGCACGCAGGCTCGCTGACAAAGATCCGCTACAGCGTCATCTTCACCAACGAGGACGGCGGCACACAGACCGCCGCATTGATGGCACGGTGGGGACGAACGACGGACATCGAGTGGATTTATGAGGCTCAGATCGACGCGCAAGGAAGGTTAGTGACGGCGACGTTTCAAGGCGTCGAGCATAAGACTCTCCCGTTTCAAGGCAAACATGAGAACGGACATCCTGTGCTTATCGTGGCCTCGGACAATAACAACGTGTCGGATCACGGAGAGTCGGAGATGCGATTTGCGCTGCGGCCCATACCCTTCGACCTCAGCCGCTGCTCGCGCGAGGAAATAATGGACCGAAACGCGTGGATTTACGAATTCATGGCTGCCGAGCTCGAGCGCGAGGGCAAAATCTCGGAGTCCAGCCAGGCCGGCAATCAAGTGGCCGACCCGCGCCGCTACCTTTATTTCGAGGCGTCGTCGGAAGTGCATGCAACGGCCCTCAGTTTTGCAGTAAAACTCAAGAACAATCCAAACTGGTATACATCGGATCTGGGTATCAACTATTACAAGATTGATCGAAGCGGCTATTTCCGAACGACGGTGCGCTTGCCGGCCGGGGCGAAGCTCGAACAGATCGAGCACATCGCAGCGCGCTGCGACGCCAGCGGGAATCCCAGGTCCGCGGAAGAGATCAAGAAGCTGGCCGCCGCGCAGTGTGAACTCAAAACTGTCAACAAGGTGTTCATCCTCGACGAGCATTTTCAGCCGAGACCGTCGCTGCCGGTTCATATCAAACCCGTCACCATCCGATATGGTGAGGTGATCGAGATTTACAACCATTAGAGTTTTGAGTTCAAGCTTCAGCTTGCCGGTTTAAGCGCAACCTGAAGGTTGAACTCAGAACGAACGTTGACCCCTAAGAGGCCGTGGAGATTTCGATTATGACTCACGCGATGCAGGCTGTGGTTTTTCGCGGCGCCGGTGAATGGCGTCTGGAAAGCGTCCCGCAACCGCAAGTTGCATCCGATGACGACGTGCTGCTTCGAGTCGATCGTGCGAGCATCTGCGGCACTGACATTCACATTCTTGCGGTACCGCCCGGCCACCCGGCCACCCCCGGCAGCATTCTCGGTCACGAATACGTCGCCACAGTCGTGGATATCGGTGAAGCGGTGCGCAACGTGAAGCCGGGAGACCGCGTGGTGATTAATCCAAACATTACTTGCGCGGTATGTGAGTATTGCCGGCTCGGTCTTTCGAACGTCTGCGAGAATATGACAGCGCTGGGGATCTTTCGCCACGGCGGACTGGCCGAATTCAATGTAGCGCCGGCGAGGGCGCTACATAAGATAAGCCCTGATGTGCCAACCGAGCGCGCTTGCCTGGCTGAGCCGCTGGCGTGCGTGCTGCACGCGTTCGAAAAGTCAGCGCTTGTGCCCGGCGAAGACGTTGCGATCCTGGGAGCCGGCCCCATTGGTCTGTTGTTTCTCATGCTGTTTAAGACTGCCGGCGCCGGAAAGGTCTTCATCGTCGAACCTTCGGAATTTCGCCGCAGCATGGCCGAGCAATTTGGCGCGGACCTCGTAATCAATCCCACGAAACAAGATACCAGGCGCGCGATCAAAGCCGAGACGCGAATCGGCGCGGATGTGGTGGTCGACGCCGCGGGGACATTGCTTCCCGAATCGCTTGAGCTGGTGCGGCGCGGCGGGCGCATTATTCTCTTCGGGATGAACCAGCACGCCGAGCGCCCGTTTAACCAACACGACTTGACGCGCTACGAGGTATCCATCTTCGGCTCATACATCCAGCGAACTGCGTTCCCCAGGGTCGCGCGAATTCTGGAAGCGGGGCTGTTGCCGGTCGAGAAGCTGATCACTCACCGGCTTCGGCTCAACGAAGTTGGTGAAGCATTTGAAGCGATGCGCGCGGGTGAAGCGATTAAAGCTGTTGTTGAACCCTGACATTTGCCATTGTTCATTTTCCATTTGTCATTGAATAAGCGATGCGGGGCACAATGCCAAATCTGAAATGACAAATAATGACAAAATGGAAAATGAAAAATGAGTTCGACATAAGATGACGACGGGGAAACCTCAATCCTTGCTCGAGATGGAGCACATCACCAAGTCGTTTAGCGGCGTCACGGTTCTTGACGACGTGAGCCTCGACGTGCGGCCAGGCGAGGTCCACGCGTTGATCGGCGAAAATGGTGCCGGTAAATCAACACTGATGAAGATCGCCACGGGAGCTTACCAAGCCGACAGCGGACGGGTGATCTGGAAGGGCGAACCGGTCGACATCAACACGCCGCATCAGGCGCATCAGCTTGGCATCAACATCGTGCATCAGGAGCTCATGCTAGTTCCGCAATTGAGCGTAGGCGAGAACGTCTTTCTCGGGCGGCAGCCGGCAGGAGGAGCTTTTTTTCGATGGGTGCGTTGGAGCCAGATAAACGAAAAAGCAAAAAGCTTGCTTGAAGGGTTGGGGCATCCGATGGATCCCAAACGCCGGCTTGGTGAGCTGAGCATCGCCGCGCAGCAGCTTGTTGAAATCGCGCGTGCGCTTGCCTTCAGGGCGGAGCTGATCATTATGGACGAACCGACCTCGCCGCTTTCCGAGCACGAAACCAGCCGGCTGTTTGAAACAATAGCTCAGCTCAAAGCGCGCGGCATCAGCGTAATATATATTTCGCATCGATTGAAGGAAATCCATCAAGTAGCCGATCGAGTGACGGTGCTGCGCGATGGCCGGCACATCATCACCAAACAGGTCGCTGAAACGACAACCGACGATCTCGTTCGCTACATGGTTGGACGCGAGATCAGCAAACAGTTCGCCGAGCGGCAATCGCAAGTGGCAGGAGAGGAGGCACTCCGTGTGGAAGGATTGACCGCGAGCGGGAAGTTCTCCGACATAAGCTTCAGCGTGCGGCGAGGCGAGATCCTCGGGCTTGCAGGACTTGTCGGTGCGGGACGTACAGAGCTCGTCGAAACATTGTTCGGCGCGAACGAAGCTGACGAGGGGCGAGTTTATCTCGATGGCCAACAAGTTACGATCAAGACGCCAGTCGATGCAGTCAGGCATCGGCTTGCGCTGGTTGCCGATGATCGAAAAGCGAAGGGGCTTGTGCTTAGCGCAAGCGTGCGGTTCAACATTGCGCTGGCGGCGGGTGAGAAGCTCGCTCGTTATCGCGTGTTTCGCAACGCCTCGCGAGAGAAAGAACTCGCCAAACGATTCATTCGCGAGCTGCGGTTGAAAACGCCCAGCGTCGAACAGCCGGTGATGTACCTGAGCGGCGGCGCTCAGCAAAAGGTTGTGCTCGCGAAATGGCTATCGGCCGATTCGAAGGTGTTCATCCTCGACGAGCCGACGCGCGGAATTGACGTCGGCTCGAAATCGGAGATCTACGAGTTGATCCGGCGGCTGGCCCAGCGAGGCGCCGCGATCATTTTGGTTTCATCAGAACTGGAAGAGATCTTGCACCTCGCGGATCGGATCTTGGTGATGCATCGCGGGCACATCACTGGTGAATTGCGCCGTGAAGAAGCAACCGAAGAACGCATCATGCAACTAGCGACCGGAGGAGCTAACCCATGATGGACTCCGGCCCAGCCGGCGCTCAAGAAGGACAGCCTCTGCTTGAGGAGCGCCCAACAACCGAACGTTGGCGGCGCGCCCGAAGCAGCATGCTGCGCCGATTTGCGCCGCTGCTTGGGCTGCTCGTGACTTGCATCGCGCTCACGTTTCTTTCGCCCTACTTTCTCACCTTCGATAATCTGATAAATATTTTCCGGCAGTCGTCGGTCAATGCGCTGCTCGCGCTCGGCCAATTGCTCGTTATCATCACCGCCGGGATTGATCTTTCGGTTGGCTCGATACTTGGATTGTCCTGTGTGCTTGTGGCGATGATGCTCAAAGCTGGAGTGCCGTGGGCGGTGAGCGTCTCAGCGGCGATCGCGATTGGTGTAGCGTTAGGCATGACAAACGGATTACTGCTCACGAAGCTGCGGTTGCCTCATCCCTTCATTCCGACGCTTGGCATGATGAACGTCGCGCGCGGGCTGGCGTTTGTGATCTCTGGCGGGTTCCCGATCTCCGAACTGCCGGACGGGTTTCGCTTCTGGGGCTCAGGCACGATTGCTTACGTCCCAGTGCCGGTCATCCTGATCGTGTGCGTCTATTCGCTGTTCCATATCTTTCTGACGCGCACGACGCTCGGGCGAGATGTCTACGCTATAGGCGGGAACAAGCAGGCGGCGATGCTGTCTGGAATCCCGGTGGATCGGCGGCTGACTATGGTTTATGCGCTGAGTGGAGGGCTGGCGGCGGTCGGCGCGATTGTTCTTGCGGGGCGGCTGAATTCAGGATTCCCGTTGGCAGGTGACGGCGCCGAGCTGGACGCAATAGCCGCGGTGATCATCGGCGGGGCAAGCTTCTTCGGCGGAGTCGGGACGGTTTGGGGGACCCTGATCGGCGCGCTGATTATGGGCGTGCTCAGAAACGGACTGACATTACTAAACGTTTCGCCCAACTGGCAGAAGGTTGTGATCGGCGCAGTGATCGTCGCCGCCGTGTGGATCGACGTTCTGCGCCAGCGCACGAGGGGCAGACGCAAGCTTTTCAGAAAATGATTGCGGTCCAGTCAGTGCGCGCTTGTCAACCGTCCATAATCAATTGTCGATTATCCGTTGATCGGCAAATATCTGTTCGATGAGTGACATTGATGAAACCCCGGGGGTTGAACATGAGGAGAATAGCTTGGTTCATATGCTCACTGGTGGCGGCGACGCTACTTTTGTCAGCCGGCGGCTGCAATCGCGGCGAGACGACTCGCAGGAAACGAATCGTGATTGTGACAAAAGCGCTCGACAGCGAGTTTTGGCAAACGCTGAAGCGCGGCGCGGAAGAAGCAGCGCGTCAGCATCCCGACATCGAATTGTCAGTGCTGGCGCCCGAGCGCGAGATCAACATCGATCAGCAGGTTTCGATTCTTGAGGACCAGATCCTGAAAAAAGTCTCGGCGCTGGCGGTGGTGCCTGGCGGGATCTCCGAGGTGACACCGGTGCTCGATAAAGCTAAGGCCGCCGGAATTCCAGTGTTGATCGTAGATAACGACACACCGTGGGCCGGTAAGCTAACTTATATCGGGACCGATAATCGGGTCGGCGGAAAGCTCGCGGGCGATTATATAGTCAAGACGCTGGGAGGCCGTGGCAAGGTAGCCATTATTCGCGGCGTCCTCGGCGTGGTCTCGCACGAAGATCGTGTAGCAGGATTCAAAGACGCGATCGCAGACGCGCCGGGCATCGAGCTCGTAACCATCCAACCTGCCAACAGCGAGCGCGCGCTTGGTCTCACGGTGATGGAAAACATACTAACTTCGCACCCTGATCTGAATGCAGTGTTCGCTACCAACGATCAAATGGGGCTGGGTGCGATGGAAGCGGTCGCGGCGCACAACATGGCCGGAAAGGTTTTAGTCGTCGGATTTGACGCCGGAAAAGAAGCGGTTCGCGCGGTCAAGGCCGGTCAGATCAATGCCGTTGTTGCGCAGTATCCAGCCAACATGGGCAAGCAAGCGGTCGAGGCTTCGATCAAGGCGATCAACGGGGAGCCGGTTCCTAAAGTCATTGACACCGGCACAACGCTTGTGACGAAAGAAAACGCCGACGAGTTCTTAAAGTAGAAATCTGTGTCTGTCGAGTCTTTGCGATCTTTGCGCGATAGAGATCTGGAAAAACACGTTTCGCGCAAAGCACGCAAAAACTCGCTAAGACGCAAAACACAGGGAGAAGCAAGCGGTGATCAAGGTCGGAACAGCGCCAGTCAGTTGGGGCGTTATGGAAGTCGAAGGCTGGGGCGGCCAAAACGACTACGGGGAAATGCTCGACGAGATGGCCGAGGCCGGGTACGAGGGTACTGAGCTGGGGCCTTATGGTTATTTACCGACTGCTCCTGAACGCCTGATGTCGGAGCTATCGCGCCGAGGGCTTCGGCTGGTTTCGGCTTTCGTTCCAATCGCGCTTGCCGAGCCGGAACGCCACGAATCAAGTTTTCAGGAGACAATGAAAGTTGCCGACTTGCTGCTCAAGTCCGGAGCGAAGCTGATCGTTCTCGCAGATGAAATGAGCGAGGCTCGAATGGCAGTGGCCGGGCGCGTGGTGGAAGACCGCGATGGTATGAGTGACCCCGGTTGGGATGGCGCCATAAGCATTCTCACTCGAGTTGCGCTAGGCTGCCGCGAGTTAGGATTGGCAACAGCGTTTCACCATCACGCCGGAACTTACATCGAGACGTCGAAAGAAATCGATCGCCTTCTAACTAGCACAGATCCAAGCTTGATTGGCTTGTGTCTGGACACCGGCCACTATTTCTACGGCGGCGGCGATCCGGTGAAGGCGGTCGAGAAGTATGGCTCGCGAGTTTGGCACGTGCATCTGAAGGACGTTCGGCGAGCTGTGCTGGATGCAGCGCGGGAACAGGGCGAGAACTTCTTGGATGCTGTGCGGCGAGGCGTGTTCTGTGAGTTGGGCGAAGGCGCAATAGATTTTCCGGCGATCAAGCAGGCGTTGACGAATTGCGACTACAACGGCTGGACGATTGTGGAACAAGACCTCGACGTTACGCAACCGGGCGTTCAACCTTTCCAGAGCGCCCGGCGCAGCCGGCAATACCTGCTAAACACAATTGGGATTTGACAATCAACACGCGCATCGAGGGCAACACTTGGGCGTAAGCTCAGTCTGACTACGGTGTAACACTCGATACCTTTGACTTCGCGGCCCGGAGCTGTTCACGACAGCGTCCGCGCCCATTTCCTTTACCCTAATTGGATCGGTCCCTAAACCTGAGCTGTAGTTTCATGAATCTGCGCGGCTTGTTATAGCTCAGGCTTGCTGAGCGCCTAATAATAAAGCATTAACTTGCTCGAGCGAGGGCAAGCCCGTGCGCGCTCCGACTCGGCGACAGTTTAATCCGGCAACTGCATTCGCAAACCTGAGAGTGTCTTCAACCGAAAACCCCGCAAGCAAGCCGTAGATGAACCCGCCGTGAAACGCATCGCCAGCGCCTGTGGTGTCCCGGCAATCGACTCTGAAGGCCGGTGAGTGAATGTATTGCCCGTGAAAGAAAGCCAGCACGCCCTCGCGTCCGACCGTTGCGGCAACAAACGGCGACCCGCTGCTCTCAGCCAGCTTCTTGAGCCCGAGACGCAGGTCCGGCTCGCCGGTCATCCGCTCTGTGAAAGTTCCCGAGCAGACAATGAAATCGATGAGCGGAAGCAACTCTTCAAAACCCGGATAGGCGTTGTCGATGTCGAGCACCGTAGGTATGCCCGCCTCGCGCGCGTATCTCGCAGCAGTGATCGAAGCGCCAACGTCGTGGCCATCGAGATGAAGCACTCGGCCTGAGGTGACCGCCTCGCCATCGACCTCATTTGTGGCGATCGTCAATCGCTCGTCGCGTTTCCACAGGATCGTCCGCTCGCCGCTCACTTGATCGACGATAATAAATGCGATCTGGCTTTCGGCTCCCTCGACCACTTTGACGCCTGAACATTCGACGCCTTCCGACGCGATCGAGTCGATCTGAATGCGCCCCAAGTCATCTGAGCCTGCGCTGCCGATGTAACGAGTTCGCAAGCCGAGACGAGCGAGAGTGACCATCGCCGTCGCACATTGACCTCCCGGCGCAAGCGTGTGCGAGATTAAAGGGATCTTAGTGTTGAATTCGGGGAAGTGAGGTACGACGATCAGGTAGTCGACGGCGTTAAGTCCCAGAGCTACGGCATCGTAGGGTTTGCCCTCGGGAATTTCAATTCCAAAATCCATCAGAAGAACTCAAACAGAGATGGACAGGATCAACAGGATAGAAGCACAGAATCATCCTGTAATCCTGTCCATCCATGTTTGAAAAATCAGTGCGACTGGCTCACCGCGTTGTTGGTCAGCAAGCGCACTTGGACGCGGCGGTTCTGCTCGCGTCCTTCCCTGGTTTCATTAGGCGCCACCGGACGGCTCGTGCCCATGCCGATAAGCGACATACGAAACAGAGGAACGTTATGGTGCTCAGCCATGTATCTCTTAACGACTTCTGATCGCGCCTGGCTCAACCGCTCGTTCAAGTCAGCCTTGCCTTCGGAAGAAGCGAAACCCTCGATCTCGAGCAAGAATCCGTTTCGATCTTTGATCTGACTCGCAAGCTCGTCGAGCGAAGCCGTCGCTTCGGGAGACAACTCGGATTTGCCGGCTTGAAACTGAACGGTAACAGTTTTCTGCACGGTGTACTTGTCGAGGTTTGAGCGTAGATCCGAAACTGACTGCTCGACTCCGGTGACGCGAGTGTTGGCTTGCTCGGCTGACGAGGCTGCGCGATCGGCCTGGCTTTGCGCGCGATCGGTTCGCTGCCGGACGTCCTCGACGTCGCGACCGAGTCGCCCGATGTCTTGAGTGCTGCGCCGCGAGGTTTCTTCCAGCTCGCCGGTGCGGCTTTCCAGCGGCGTGGCTCGTTCGTTTACTCGATTGCGGACGTACTTTTTGGTGGCACAGGCGTTGCCGATCAGAACTGCTACTGCGATGCTAACTACAGTCATCGCCTTAAGATTCATAGGGGCCTCCATTACTGTTGATCTCGAGGCAAAAGCTAGCGCTGGCGCTAGGGATGATGACGTTGCTGCTAGTCTATAGCTAACTTATACTTTTTACGAGCGACGCTAGAGTTAATACACGAAAAGCGTTTTGGGAGTCAAGAAGTTATGAAACACTTATCTGTCGCCGCGCTCGCCGTCATCGCGCTCCTTTCAGCCGACGCGAGCGCTCAGACTTGCAACGCGCCTGAGTTGATTTGCAAGGCCGCCGCCAATCAGGACCGCTCGCTTTATTTCCGCGATCATTGCCGGTACCAGCAGAAGATTCACGTCGAGCGGACTAAGATGAAAGGCGACAAAGAGACGGCCGAAGAGTTGCGGGACACGACGGTTATGGTCGAACCTGCGAAGAAACCCGATAAGACTGGCGAAACTCCGGTGATAGTTCGAGTCATCGACGACACTGACAAGAAAGGGAACCCAAAGCGTAACATCAAAGAGGACGAGCCGACTTTGCTTTCGTTTGGCGCCGTGTGGGATGTGGCGTTCTTTCCACTCTTGCCGGAACGCATCAAGTATTACAGCTTTCAGGAAGTAGTTTCTGAACGCAAAAACGAGCGATGGTTCAGGTTTGTACCCAAGGCAGACGCGGGCACGTCGTTGGCGTCGGGCATCGTGCAGCTCGATCCACGAACCGGCGAGGTGTTGACGATCAAGATCGAGGGGCTTCACAACCTCGAAGCTCTCGACAAAGAAGCCGCCAAGATGAAGTCGTTCAACGCGACGATCGATTACAATCAATATGAAGGCACGCTGAGAATGCCTACACTGGCGAGCGGCTCCGGGGTGTCCGGGATTCGGAGATTTGAAGGGAATTTCAAGTTCAGGTTTGAAGAAGGGAAGTATGTTCCAATGTTCAAGCTGGAATAGAACAAGACTTCTTGAGGGAGAAGTGCCATGAACACCACAATCGTTGAGAAGGCGTTAAGCGTCGAACCGGCTGCGGTCAAGGTCTGCGTAGAGGGGCGAACAGTTTTTCTAGAGCTCACAGACGGACGCATTGTTGGGTTTCCGCGTGATTGAGAGTGCGACTTGGCTAAGGGCGGAGTCTTGACATCGGTCTGGTGACTGACGTAGGCCAGTTGGCGTTCTCATTAACACCCCACTTCAGTGGGGTGGCGGGCGAGGGCGGGGAATGCTGAACCGTTTCAACGGTTTACTCGCCGACGGCAAAACTGTTGAAACAGTTCAGGGCGAAACCGATGTCCACCCCGCCGCCTCACTGAAGTGAGGTGTTAATGAGAAGGGAGGCCGCCTCGGGTCCCACTCTTAATCACACCCAACGATCTCGTGAAGAGTCCACTCAACTGGTCCGCAGCCCTAAACATTCGATGTCTCTTGAAGAAAAACTCGCCAACCTGCCAACTCAGCCCGGCTGCTACCTCTATCGCGACAAGCGTGGGAAAGTAATCTACGTCGGCAAGGCGAAGAACCTTCGCAATCGAGTCCGCCAGTACTTTCACTCCGACCGCGCAAACGAGTTCAAAACCGGAGACCTGATCGCGCGAATCGCCGACGTCGATCTCATCGTGACCGATAATGAAATCGAAGCGCTCGCGCTCGAAAACAATCTGATCAAGAAGCACAAGCCGATATTCAACGTGCTTCTCAAGGACGACAAACAGTACCCGCACATCAAAATCACAAATGAAACCGCGCCGCGAGCGATGATCGCGAGAAAAATCCTCAAAGACGGCGCGCAGTACTACGGGCCCTTTCTGCCTATCGGGCTCGCCTGGAACACGCTCGATCTCATCAACAAACAGTTCCAGCTTCGCACGTGCACGATGGAAATCGACGGCAAGGCGGACCGCCCCTGTCTCGAATATCACATCAAGCGTTGTCTCGGCCCTTGCGTGAGCCGGCTGTGCTCGATCGAGCAATACGACGAGGCCGTGCGCGACGTCGATCTATTGCTTCAAGGCAAGACCGCCGATCTTGAAATTGAGCTGAAGCATCGGATGCAGCAGGCATCCGACGAGTTACGTTACGAAGCCGCCGCGCGTTATCGCGATCAGCTCAAGACGATTCAGAAGCTGGGCGAGCAACAAAAGATGATGGTGATCTCGCGCGATGACATAGACATCTTCGGTTACTACCGCGAGGGCCGGCTCCTTGCGCTTTCGCTGTTTACGATGCGCGAAGGCAAGGTCGTCGGCAAGCGCGAGTTTTACTGGGAAGACATTACCGATCCTTTTGATCCGGCGACGTTCATCGGAGGAGCGCTCAAGCAATACTACGCGGCTGGGGATTACGCCCCGGGCGAGATCTACGTGCCGGTGGATTTCGAAGACCGCGGGCTGCTCGAACAATATTTGACGAATCAACGTGGGCGACGCGTCCACATCATCGCGCCTCAGCGAGGCGTCAAGCGTGACTTGATCGATCTTGTAGAAAAGAACGCCCGGCTGAACTTCGATCAACGATTCCGAATGCTGCGCCCCGACATGCAAAAAGTACTCGACGAGCTGCGCGATGTGCTCGAGTTGCCGTCGCTGCCCGATCGAATCGAGTCGTTTGACATCTCGAACATTCAGGGCGCCGAGAACGTCGCGTCGATGGTTGTATGCGAGCACGGAGCGATGAAGAAGTCCGACTATCGCAAATTCAAAGTGCGGTCGGTCGAAGGCCGCCCGGACGATTTTCAGTCGATGTATGAAGTGGTCGGACGGCGCTACTCGCGACTGATGCGCGAGAACAAGCCGCTGCCTGATCTTGTTCTGATAGACGGGGGCAAGGGCCAGCTTGCGGCAGCTGCCCGCGCGCTTCACGAACTGGGCCTTGAAGCTTTGCCGACGGCCGCGATTGCAAAGCGCGAGGAGTTGTTGTTCGTCAAAGGCCGCGAAGAACCATTTCGAATCGACCACCACTCTCCCGTGCTGCACTTGATTCAGATGATCCGCGACGAGACCCATCGCTTCGCAGTGACCTATCATCGAAAGCGCCGGACGATGCGCGACTTTGAAAGCGAGCTTACTTCGATACCTGGCGTTGGCGATAAGCTCAAGGCGCGACTGCTTCGAAATTTCGGCAGCTTGAAGCGAGTCTCCGAAGCGAGTTTTGCGGAGCTAAAGCCCTTCGTCGGGACGCGCGAAGCGCGACGGATCGTCGAGCACTTCGCCAACCTCCGCGCTTCTGAAGTGATCGCATCGGACGGCGCTCAAGCCGGATCGTGAGTTGTTGCTACTGGCGTTTGCGCTCTGGCCTTGTTTGTGTTGTATACTTCCGCACACTTGAATCGATTTCGGTTAAGGAGAGGCTCATGAAAAGCAGAATGATTCTTTCGGCAGTTGTATTGGTAATTCTCGCAGGTGTTGTTGCAGCGCAAGCTCCTCAGATGCCCAAGCCAGGCCCCGAGGTAAAGAGGCTCCAGTATTATGCCGGCACGTGGCATTCTGAGTTTGAGATGAAGATGGCGCCGGGCGGAAAAATGACCGGCACCGATCACAGCGAGATGATGGCCGGCGGGTTCTTCCTGCTCACCCACACGGAAGGTAAAGGTTCCATGGGAGAGCTTAAGGAAGTCGCCGTGATGGGTTACGATCCTCTGGAAAAGCTTTACACCTACGACGCCTTCAACAGCTTCGGCGAGGCCGAGCACTTCAAAGGAACAGTGCAAGGCGACACGTGGACGTGGACTTCGAAAGGCAACTTCGGCGGGAAGCCGACCGACATGCGCTTCACCGCCAAAGAAGTTTCGCCTACGCAGTATACGATGAAGCTCGAGGTGGCGACCGGCAGCGGTTGGACTACGGTGATGGAGGGAAAGGCTACGAAGGTGAAGTGATTAAATATGCAGGGGCGAGAGCAACAATCAAACGCCGACACGTATCAGCGTTTGCTCCGCGCGCGGCGGCTGATTGAAGATTGCTATCACCTCCCTCTCGATCTGGAACGAATCTCAGAAGAGGCGTGTCTGTCGCGTTATCACTTCTTGAGGCTCTTCAGAAAAGCGTTCAAGAAGACTCCGCATCAATATCTGACTCATCGCCGGATCGAGAAGGCGAAGGAGTTACTGAGGTCGAGCAAGCTTACTGTGACAGATGTTTGCTTTGAGGTCGGCTTTGAAAGCCTGGGATCATTCAGCAGCTTGTTTCATAGACACGTCGGCCACCCCCCAATTGCCTACAGAGCGATAACTGTAAAGCAAAAACGTGACCCACGACGCAAAATACCGGCTTGCGTTTTCATGTTGTACGGCCTGAATAATCCGAGTGCGCCACAAGTTAGCAATTTTCGAGAAGCATCCTCGTTGTGATCTGAAGTATTCTTCTCGCATCACGACCACACCAGGAGTTGAAGATGATAACGAAAGTGTCGCACGCGATGGTGTTTGTGCAGAACCAGCAGGAGGCTCTCGAGTTTTACCGGGACAAACTGGGCTTCGAGGTTCGCACTGATGCAACAATGGAAGGCGGCTATAGATGGCTCACCGTTGGTCCGAAGGATCAACCTGACTTTGAAGTGATTCTAACGGAACCGAAACCCGGCTACATGCTGGATGAGGAAACGGCCGCGCAAGTGCGAGACCTCATGCAAAAAGGAAAACTTGGCGGAATTGTATTCGACACCAAAGACTGCAGAGCCACTTATGAAGAGCTGTTGTCGAAGGGAGTCGAGTTCATGGGCCCGCCGCAAGAACAGTCCTGGGGTATCGCAGCCGTCTTCAGGGACAATTCGGGGAATTGGTTTAGTCTTAGTCAGCATCCGGAAGATTGAGCTGCAGACCGAAGCGCATATGCAATCAACGGCACGGAGGCGAGTCTATGGGCCGACAGGCTTCGAAGCCAGTCAGCAAATCCATCTACGGCGTTCATCCCGGCGTGGCAATGGTCCAGAAAGCGATCCAGGAACTGCCATCGAGAACCGGAAAGAGCCTGGACGAGTGGATTAAGCTTATCAACGAATCCGGCCCGAAGACTGAAGTCGAGCGCCGTGAGTGGCTCAAGACAAAACACGGTCTTGGAACTAACTACACTAAATGGCTCGCTGAAAGAGCTGAAGGAAAAGGCGAAGACGGCGACCCGGAAACTTACTTGCGCGCGGCCGAAGGCTACGTCGAGAAGATGTTTTCGGGCCCAAAGGCGTCGCTGCGACCCATCTACGATGCGCTGCTCAGGCTTGGACTGGGGATCGGCAAGGACATTAAGGCCTGTCCTTGCCAGACGATAGTCCCTTTGTATCGAAATCACGTATTCGCGCAGATTAAACCGACCACGCAAACTCGAATCGATCTTGGCTTCGCATTGAAGGACATGAAAGCGACTGGACGGCTTATCGACACCGGCGGGTTTGCAAAGAAGGACCGTATTACGCACCGCATACCGATCAGCGCGGTAAAGGAAATCGACGACGAAGTGAAGCGGTGGCTGAAAATCGCATACGAACTGGACGCTTAGGCAGGCAACATTCACGGAACCTTCCCTCATCCCAACACCGCTGTAAATCAATCTTCCAGCTTCAGCACGAACCACGCCCAGGAGGGAGTATGAATAGACGCTTAATCACGGCTGTTGCTGCAGCAGCGATGTTTGTCGCTATCCTAGCACCGTTGTCTGAATCGGTCGCGCTCGCCGCTGCGAAGAGAACTTGCAGTTGCAAGCCGACGCTGCGTCGGAGAACACGCAGGACGCACGCGCAAAGAGCTAGCGCCGTCGCTGCGCAAACCAGCACATCAAGCGCCGGAGTAGTCGGGCCGGTGTTCGCCACCTACACTTTGCCTGCAAACCAATATTTCCGGCTGAGGATGAACCAGACTCTCAACTCGAGGATATCGCGCGTTGGCGATCGATTTCAGAGCACGGTTGTTACACCGGTTTATGTGGGTGGCATCGAAGTGGTGCCGGCAGGTTCAATCATCGAGGGGCGAGTGACGTCGGTCTCTCCAGCTCGCACGCGCGGACGCGAAGGTCAGCTAGGATTGCAGTTTGATTCGCTCGTGCTTCCCGATGGGACAAAGCATCAACTCGACGGCGCGTTGACCGAGCTTCAAGACACGCGCGCCGGAAACGTCGATGCCGAAAACGACGTGAAAGGCAAGTCTTCCGAGAAACGCAACATCATCTACGTCGGCGGCGGCACGGTTGGGGGCGCGGTGCTTGGCGGAGTGATCGGCGGAGGTAAAGGCGCGGGCATCGGAGCGGCCATCGGCGCGGGCGCGGGTGTTGCGGGCGTCATGCTTACAAAAGGAAACGAGGCCGAGCTCAGGAGTGGAACCGAAGTCGGTATGATAACCACTCGGCCGATCACGTTTCAGGTCCGATCAGAGAGATAACTCAGTAGTCAGGCAACGCGCAGAGGGGTAATCCGGAATCTAAGTGACAGGCAACGACCCGATAAAATAACGCTGGTAGAATCGTCCTTTCGAGGCAGTCCGACACGCGGGTCGTTGCCATTATCTTTTCAAACGCTCAACTCGAATCTCGATCAGCGAAAAATGTTCGCCGGTTTTCGATTCTAAACCCTTTGCTCAAGACTCGCGCAACAGCCTCGGGATAAATGCGGTGCTCTTCTTCCAGTATCCGCTCAGACAGTGTTTCAACTGTGTCGTCGTCTCGGACTTCGACTGCACGCTGCAAAACTGTGGGTCCGTGGTCGAGTTCTTCGTCGACCATGTGCACGGTGCAGCCTGTTACCTTCACGCCGTGCTCTAGCGCTTGCCGTTGAGCGTCGAGGCCTGGAAAAGCCGGCAGCAGCGAAGGATGGATGTTCAAGATTCGATTCTCAAACTCGCGCACGAAGAACGAGCTTAGCAGCCTCATGTAACCCGCCAAACATACAAGCGAAACGTCGCGGCGTTTCAATTCGGCTACGATCTCGCGGTCGTGATCTTCACGCGAGCGGCCCCGTCGACTGATAACCAGCGTATCGACTCCGCGCTCACGGGCCTTCGCAAGACCGGGCGCGGATTCGACGTTGCTGATTACGACGGCAGGCTCAGCGTCGAGTCGCCCCTCGCGCATCGCGTCAATAAGGGCGACCATATTCGACCCGCGACCAGAGATCAAAATGCCGATCTTCGGCTTACTCATAGGTGGCAGAAACTAACCCAACGCTTACGCGCGAACAAAGTAATGCCTTCGAATCAAGTCAGCCGCACAAGACCATCCCGCCGTTGACATTGAGGATTTCGCCGTTGAGGTAACTCGAAAGATCCGAAGCAAGAAACAAAATCGGTCCCGCAATCTCTTCCGGAGTCGCAACTCTTCCCAGTGGAATCAACTCGCGAATCTTGCGGCGCTCTTTCGGGTCGTCGAGCGTCTCTTCGATCATGTCAGTCGCGACCCAACCCGGCGCCACGCAGTTGACCGTGATGCCTCGAGGTCCCAGCTCGGCTGCAAGCGATTTGGTTATTGAGATGATCGCGCCTTTCGTCGCGGCGTAGTGTGAATGGAAAGGCTCGCCTCGCTGACCTGCGGTTGACGAAATCAGGATCATCGTTCCGCGCCGTTTTGGAATCATCGCGCGAGCGGCCGACTGGCAACAAGCGTAGATCGATTTCAGATTCACGTCGATTGTTTCATCCCACTGACCCTCAGACATTTCTTCGATGGGAGCTTCTTTCCAGATGCCTGCGTTCGCCACCAGAATGTCGAGCGAGCCGAAACGATCGACGGCTGTTTGCACCATCTTCTCGACAGGCGAGACGCGTGACACGTCGGCGCGGATGACCAGCGTTTCTGCGCCAAGCTTCTCGCATTTGGCGGCAACCTGCTCGGCCGAATCACGATCGCGGTTGTAGTTGACGATCAGCCCGCGTATGCCGGCCTGGGCAAACTTGATGGCGGTTGCCGCGCCGATGCCTCTCGACGCCCCGGTGACGATTGCGACTCTACCTTCAAGGCTGATCATTTTCGTGGCGAGTTGCTCAATCGAACCGATCGCCTCTCCCTTCGCGGCAACCCAGTTGTCAACGGGCTACTTCGCAGCCGCGAGCACCGCGTCGTAGTCCGGGTGATTGGCGATATCGCTCACATACTCGGCGTATCGGACCTTGTCATCCGGGCCAACCACAAACACCGCTCGCGCGAGCACTCGATCGAGCGGGCCGCCGTTGATCAGCACGCCGTAGTTCTTGCCGAACGAAGCCTCGCGGTGATCGCTCGCCGTCACGACTTTGTCGACTCCCGCCGTTCCACACCATCGCTTCATCGCGAAAGGCAAATCCATGCTGATGCAGGCTATCTCGACTCCGGGGACCTTCGAAGCCTCTTCGTTGAAGCGCTTGGTTTCAACGTCGCAAACCGGCGTGTCGAGCGACGGCACGCTCAACAGGATGCGCGTTTTTCCTGATGAAGAAGCGAGCGAGTAATCGCTCATATCGGATTTTTGAGTTCTGAAATCGGGCGCGGTCTGGCCCGCTTTTACTTCGTTGCCTTCCAGCGCGACAGGCGCGCCTTTGAAACTAACTCTAGCCATTCAGTTTCTCCTCTTTGTTGGTAGTTTCATCAAACGAAGAATATTAGCCGTGAGCCGGAATATGCACAACTGAACACATTGCTTGGAGACGCGTGTGAACTTGTGTAAGCTCTTGATTATGGAGACGGCTTCAAAATTTGCCGTTGGATTGGTGCAGATGTCGGCGACTCGAGACCGCGACGACAACCTCCAGCGCGCGGTTTTATTCGTCGAACAAGCCGCGCGATTGGGAGCGGACGTCATCTGCTTGCCGGAGCTCTTTCTCACACAGTACTTCTGTCAGACAGAAGACGCAGCGTTGTTTGATTTGGCGGAACCACTGCCTGGACCGTCCACAGAAGCCCTCGGAAAGCTAGCGCAAGAGAGAAGAGTCACAATCATCGCTCCGGTTTTTGAGCGTCGAGCGGCAGGCCTTTATCACAACAGCGCCGCTGTGATTGGATCTGGCGGCGAAGTCTCGGGCGTGTATCGCAAGATGCATATTCCCGACGATCCTGCCTATCACGAGAAGTTTTATTTCACGCCTGGCGACCTCGGCTTCCGCGCGTTCGACACCGATGCCGGTAAGATCGGAACGCTGATCTGCTGGGACCAATGGTATCCGGAAGGAGCGAGGCTCACGGCGCTTCGTGGCGCGAACGTGATCTTCTATCCGACTGCGATCGGTTGGCATCCGCACGAGAAGGAGCAGTACGGTGTGGTCCAACGCGATGCGTGGCGCACCATCCAGCGCTCACACGCTATAGCCAATGGAGTTTACGTCGCAGCGGTTAATCGAGTCGGCCACGAGAAACCATCTAACGGCGGAGCTGGGATTGAGTTCTGGGGCGCATCCTTCTTGTGCGATCCGTTTGGCGTTGTGATCGCCGAGGCCTCGACCGATCGGGAAGAAGTTCTGGTTGGCGAAGTGGACCTGACTCGAATCGAAGACGTGCGGCGCAACTGGCCCTTCTTGCGCGACCGCCGCATCGATGCTTACGCCGGGATGGATCATCGATTTCTCGATTCCTTCGAAGACAGCGAATGACCTTCACCGTCCGACCTCAGCATAACCTTGACGATCACAGCGATTCTGCCGTTAGGAAATCCCAGGAGACTGCTCGTCGCACAACGAAGGACGGCAAAGCTGCAGAGAGAACGCCGAGAAAGGCAAGCTTTCGAATGCCCGCTGAATGGGAGCCTCACGAAGCCACCTGGATCGGATGGCCCTACAATCGCACCGATTGGCCCGGCAAATTCGCGACCATTCCCTGGGTCTACGGCGAAATAGTTCGCAAAATCGCGCCCGGCGAAATAGTTCGCATAATCGTTAACTCGCAAACGCACGAAGCGCAGGCGCGACGCGTGCTGACCCGCGTCGGTGTAGATCTGACGAGAGTCGAGTTTTTTCATATTCCCACAAATCGAGGCTGGACTCGCGACTTCGGCCCGTTGTTCGTAAGACGGGAGTCGAAGCAGACGGAAGTCGCGGTCGTTCAGTTTCGCTTCAACGCATGGGCGAAGTATCGCGATTGGAAGAAAGACGACCTGGTTCCCGAGCGCGCAGCCGCGGCCCTCGGTTGCCCCCTCTTTCCCGCGAGGATCAACAATCGCGATGTGGTGCTTGAAGGCGGGGTGATCGACGTGAACGGCCAGGGAACACTGATTACGACTGAAGAATGTTTGCTTGATCAAAGGGTTCAACCGCGCAACCCCGGCCTTTCGCGCGAAGAAATCGAGTCAGTGCTTAGCGATTACCTCGGCGCTACGAACGTGCTGTGGCTTAATCGTGGCATCGAAGGCGACGACACGCACGGTCATATCGACGACATCTGCCGCTTCGTCGACCAACGCACTGTGATCGCCTGCCGCGAGAAAAACTCTCACGACTACAACTACCGCGTCCTGGAAGAGAATTTCGAGCGGTTGCTGGCGAGCCAGCTCGAAGACGGCTCTGGGATTGAAGTGATCTCCCTTCCTATGCCCGCACCACTCGTGTTCAAGGGTCGGCGCCTGCCCGCGAGTTATGCGAATTTCTACATCGCGAACGCCGCAGTGCTGGCGCCGACATTCAACGATCCGAATGATCGCGTCGCGCTTGGGACATTGAGCGAATTGATCACCGACCGTCCAGTTGTTGGAGTGCATGCGGTGGATTTGGTCTGGGGCCTGGGAACGATTCACTGCTTGACTCAACAGCAGCCGGGTGCGTGACTCCGCGAAGTCCAGCACCTCGGTTCGTAACTTAGGAGCATTTCCTTGTCTCGCTTCATCATCAAAAGCTAATATCAGGTTATGCTTAAGCCTGCTGTATTCGCTCTTGCGCTTTCAATGATCGTCGACGTTTGCGGCTACAAGCCCGCCGGAAAAGGCAAGAGCTTGCCGGCCGACATCAAGATCATCGCCGTACCCGTCTTTCAAAACTCGAGTCTCAAGTATCGAGTCGAGCAGCGATTCACTCAGGCAGTAATCGAGGAGATCCTTAAGCGAGGTCGCGCGCTGCGCGTGGTAACTAACCCGGAGGGCGCGGACGCCGTGCTCAACGGAGACATTCGAAGATTTCGAGCGCAAGGCGCTATGCTAGACAATCGCGGCCGCACTCGCGTCTGGGATGTAACAATAAGTGTGAGCGTAGTCGTGCGAGACCTCAGGTCCCACAAGATACTTTTTGAAAACCCGCGCATGGATTTCGAGGGCGAGTACGAGCTCTCAGACGATCCGCAGTCGTTCTTCAACGAAGAGAACCCGGCAGTCGACCGGATCGCCAAGGACTTCGCGCAAACCATCGTCTCCACAATAATGGAAGGTTTGTGAGCAGGCGCCCCAAAAAGAAAACCGGACTGAGCTTCGACGAGCTTCGCCGCGAGGTAAAAGGCGGACGAGTGGCGCCCCTCTATCTCTTTATCGGCGAGGAACAATACCTACACGAACGCGGCCTTAGGGTGCTTTATGAAACGGTCGACGAAGCGCTTCGGGCGTTCAACCTTTTCGTCTTTTCAATAGGGAGCGACACCGGCACAGGCTCGAAGACGACTGCTGCGATGGCGATCGACGCGGCCAACCAAATGCCGATGATGTCCGCCCGTCGAATCGTGGTCGTTCGCGATTTCGATAAGATCAAGGAGGATGAGCAGGAACTAGTGGTCGCGTATCTGAAAAGCCCTTCACCGACGACCGCAATGGTGTTCCAGGCGGCGTCCCCCGACAAACGCCGCAGGCTCACGACAGCGTTGATGAAAGCTTGCGTGGTAGTCAGCTTCGATTTGCTTGACGAAGGCCCGGCCAAACGATGGGCTGGCGACTATCTCAAGCGGCGTGGCTGCAGCATCGAACCGGCGGCGTTGAGTCTATTGATGGGGCTTGTTGGAACCGGTCTGACAAGACTCTCAAACGAGCTTGACAAGCTTGCGGCCTACGCAGATGGTCAACCAATCAAAATGTCTTCCGTTCGCGAGCTCGTGCCTCGCGCGCGCGAGCATGTGAGCTGGGAACTTTGGGATGCCATCAACGCCGGGAATCGAAAGCGCGCGCTCAAGCTTATGTCGCATATGCTTGACGACAGCGACCCGCTGCCCATTCTGGGATCGCTTGCGGGGTTGTATCGGCGATTGCTGATTGGGAAGGAGCTTAGCGAGCGAGGCGCGTCGTCACAGGAAATAAAAAACGCGACCGGCCAGTGGAGCGAGGCTTACTTTACGCATCTGCGCCAAACCTCTCGCCAAGAGTTTGCGAGAGGGCTTCGTCGAATCGCCCAGGTTGATAACGCGATAAAGAATTCAGAGGGAACTCCGCGACTGCAGATGGAATATCTCATATCGGAGTTGACATTGCCGAGTAGCTCGAGATGAGAAGAGACTCGGTTTGTGTTCCAGACTTCCCCCAGCTACGAGCATCGCCAAAACAAGTTCTCGAACTTAAGCGGACATCGCGTTGACGCTGGTCGTAAGCCGCGATTTGTATCTGGCTGCAGCGTTGTGATGGATGATGCCCTTTTGGATGGATTTGTCGATAACCGAAACGGTCTCGATCAACACCGTCTTCGCTTCTTCACGATTGCCTGACTCGATTGCTGCGCGGAGTCTCTTGATCTCGGTGCGAAGGTGGCTACGATTGCGACGGTTCGCCTCGTTGCGTCTCTCAGCCTGCCGCGTCCGCTTCTCCGCTGATTTGTGATTCGCCATGCGCTAGTTTTCTCCTTGTTACTGCGAACAATATCTTTCGAAAAGGAAAACTTAGGATAGCGAGCTGATTTGGCAGGTGTCAAGTTTGCGATCGGAGATCAATCCTTTCCAAAGCGGGTGACCGTGAATCGCTCGACGAGAACCGGAGTGCCCGGTTTGATCCCCGCTTTCTGATGTACCGCCAGCCATTGCTCTTCCACCGAGTCGATCCCTTCAATCCGGGGCAGAAGAAGTCCACGCCGCAATCCGTCAAGCGTCCCAACGATGACTCCATAGGTTGAAGGTTCGAGGTCCTCCGGCCCGCCCGCCGGTTCAGGAGCCTCAAGCACGTCAACACCGTACCTTAGATAATCCAACTCGGCTGACGTGACGGGGAGAAATCGAGGATCGCGAGTTGCTGCGCTGATCGCGTTTTGAATTATTTCAAGCGCCACATTCGCGCAAGCGGGTTCGATTGTGCCTATGCAGCCGCGAAGTTGATCCTCAATCGTCCTCAGCGTGACGAACACTCCGGCTCGTGTCGCGAGGAGGCCTTTGGGTTCATCGGGCGGCTGAGTAACGACCGCTTCGCGAACGAATGCCTCAATCGTCAACCTCGCGAGGTCTTGCGGCAAGATATCGTTGGAAGGGCGATCCATAACCGGCCAAGGAAAATTGAAAATTGAAAAATGCAAATTGCGAATTGGGGTTGGCGAATTTCAAATTTGCAATTCGCATTTTTCATTCTTCAATTTCCTCTTTTCAGCGAGCACGGCCACCATGTACCCAACTCCAAACGGGCCCTCGTAACTCAGCACTTCATGCTCGCGCAAACTCTCGCTGACCGCGCCCAGCCCGATCATTATCGATCGGTAGCCGCACTCACCGGCGCGTTCGCGCAGATCCGGATCGACGTTGATAACGCCGCTCGGGTCGCCTCGCTTGATAGCGTCGACGATCTGCTCGTCAAACAAGTGCGCGGTGGGTTCATATTCATAGGGTCCACCGACGATGAGCCGATGACTGAGGTCTCCGCTTGCTACGAGCGCCACTCTCTTGCCCGATGCTTCAGCAGCCGCGGCGATCGCACGCCCGAACGCAAGATGTTTCTCATTCGATTGATACGTAAAACCGAGCACAACTGTCGGTCCTCGCCAGCCTGCGTCGTGCAGATAGAACAGAGGCACTAGCGCTCCGTGGTCCAGCGGATAGTCACGATCGAGCGCGCGCAATTCGACGCCTTGAGTCGCGGCAGCTTGCTTGATTCCATCAAGCATCTCGAGGTCATTGGGGAATGTAAGCCTCACTGCTGGCGCAAGAAACTCGCGAAAGTCTCCGATCAGCTCGGGCGTCGATCGCGCGGTGAACGCGCGAGGATCAAGCGGCGAATGAGGCGAGATGAGGACGACGGTGTCAGGACCGGTATTGATCAAGCGGCGCGAGAACTCTCGCAAAGCGCGCTGCGAATCGGAGACTCGCTCGATGCGGTCGCCGCCGACCTCGGGAATCAGCAGCGGCGGGTGCGGCGCTATTCCAGCAAAGACGATCGAGCCCGACATTATTAACTTCGGCCTCCACCGATCTGACTTTCTAAGACTCAGCTGCGAGCGGTCCGAGCAGGAATCATATTCTTCCCGCCAAGTGAGTTCAACCGACGGCGCAGCGGTAATTCATCCAACCGGGCAATCCGACGACTTGTAATGTCAATCAGGCACGACCATGATAAGTATTCTGCGAATGAAGCCGCAGCTGTGAACGGGAGGTTGATTGTGACGAAACCTTTGGTGACTGCTTCGATCTTGTTATTTCTCCTGGTGGCGCTCTCCAACAGCGCCCGCGCGCAGAACTATGCGCTGCGATGGTCCGATGAATTTGATGGCCCGGCAGGCAGCGCTCCCGATCAAACTAAGTGGAACTACGACACCGGCGGCGGCGGCTGGGGCAACAATGAGCTTGAAACCTACACCAACCGCACTCAAAACGCATTCCTCGACGGCGACGGCCATCTGGTGATCAAGGCCATCAAGGAAACCTTCACCGGAGCGGACGGCATCAGGCGCGAGTACACATCGGCGAGGCTACTTACCAAAGGCAAGTTCAGTCAGCGGTACGGTCGCTTTGAAGCGCGGATCAAGCTGCCGTTCGGGCAGGGCATCTGGCCGGCGTTCTGGATGCTCGGCGCTAATATTGATCAGGTGGGCTGGCCTATGTGCGGCGAGATGGACATAATGGAAAACATTGGCCGCGAGCCTTCTATCAATCACGGCACGCTGCACGGTCCGGGATACTCGGGCGGCTCGGGGCTGGGAGGCATTTACACCTTACCTGCGGGCCAGAAGTTCTCCGACGACTTTCACATCTTCGTCATAGAATGGGAGCCGACAGCCGTACGGTTCTACGTTGACGGGAATCTCTATCAGACTAAGACGACGGCGGATGCGGCCGGCAAGCAATGGGTATTCGACCATCCGTTCTTCATCCTTCTTAACGTCGCTGTGGGCGGCAACTTCCCCGGCAACCCCAACGACACGACGACGTTCCCTCAGACGATGACTGTCGATTATGTCCGCGTCTATGCGGACGATCGCTTCGCTCCGAAAATCAACAGCGTTGCCGCTACAAGGAAGGACCTCATTGTCAGCGGCGAGAATTTCGATAGCGAGTCGACGATCGTGATGAACGGCGATGTCCAGAAAACCTTACGCGACGACGTTGCGTCCGGAGTGTTGGTCGGCAAGAAGGTGGCGAAAAAAATCTCATCCGAACAAACCGTAAAGATTCAGGTGCAGAACGGCGATAATCAGACGAGTACGGAGTTCAACTTTACCAAGCCGTGAGGCTTGGCTTTGCTCGCAACCCAACGTCGTGACGTATTGAAGTCCAACTTCTCATTAACACACCACTTCAGTGGTGTGGGCGGACGCGGAGTGCCCATCCTGAACCGTTTCAACGGTTTGCCGGGCTTACGCAGAAAACTGTTCAAACAGTTAGGCGAGGGAACCCTTCCACTGCCACACCTCGATGAATCGAGGTGTTAATGAAAAAGCACGTCTTCCTGGTTCCAAGTCCCAATTTTGATCACACCCCAGACGCACCCAATTCCTGCGCATTCCTTGACACCCATCATGCCGGTCTGCTAGATTCTGGCGTTTATAAGCGGAAATCCCGCCATTCGGAATATACTCAATGGGAGGCAATCAAATTAGTGGGCGCTAATAACAAACGTTTGTTCACATCCGAGTCGGTCACCGAAGGACATCCCGACAAGATCGCCGATCAGATTTCAGACGGCGTGCTCGACGCGGTTCTCCGCGATGACCCCTACGGTCGCGTAGCTTGCGAGACGCTGCTTACAACGGGATTGGTCATCGTCGCCGGCGAGATCACGACTTCGGCATGGGTCGATATTCCAAAAATCGTCCGCGAAACGGTCCGTGACATAGGCTACACACGAGCAAAGTACGGTTTCGATTGCGAGACCTGCGGCATCATCACTTCAATAGACACCCAGTCACAAGACATCGCGATGGGAGTCGATCACGGGGGCGCCGGGGATCAGGGGATGATGTTTGGTTACGCTTGCAACGAAACAGTTGAGCTAATGCCGCTGCCAATCATGCTCGCGCACAAGCTCACGCGACGGCTATCAGATGTGCGCAAAGAAGGACTGCTGGATTACCTCAGGCCCGACGGCAAGTCTCAAGTCACAGTCGAATACGCCAACAACAAACCAGTTCGCGTCAACACCGTCGTTGTTTCCACTCAACACTCCGAATCGGTAGCCAACGATCAGATACACGAAGATGTCGTCAACCACGTTATTCGCCCGGTTGTCCCGGGTGAGATGATGGATGGCGGAACGAGCTTTCACATCAACCCGACCGGTCGATTCGTGATCGGTGGACCGCAGGGTGACACCGGGCTGACGGGTCGCAAGATTATCGTCGACACTTACGGTGGATCGGGCGCGCACGGTGGCGGGGCGTTCTCAGGGAAAGATCCGACGAAGGTGGATCGCTCGGCCTCTTATATGGCGAGATACATTGCGAAGAACATCGTGGCTGCGGGGCTTGCAGAACGCTGCGAGGTTCAGTTGGCTTACGCGATTGGGATAGCCGATCCTGTGTCTGTGTTGATCGATACGCGAGGTACCGGGCAGATCGACGAAGAGAAGTTGTCGGCTTTGGTGCGCGAGTACTTCAAACTGACTCCGGCCGGGATAATCGAGAGCTTGGACTTGCGACGGCCGATATTCAAGAAGACGGCGGCGTATGGTCACTTCGGGCGCAATGAGCCGGAGTTCACCTGGGAGCGAACTGACAAGGCAGATGCGCTCCGCCGTGCCGCCGGTTTATAGGTAGGTGTGGGTCGGTTCCGAGGCCAATGATGTCAGCGCACTTGCGCGATCAAGATAAGGAACCTCAACCACCGGCGATTGGTCCTATTTCAAGTCTGGGGCGGCCACAGAGGGCCGCCCCAGCAAGTTATGGAGATAATTCATGTCAACCAGTGCTCAAGTTCCGAACTACGATGTTAAGGATTTAAACCTCGCCAAGGCGGGCCGCAAACGAATCGAATGGGCCGAACGCGAGATGCCCGTGCTCCGCTTGATACGCGAGCGCTTCGAACACGAGCGGCCGCTCGAAGGCAAGAAGCTCGTCGCCTGCTGTCACATCACCACCGAAACCGCGAACCTGGCTCGCGCATTGAAAGCAGGCGGGATCGACGCGGTGCTGATCGCTTCCAACCCGCTCTCGACTCAAGACGACGTCGCGGCCGCGCTTGTCGTAGAGTACGGAATTCCGGTTTACGCGATGAAAGGCGAGTCAACTGAGACGTACAACCGTCACGTTCGAATGGCGCTCGATCATCAACCCGATTTGATCATCGACGACGGCTCGGACGTCGTTGCGACGATGGTCAAGGAACGACCCGAGCTTGTTAGCAAGATCATCGGCACCACTGAAGAAACGACGACCGGGCTTGTCCGTTTGCGTGCGCTGGAGCGGAGCGGGCGGATGACCTGGCCTACGATCGCGGTGAACGACGCCCAGACCAAACATTTGTTTGACAACCGCTACGGCACGGGTCAATCGACGCTGGACGGAGTGATTCGCGCGACGAACATCTTGCTCGCTGGTAGGACGCTCGTCGTGGTCGGTTACGGCTGGTGCGGCAAGGGCGTCGCGATGCGCGGGCGCGGATTGGGCGCGAACGTTGTTGTGTGCGAGGTCAATCCGATCCGCGCCATCGAAGCGGTGATGGACGGCTTCCGCGCGCTTCCGATGGACGACGCCGCGCCGATAGGTGATGTTTTTATAACAGTCACTGGAAACCGGCACGTGATCGACGGCGCGCACTTCGCCAAAATGCACGATGGAGCGATCGTCGCCAACTCGGGTCACTTCGACGTCGAGTTGAATCTCGTGGCTCTTGGCGAGATGAGCGAGTCGCGCGAGCAACTTCGGCCTTTCGTCGAAGAGTATAAGCTCGAGCAGTCAGGCAATCGAATCATTGTGCTCGGCGAAGGCCGACTGATAAACCTCGCTGCAGCAGAGGGTCACCCTGCTTCAGTGATGGACATGAGTTTCGCCAATCAAGCGTTGTCCTGCGAGTACCTGGTCAAGAATCAAGGCACGCTGGCTCCCGGGTTGCACCTGCTTCCTGAAGATGTCGATATGGAAATCGCGTCGCTCAAGCTTGACGCGATGGGGATCAAGATCGACAAGTTGACTCCCGAGATGATCGAGTACATGAACACGTGGGAGGCGGGAACTTAGCAATCGACCGCGTGCGGCCATATGCTGCGGTCGCGTCCAGGGTGTTTTCCATAGCCCGACAAGGGGCCTTGCGTGTACTTCTCAAGATCTGGGGCGACGTTCCCGACGTCGTCAAGCCTCCCCCAATGTATTGACTTGAGGTGACAGCGCCAGATTTGTTTGCCTTTGCGCCCTTGCTTCATTGATCGGCTCAGTGAATCGCGATATGCTTGACCTATGACAGCGCAGCAAATCATCGAGGAAATCAAACGCCTTGACCCAAAAGAGCAGCTCGGTGTGATCCGGTTTGCTTATCAACTCGACGCCGAACGCCAGCTCAGCGGGCAGGAGTTGTCGAAGCTGGCCGCGCGCATGACCGAAACGGACGACGCTGTTGAAGCGGCAAGAATTCGCGAGGCAATCGTTCGCGGCTTCTACGGCGCGCAAGAGTCGAATGCCTAAAGTTCGTCGGCAGAATCTTCCGCCAGCGCTGCTCAATCATCTGCTCGACCGAATCCGGTTGCGGCAAATTTCCTCCGAACAACTCGGGTTTCTTGCTGATTGGCTCGACACCGAGCCGGAAGTGCCCGAAGGCAAATGGTTCAAGCGTTTTTCGGGAATGATTGTCTGCGGCGAAGGCGAACTTGTTAAAACATTTCTCACCGCAAATCAGATTCCGACAGGTAAAGAAGTTTTCTGAGTGCCGGTTTCCAGTCACTTATCACCGGTCACTCGTCACTTCTGGTGTTGCTCGTCGCTGACCTTTTCCATCCATTCGACGACCTTGCCGTCCAGCGCCTTCTGCCGCTTGCAAGCTGCCCCCACCCTGTCCCGGCTTCTACCTGGCCTTGTTTCCCACCAAATGAATCGCAATCCTGGCGTTGTTTCATTGTTTGTGGTGTTGCCAAGCATGGACCTCCTCTCCGCTATGTAGAGCCATTCATATGTCGCGACTCAAGCCGAACATACTCTCGCAACTCCTTCATCAATTCAGCAAACATCGGCGGCGTCATTGACTGAGGACCATCCGACCACGCTTCTTGCGGGCGTGGGTGTACCTCGATGATCAAACCGTCAGCGCCGACTGCAACGGCAGCCTTGGCAGCAGGTCGCACGAGACTCCTCCGGCCAGTCGCGTGCGAAGGATCAACTACCACCGGCAAATGAGTCAGCTCGTTCAGTAGCGGCACGGCGGCGAGATCAAGCGTGTTGCGCGTCGCGGTCTCGAAGGTTCGAATGCCGCGCTCGCATAGGATCACCTGAGGGTTGCCGTGCGTTGCGATGTATTCAGCCGATAAGAGCAACTCTTTGATGGTCGAGCTCATGCCACGCTTGAGCAGCACCGGCCTATTCACGCGGCCAAGCCTCTTGAGCAACGCGAAGTTCTGCATGTTGCGCGCGCCCACTTGAAGGATATCCGCGTACTCGGCGACAACTTCGGTGTCCTCGGTTGTCACGACTTCGGTTACGATCTTCAGCCCCGTGCGATCGCGAGCCTCGGCCAGCAGCTTGAGACCTTCAACCTCGAGTCCCTGAAAATCATATGGCGACGTGCGAGGTTTGTAGGCGCCGCCACGCAGCACTTGAGCGCCCGCCTGTTTGACGGCGTCGGCGGTTTCCATCAATTGCTCGCGAGTCTCTACCGAACAAGGCCCCGCCATCACCACGAACTCTTTGCCGCCGATTTCCAGGTCGTCGACGCGCACGACCGTTCGTCGGGGCTGAAGCTCGCGGCTGACGATCTTGTAGGGCTGAAGTATCGGGACTACGTCCTCGACGCCCGGCGCCGAGCGCAGGTTTTGCAGATGGTCTTTGTTGTCGCCGTGGCCGACCGCGCCGATAACGACGCGCTCTTCGCCGCGGATCAAATGAGGCTTGTAACCGTAACGGCGGATGCTTTCACAGACCTCTTGGATTTGTTCTTCGGTTGCGTTGGATTTCATTGCGATGATCATTGGTGATTCTCCTGATAATAAGTTTGTAGTACGGCCTTTAGGCGGAAGTTTGTATATCGGCGATTGTTGGGTTACACAATA
>DASXSR010000349.1:0-9243 GCA_036505875.1 Blastocatellia bacterium | reverse complement strand
GATCTATCGAAACGAAAACTGTCAACAAAATGCCGACCAACCACCCCAAGCGCCCTCCCAAGTCAGAAGCGCCTCCTACATTTCTAAGATCCACCAACGCTGCTCCGAGCACCATCAATAGAATCGTCGTCCCAACAGCCCAATCGTTTATCCGAGGGCTGTCGTCTCCATCGCGTCGGCCCAGTCTCTTTGCGAACACTCCGACCAGCATCAAGAGCAGCGGTATTCCGCCAATCTGAACCCACCAGCTCGCAAGGATCTTTTCCACTCTCATTCGGCCTTTGGGACGAAGCACTCTACCACCGGGCGACCCATACTCGCAATCATTCTGCTATATGAAAAACACTGATTTCGGAACGAACAGGCTTGCAGGTCGGGTCCGACTATTGACAGGCGCACACATTCCCAACCATCTGCGCGTCAGTGATCGTGCAAACTTGACTCGTCCCCTTTTGAACATAAGCGCTGCCGCTGCCCTGACCGGCGCTGCTCACCGAGATGTGCACCTTGCGGTTACCCTTTGTGTGATCGATTGTGATATCACAACCCGTCCCCGTCACCGTGCCTTTCCCAATCGCAACCACGACTCCATTACAGCAATAGCGATACTCCCCGGTTGACGCGTTGAACAGCACTACGTTTCCGGGACTCGTGTCGTCCACCAGACACGCGGAGTAAATGTTCACAGGGAAGGTGCACGTCGCGGTGTTATTTGAAGCATCGGTCGCAGTGCAGGTCACGGTCGAGGTACCGAGCGGGAAGGTCGACCCCGACGGAGGATTGCAAGCGACTGTCACTCCAGGGCAGTTGTCGCTAGCGGCCGGGTTAGTGTAGCTGACTTGCGCGCTGGTCGCGTATGGACACAGGAAGGCAGCCGACACATTAACCGCAGGCCGGCAAAGGTTGGAGAACGTGGGAGGTTGAGTATCACCACCTGTCACCGTCACCGTAAAGTTGCAAGTCGCTGAGTTATTCGAGCTGTCCTTGACGCTGCAGTTGACGGTCGTCGTGCCGACAGGGAACGTCGAACCCGAAGCCGGAGTACAAGTGGGTGCGCCCACGCCGGAACAGTTGTCACTCACAGTCGGGTTTGCGTAATTCACCGTAATCGGTCCGCAATTGCTAGGGACGCCGACGTTTGCCGGGCACGTGATTGTTGGCGGCTGAGTGTCTTGGACGGTAACGGTGAATGAGCAACTCGGCCCGTTGGTCGTCGTGCAGGTCACGGTTGTCGCGCCTTTGGGAAAGAACGCACCCGACGTCGGCGAGCAGTTGTATCCTGTGCAGAAGCCACCGACGAGAGGAGACGGATAGCTCACTACCGCTCCACACTGATTCTGATCGTTCGACCTGGTGATGTTGGCTGCGCAGCTAATGGTGCAGGCCGGAGGTGTAATACAACAAGTGTATCCGTCGGTGATCACAATGGTATCGACGAACCAGCCGATATCGCTGCCGCCAACGTCCGACCCCATTCGCCAACGCAACTTGATGCTCTGCCCCGCCACGTTTGGACCAAGGTTTACCTTTGTGGTGATATATCCGCCCGAAGATCCGCTCCATGCTTGGCGGCCCGCCAGCGGGCTGCTGTAACTGGAATCGATGATGCTGGTATAGCCGTTTGATACGAAAGTTCCGCCGACAGCGGCGTTGGTTACGTCAGTGAACGCGCCGCCGTTGATGTTGGGCGATGAGAGTTCCAGCACTCCGCCGTCAAAGCCTGAGCCGCTATCTGTGAATTGGTAGCTTTGCCTGAAACTCAACTGCGCGGAATTCGAGTTGATCGCGATGGCGGGACTATCCAAGCGTTTGTCGCTCACCACGGAAGGACAATTGACGAATGCGTCGTTGGGAGAGGTATCGGGTCCGTTGGTTGACGTCCCCCATACCGGGTCTGGCCCGGCAGCATTCATGCGGGCCCAGCCAGCCGGCAGCCCGGGAGCCGTTACGCCGTCGAAGTTCTCGCTGAAGGCCGTCTTCGTCGTGCCGAGCGTAAATGTGTAAGTGATCGTGCCAAGATTCGTTGTGCCGTCCTGAAACTGTACCGCCGCGGTCACCGTGCCGCCGCATGCGCCGCTCGCCGTGAAAGCAAAGTTCTGGCAGACGGACGCTCCGCCCGCGACCAGAGGACCGTAGGTTGCGGGGCCGCTTGGAGTCGAGACTCCGCCGGTTGCTTGCAACGTCCCGACGAGATTTGTTGTGTTCAGCCCGCCAGCATTTTTCACGCAGAAGCTCAGGGTCACGAGCTCGCCGGGATCGATCACGCCGTTAGCCGGCGAGCAGCTCTCGCTCACAATCGAAGCCCCCGACGCAACGATGAGCGGGCTCGCTTGCAAACAACAGTTGAAGCTGGCGCTTCCCCCGGCGCCGACGTTAACGCTGCCGCTGCAAGTATTAAACCCGGCGCCGGGCTTCGAAATATTAAGCGTATAGGTTCCCGGAGCTACCGAGATCGAATAGTTGCCGCTCGCATCTGTCTGTCTAAAGAAACCGTCGGACGTCATAACCACCGCGCCTTGAACAGCGGCGCCGGTCTGGCAGTTGGTGACCTGGCCGGTTATCGTCGCCTTCTGCTGAGCCGCGCAATTGGGATCGACCTTGAAGGAGCCAATACGCGTACGCCAGTCGTTGTTTGCCGAGATGTTGAGATATTGATTGCTGTACCAGAAAGTGCACTCGTCTGCCGGATCCACGCTCATCGCGCTGTAGTCGCCCCAACGTCCAAAAGAGCTTTGCTGTGAACCGCTCCCATTAAACATGGAAGCCTCGCCCTGGGCGAGCGTTCCGGCTGGATCGCCCGCAAGCCGCCCGGCGTAAAAAATCGACGGGAACTGAGTCAGGCTGGACGCGCTGAAACCAAGCCCTATGTCGCCTTGATAGTCCTGAGCGATGCTCGCCATCCAGACGTTCCGGCCATTTGTTCCGTCGCCGGCGCCGGGAGCATAAGTACCTTGCTGATTGACGGCCATTGCGCCCGAAACCGCGTTACGTCGCAATTCGACCCATCGTATCCCGGCCTGATATGTGGAGCCCGATGTCGCAGTGACCCCGCTCACATTCACTGTGAAATTGAGTACGTACGACTGGATCCCGCCAGCAAGCGTTCGGTACGCGATCCGGTGCATCATGCGGTCGGCAAGAGCGTCCAGGAACCCGTTGGAGGTTGCTGGAGGCGGTTGCTCGACCACGTTACGCGACGAGGGCTGACTGGCATCGAACGTAGCCAGTAGCAGGTCAGCCTTCTGCGTAAAGGTGGAGTTCGCGGGATTGGCGAAGTCGGCGTGAAACTCGAACATCCGCAATGCATCGTTCGGGTCGCCGAACGCCGTAGCGCGAAATTCCATGAACAGGTTAGGTGTTCCAACGGGCGGCGGCAAAACGCCGTCGATGTCCGTCGGAAGCTCACCGCCCAGCGTGGGATCAATCTTGAACTCATCGAAGTATATGTAGCTGGCTGTTGGATCGCCTTGAAGCATCTTGTTGCGATCGAAGGCAAACGCGCCCCCGCCTTGAAACTGCGTGCCCGCTTGATTGAATTGGTTGGTGGTCATGTAGTAGGCGTCCGGCCACACGGCGTAATGCGGATAGTCAAAAAACTTGGTATTAGGCATTACGAAGTCGTATAAGTAGTATTGGCCGGTCGGGTCGCCGGTCTTTGACACCGCAACCAACTGATGCATATTGGGATTGAATACAAGGCAGAACTGACAAATCAACCAGCGATCGGCCAACGGATCATAAAGCACCATTGGATCGCCGTCGTTCCTGGTCCCGCATGGCGAGCCGAGCGGAGCGAAAAGGCTGCTGAACTTCGCTGCCGGCGTAAGCGGCGCGCCGCTCTTGTTGAACACGCGAAACGCGAGGTTGGCCGTCTGAACGACGTGGTTTGGGCCCACATCTATGTTGTCGTCCGACGGCAGCACACTAGATCCAAACAGCGCGACGTTGTCGCTGCTGGCCAGTCCGTCGAACGTAGTTGACGGCGCTGGAATATTTGCCGACACTAGTTCGCCGCTCTGAATCGCGTCGTCGAACGTGCGGGCGCCCGTGATCGGCGCCACCGATTGCTTTAACGGCACTTCGTTCAACTCATTCAGCTTCCGATCTTCTGAGAGTCCATTCAACTTCCGCGCCTCTGCAGCAGACAGCTTGACGGGTTCCAGATCGCGAACCGCGGCGGACTCTGCGAACCCGACAGCTTGCGCGACTGTGGGAGAAGGTTTGTCTGGAATTTTGGGCGCGCCGAGCGTCGGGACCACCGATACCTCGGAACTCGAAAGACGCGCGGATGGTGCAAGCAATAATAGTAGCAACAGAACTAACGAGAGCGCGGCAGTTCTTACAGAGGTTAACGTCACAAGACGAGAATTTCGTTTCATATACTGCCGGCTATCCGATTAGCTCGTCCGCGGAAGACTACACGAAACCCGGGGCCCGATACTCGTTCACAAACGCCGCCGATTTCTGACTAATGTTGCTGAGGACTCCGCAAAGCAGACCCGCGAATGGTAGCCCGAGCTGAAAGCAATAGTCAAGACTTCCTTCGCTGTGCGAGCGATAGCAACTCCGCTGCGTGACGCAACACTTTCGCAGCCAACTCCGCCGAAGAAAAGGGGCCGCACGACATCTCAACGGGAAACACGCGGATTTCTCCCCTTCCAGTCGGGCGCCAACGGTCGAGCATGCGTCGCGAGCTGAATCCCGCAAACACGTCGATGCACGGCACTTCAAGCGCTGCAGCGATGTGCTGACCCGCCGAGTCGTATCCAATATAAAGATCACTTTCGCCGATCAGCGCCGCAAGGACTCCTACTCGCCCGTGCCAAGTTAAAATGTCGGCCTCATTCCATTCATTGAGAGCTGCGATCGAAGTCTGCTCGTCGAGTTGGACGACTAGCGCCCGCTGGCCATTTTTCGCGCTTCGAGTCGCCTCAGCAATCACCTTGTCGATGCGCTCGCTTTCATCGTGGCCCGTGCCCTTGTCGAGAACAATCGACGCGCCTCTCTGCACCAAACCGGAAACTAGCGCGGCTTCGAAATCGACGCCAACGCGTTTGAGCGGGTTATCGCCAACGCCGAAGTTGATCGTAACAACAGGACGCTTCAGTCGGATGATTAGATCCTTTGTCGCCTCGATGTCTCTGCCGCCTAAGCTTACGCCCGGATATGTGACCGCACTCTCCCCAAACACCTCATCGAGCCACATCGATGTCAACTCGCCGAGCGGGTGTGAGGCTTCGGCGCGATACTCACGGCTGGGGAAGAAGACATATCCGCGGTCATTGGTCTCCGGCGCGACGGGGAGCAGTCCGAGCTGTGTAAGCCTCGTGTCCGGATCGATGATCAGGTACTCGCCCCGTCCAAAGCCACGCGTAAGCTCACGCACACACTCGATCAAATCGATCCAGGACAGCAGCCGCGCGATCACGCTCCCGCCTCGACCGTACTCAATTTCCTTGACGTGCACGCGCTGATCGGCCCCAAACAACTCGCCGCTCTTCTTGCCACCGAGCAGCACGATTTCAACGTCCGGAAATTCGCGCTTGACTCGCTCGATTATGACGCTGGTGATCGCGACATCGGCTCCGATTGTTACTCGCGAGAGAACGATGATCCGTCGCAGCGTGTGGGACTCGCCCGGAGCGATCGGCATCACACATCTCAACCTGTCCGCCCGCGTTGTCAGGTTTTCTTCGTTTAGTATGCCGGCCCGTGCGAGCTCGCGATCGAGAGAATACGCGCGTCGATCCTTGCGGCAATACTGAATCAATTGCGCGAAGGCGAGGTTGTAGAGCGTAACAGCCTCAGATTCGAATGAATCGGCCAGTCGCTCGACAAGCGACGTGAAAAAGGCTCTGGAAGCCAGTTCCGCGACTTCATTGTCCTCGGACGTAGCGAGTTCAACGAGCCGCGTTATGTGCTCGCGCGAGTAGCGCCCCGATGCGCGGTATTCAGTGAAAAACTCTTCAATCAGTTGTTGAGCGCTTATATCCATATCGAGGGTGCCGTGGCTGATTATCCCAACTCAGCGGCAAGAGTAACAAGCTAACCTTGTAGCGCGAATTCGCAGGTCGTAATATAGCTGGGTGCGCATGCATGTCCGATAAACTTCAGTTTGTCGCTCTCGCCTTTCGATTGCTTGCAACCGACCGACAAACTGAAATTTATCGGACATCCCCTGAATTCCCAGGACGCTTATGATTTCAGAAAAAGATATAACCATCAGACCCGACATATCGGCGAAGCCGGGGCCGCCAATTTTCCCAACCAACTCGGTCGAGTTTGTAAACGCACTGTCACACTACTACCGAGGCGAGCTGTCGCGAATGATGAGCTGGCGAGACCGGCTCGATCGCACCACGAACTGGGCGATAACCGGCGTCGGCGCAATGCTGTCGGTGTCGCTATCGTCGCCGCAGTCTCACCACGGCGTGCTGCTGTTCGCGATGATACTGGTGTTTCTTCTGTTATCCATCGAGTCACGGCGCTATCGCTTTTTTCACGTCTATCGCAGCCGAGTCCGGCTTATCGAGCGTAACTACTACACCCGAATTTTCGCTCCCCGAGATCTCATGGATGTAGCCCATTGGATGGCTCAGCTTGGCGAAGACTTGCGACTTCCCCGTTTCACGATCACATCAACTCAGGCGATGGCCCGACGCCTGCGCCGAAATTACATCTGGCTATTCTTGATCCTCTTGCTCGCCTGGCTGCTGAAGACGACGACGAGCGTCTTACAAGCCACGGGCACTGCAGAAATAGTCCATACCACCGGTGAGTTGTTTAAAAATGCGGCGATCGGTTATGTGCCGGGTTGGTTGGTTCTGATCATGATCTTAGCCTTCTACGCATGGCTGTTCTACATCATGTACAAGCACCGAGAAGCAGCCGGCGAGCTGGCCTACGGCGAAGTTCATGTCTGAATCGACGTCTCAGTAGCAGCGATCTGGAGCGAGTCCCATGAATCACGGCTCGCGGCTCGGGACACGTCTCTTGCGCACCGGCGCATTCGCATCATACTGTTAATGACATGACCCAAGTCGGGCCAGGTGCAGGGATGACAGGCAGAGAAGTTCTTCACTACAAGATCGGCGAGCGGCTCGGGGCGGGCGGGATGGGTGAGGTTTATCTCGCGGAAGACACCAAGCTCGGGCGGGCGGTCGCGCTCAAGTTTCTTCCAGCTTCCTATCAGTACGATCCAGATCGCCGCGAGCGCTTCTTCAAAGAGGCCCGCGCGGCATCGGCCCTTCGCTCTCCGCATACGGCTGCCATCTATGACATCGGCGAATATGAAGGATCAGCCTTTTTGGTGATGGAATTCGTGGCCGGCGAAACGCTGTCGACGAAGCTCCAGCGCGGCCCCATCCCGGTGTTCGATGCCATCGACGTAGCGATGCAAGTCGCGGACGCGCTTGACGAAGCTCATTCGCTTGGTATTGTGCATCGCGATATCAAGAGTTCGAATTTGATCATAACTGAGCGCGGGTTGGTGAAGGTGCTCGACTTTGGACTCGCCAAAGTCACCGGTAACTTGTCGCTCGCCGGCGGCAATAATTACGACAGCGATCCCACGACGAAGCTCGGACAAGAGACGGCCATCGGCGTCGTGCAGGGAACGGTCTCGTACATGTCGCCGGAGCAGGCGCTCGGCCAAATGGTCGATCATCGGTCGGACATCTTCTCTCTCGGGGTTGTGGCTTACGAAATGCTGACGGCCCAGCTTCCTTTCAAAGGAGACAGCCCGACAGAAGTGATCGATCGTATTGTTCACGACGAGCCGCCGGCGCTTGCAAGGTTCAACTATAGCGTTCCTCATGAGCTTGAGCGCATCGTCCGCAAGACGCTCGAGAAGAGTCCTGCGTTTCGCTATCAATCCGCGCGCGAGATGTACATCGATCTTCGCAACTTGCAACGCGACCTCGACTCAAACAAACGCACCGCGACAGTCAGCGCGTACCCGACTGCCGAGCATCAACCTACTGCTTTGCTTTCCGAGAGCAAGCGATTGGTGAACAGCGCGGCCGCGCCAAAACTGGAAAACTCGGTCGCAGTGATGACCTTTTCCAACATCACAAAAGATCCCGCCGACGACTGGATAGGATCAGGTATAGCCGAGACGGTGACATCCGACGCAAAGAAAATTCATGGCTTGTCGGTCATTGGGCGCGAGCGAACGTTTGATGTTCTCAAGGAGTTGAGCACCGGTTACTTGACCGACTTCGACGAGAAGGTCGCGATCGACGTCGGGCGAAGGCTTGGCGCATCCTGGATTCTCGGCGGAGGTTATCAGCGCATCGGGGAGTTGATCCGCATCACCGCTCGCGTTGTGGATGTCAACACGGGAACGATCATCAGGACGGTCAAGATCGACGGCAAGATCAGCGAGATATTCGATCTGCAGGACAAGATCGTCTACGAGTTGAGCCAGGGATTGAACCTCGAGCTTGGCACGTCCGAGATCAAGGAGATCGAGTACGACGAGACTGAATCGGTCGAGGCATATGAAAGCTTCTCGCGCGGAATGATAAATCTACGAACTGGCAGCCGCGACTCGCTTGACCGCGCGATCTTCTTCTTCGAGAAAGCGGCGGAGGTTGATCCGAATTATGCCGGAGCGTGGGCAGCGCTCGCGATTGCGTATGATCTCAAGGGGAGCTTCCTGGGCATTCCCGAACTCTCGCACAAAGCCATCGAATTTGCGAAGAAAGCAATCAACATCAACCCGAAGCTTTCACACGCGCACCAGTTTCTAGGCGGCTCGTACAACACGATTGGTCGTTACGACGAGGCGATTGAGTCGATCAAAGAGGCGATCCGGCTCGAGCCGAACAACGCGGGCGCTCATCAGGCTCTGGCCCGCGCTTACTGGATCGGCAAAGGAATGATCGACGAAGCGATCGTCGAGTTGGAGCGCTCGGTGGCAATCAATCCGCAGGCTGGTTATTCGTATCTTCAGTTGGTATTCCTTCTCACCCTTCGAGGCGATTACGAGCGCGCTGAAGCAATGGCCCAAAAAGCAATCGCCCTTCAGGAGCATTACATCTCCGGGAAAGAGGGCCTTCAGATCGTCGGCGCACACACGCGATTGGGTTATTGTTACTATCGCCAGGGGCGCTACGAAGAAGCGATCCGCGAATACGAGCGCGAGCTTGAGTTTCTGGCAGCGAGCGATCATGCGCTCCGCGAGCGGTCGATGATTGAGCTTGAGCAAAAGCTGGGCGCTGCTTATCTGAGAAAAGGCGA
>DASXSR010000348.1:0-7384 GCA_036505875.1 Blastocatellia bacterium | reverse complement strand
CCCATCCCCAAAACCTCGGATGTCGATTGCCGTTCGTGTAAGGTAAGACATTTTCGAGGAATTCCTGATAGACAGCGGCAGCGTCTAGAGGCTCGGTCGGCAGCGGTTGCTCAAGGCGCCTCTTCACGCTTTCGGGCACCGGCTGCCAGGCAGGTTTCTCGCGCACGCTCGAGAGATAATCGAGAGTGTCATCCAACATGCGATGACCGAGAGCGCGAAGCTCATCCCAATCTTGCGGGTCAAGCGTCTCTTCGATGTCGTCGTGCTCGTTTTTCATTGCGGTGTTGGAAGGGGCGTCTGATGGGATAAGTGCTCTTCTTCTCATTAACACCTCACTTCAGTCAGTTGGGGGTAAATGAGAACCAATCTTTGGCCTGTCGCTAGAGTCTCACGAGCGAGTTCTCAAAATCCTTCACTTTGGCCGGACGCTTGCCCGCGCTCGGGGAGATCGAGTGCCCTTCGGACCTCAGACGCTGAGATTGGGCTTTCACTCCGCCGGGAAACTTTTCGTTCAAGCTTCCGTCATCTCTTATCACTCGCCAGTAGGGAGTCACTTGCTTTCGCCCGTTGCGTAAGTCTTCTTCGGCGGCTTCGGCAGCGATGCGAACAAAGATGCCGGTGGTCAGCGGACAGGCTGTATCAACGCGATTGTCGCGCGCAAGTCGAGAGCGGATTTCGGCAACCGTAACGAGCTGCCCCTTTTTCGTCTTTCGAATGAGAGCGTCAACATCCAGCGGCTTGGGTATAAGCATTGTACCGTTGCCGAGCCGCTTGGCCATTTGTGGGGGGATGTCCACGATCTTCGAGTGATCTTGCTTTTCGAGTTTCTCTCGCCAGGATTTGCGCGATCTAAGCTTTTGGGGCATGTGTTTAACCTCACTCGATAATTACAACGAGCTTCGCCGTCTGTTTTCAATCTCACGAGCCTGCTCAAGCCAGGTTAGAAGCTCGTTGATGGCTACCATCTCTTGATCCTCCGGCGCCAGCTCCTTGTACTTACGCAAAGCGTCGCATGCGCCGTTCAAATCATCCAGCCTGTAATAAACGAGCGCAAGATTGTAGTGAAGCGGAGAGAACGACGGTTCGAGCTCTGACGCAGTCTCGTAGTGCAGCTTTGCTAACTGCAAGTTGCCGGCGTCAAAATAGAGATTCGCCAGATTGTAGTGAGCTTCGACGTGACGCGGATCGCTCTTCAAAGCGAGCGTGAAACAGTCCAACGCCTTCGGCATCCTTCCCTCCTCGAGCTCGATGATACCGAGATTGCAATAAGCGTCGGCCAGGTTGTCTCCCTCTGCGATCGCTTCGCGATACAAGTCAGCAGCTTTCGCGTCCCCGCGCTCGTGCAGCAACAAAGCCTCCTCAAAAGGACTCAACAGTCGCGCGACCCGAGCGCGGGCCGGCTTGAACAAGTTCATCTGGCCTTGTATCTCAGCCTCGACCTGCTTGAGCGTCAGCCCTTGCCCGCGCAGCTCGCGCACGCGTCGGAACTGAGTCAACGCGCCGAAGTCGTAAAGCGGCTCACCAGCTTCCGAAGAACTCGCCACAGACACGATGCCTTCTTCGGTCCAGCGGCGAATCACACGTTCGCTGAGTCCGAACAACTCTTTGATTTCGTGAACGGTGTAGGTCGACTTGACCCTTTGATAGTCTGCCTTTGACGGCGGGGGGGCCGGAAACCGCAGGACCTTCGTTTCTTTTTTGGCCATCTCGCGAAGCTCGGCGTCCGACAAACTTTAGTTTGTCGTTGTGCTCGAATCGAGACTCAACGCAACCCAGCCGACAAACTGAAGTTTGTCGGACATTGGCCTACGATGCTTTTGACTTGCGAGCCTTCTTCGGCTTTGCTTCCTCCACTTCTTCCTGCTTCTTGGCTTTGCCTGTCGCCTTGACCATCGGCTTCCGTTGGGCTTGTTTGATGCTCTCTTTGAGCGCGGTCATTATATCGACCGTCGGCGCTTCTTCCTCGACGAAGCCGGCAACTTCCTTGCCTTCGATCTTGGCTTCGATCACTTCTCTAAGCGCTTCACTGTAGCGGTCTCGCATCTCGATTTGGTCGATCGAAGTCACCATCTGCTCGACAAGCGTTTGGGCGAGCTTCAACTCGCTTTTGTCGATTTCCTGATGTTCAAGCTGCGGCACCTCGCTGATTTTCCTGACCTCTTTCGGATAACGTAGCTTGTACACGACCAGGCCTTCTTCCTGCGGCGCAATGGCGACGAAGTCCTCGCGGTCGCGAAGCACGACCTTGCCGAGTCCGACTTTGCCGGTATCTTTCAACACCTCGCGCAGTAGCGAGTAGGTCTTTGCTCCGACTTCGCCGTCCGGGCCGACAAAATAAGGCGAGTCATAAAGCATCGGCGAGACCTCACCCTTGTCGACAAACCCAACGATATCGATGACCTTGGTTGTCCTCAGTTTCACTTTTGAAATATCGTCAGGCTCGAGGATCGCGTACTGATCTTTTGCGTACTGGTAGCCCTTGATGATGTCATCTTTGGTGACGACCTTATTGCACTTCTTGCATCGCTTGTCGTAGGCGATCGGCCCGTAGTCATCCTTGTGAAGCTGGTTGAGATGAATCTGTTCGGACGTTTCGATCGCGTTGTAAACGCGAACGGGGATGGCTATCAGCAAGAACCGGATGTGACCCTTCCATATTGAGCGCATTCCATATCTCCTCCGGGGCTGAGCGGATTATACACCGAGATCAGCGATTGCCGTCAATGACTGTGGCCTCAGATCTACAGCCGATCGGCACTCAGCCACTGCCGGCCTTGTGTACACAACTCAACGAAGCTGCAGGCCCGGCAACGCGCGCCTGGGTGAGCCGGAAAGCTTTCGGGCCCCGACGAAGAGACTATTGTCGTCATCACGTCATCGATCGCTTTCGCGCATGCTTCGCGTTGGACCAAATCGTCTGGCAAACTTAATTCAACATTTGGGTCCAGGAAATGAAGCGTGGCTCGGACGTGTGAGACTTGCGGAATCAGCTCGCGTGCCGTAAGTGCGTATGCCTGCATTTGTATCTGATAATCCGCCGCCGCTGCCTTGATCTGAGCGTCGAGAAAATCGCGATTAGAGACCGTAGCGGAAGTCGCGAGAAACCCGAATGACAACTGTTGCTCGTCCGTAGCTCGTGATCGCTCGTCAGCAGCAGCGGATTCACCTTGATTGGAAGCGTCATCGTGTTTCGCAGCCCGAAACCGATTCGTCTTGAAGTCAATGATCTCGACGCTCAACCCCGTAGCGTCTGATGAACGAACCAAGAGCTTATCGATCGTGCCCGTCAGAATCCCCAATGGTCGGCGGAATCGAAAGCGCTGCTCGCTCAAGACGCCGAGAGGAGAACGATGTGTGATGCGTGATCCGTGCTGTGCTTTCAGCCGAGCTGTCTCGATTCGCTCGCGCACGTTGCTGTCGACGTAGTTCTCCGCCAGAGGCAGGAGATCGCGCACAGCCTTCTCTGGATCGATCTCCAGAACTCGGTCGCCCAGCTCCGCCGCTCTCAGCCTCAACACCTCGCGCAAGCTGCTGTTCAACAGATCGTAAAGTTCGTCGCCTTCCTGAAACCGCTCACAGAAGCGATGAATCACTGCGCCTTTTAGCGTCGCAGTCAGGTTCGAGGGAGGCTCGGGCGCTTCCGCGTCATTCCACACCGAAACCTGATCTTCGGAAGGCGTGCGCAGCACCCGATCGAAATAGTACTGCCTCGGACAGCGCCGATAGTTCAAAAGCTCCGTGACGGTGAACCGGTGAAGCCCAGTCTCGCGTTCGGCCTTAAGCTTCCCTAGAAGCGGAAATTGTTCATCCGATGTCGCCCGCGAGACTACTTCCGGTCGTGAAATGCCGGGATCTCCAAGCTGGGCTGTTACCTCACGCGATGCATCGGCTAAATTAACCGTCAATTGAGCCTCGACGCCCTCTGCCGGCTTGACCACGTGAGAGTTCGTTGCATTTGCGAGTTCGAGCGCTTCGGAAATCCATTCGAGCCACGAACCGCGTAAGCTTGCCAGGTCTTTCGCGGCGCCTGAAAGTATCAGCCGCTCCTCCGCGCGGGTCGCCGCAACGTACAGTAATCGCATGTTCTCGAATTGCTCGCGTAGCTTTGCGCGCTCGGTGAACTCGGCATACGTGGAACCCGCAGCGAGATTTCCTCTTCCGTCGGGCACCTTCAACGTCAGCCCTCGATGACGATCGAGCGCCCACCACTCGCGGCGGTTATCGGGCTGGCGGTGAAGGTCGGGAACGATGACTACCGGAAACTCGAGTCCCTTTGATTGATGAATCGACATCAATCGGATCGCGTTCGCAGATTCGTCTATCTGTCCTTCGCTCTCGCGCCCTCCCGCCTCCTCGAAATCTTGAACGAATCTTACAAAGTCGCGAATCAAATAAGCGCTCGAACGTTCGAAGCGTTCGGCAAGCGTGAACAGCTTTTCGATGTTGGCAAGCCGCTGCGCGCCGTCGAAATGCGCCGCGGCGATGACACGATATTCCGAAGCCTCGACCGCAAACCGCAGAAGCTCGGATATGCGCGATCGCCTCGCCCGTGCGATCAGTTCTTGCAACAGGTCGCGTGCGCGTTCAATGGCCGACAGCTCGTCTTCGTTGATGAAGTCGATTGCTTCATGTTCCTTCAGCGCCTGAAGCAAAGGCCGAACCCGCTTGCTACTTAATAGAAGCGCTTCCTCTTTCATTCCTGTTCGCACCGGCGCGCCGCGCAACGCCAGCAACGCGTCATCTGACAAACCGCAAATGGGTGATCTCAACACGGCTGCCAGCGCAACCTCGTCGCTTTTGTTATCCAGAAAGCGCAGCAGTTGAATGAGGTCCGTGATCTCCTCTCGCGCGTAAAAGCCTCTCCCGTCAACGGTGATGTAAGGAATTCCCGCGCGACGAAACGCCGATTCGTAGATATGAACCTCGGTCATCGCTCGAAACAGCAACGCGATGTCGCGGTACTCGATCGGGCGTGTTCTGAGTTCAGCCGTCAGGCTGCCGTGCAAGCTGAAGTTTGAACACTGAACTTCGTGCCCGACGAGCGAGATTATTCGCGAAGCCAACTGCTCGGCGTCGCGCTCGCGAGGCGTCCTTTTCAAGCGATCATCGTCGGCATCGTTGCGTTCAAGATCGACAAGCAACTCAACCAGCAGCGAAGCGTCTTCGGCCTGCCGCGCCGCCACGCTTGCTTCGTGCGGAACGTAGCCGAGCTGATTTAGCATTTGGTCCTTTGTTTCGTCGCTGCATTCTTCTAAAAGCTTGTGCACGACCTTCTCGCTGGGCTCGAAAATGCGCTCGAACAGAAAGTTGAAGAAGCGAATCAGCGCCGGCCGGCTGCGGAAGTTTCGATTGAGCAGAACGGACAATCCGTCCTGCGAAACGATTGTCGCGGTCATCTCGCGAAACACGTCCACGTCGGCGCCTCGGAAACCATAGATGGATTGCTTTCGATCGCCGACGATGAACAGGTTCGAGCGTAGCACAGACTTTAGTCTGTAGTCTCGTCTTTGAGTCTCCGAGTCAGAGAGACTAAAGTCTGTGCTACCAGAGTGAGACAGACTGAAGTCTGTGCTACCAAACGCAAGCTTCGTCATCAGATCACGCTGCAAGCCGTTCGTATCCTGAAACTCGTCGACTAGAAAGAATTTGTAGCGACCGCCCGTTCGGCGCAGGACTTCTGGATGAGCCTCCAGCACCCTGAGCGTTCGAAGTTGCAAGTCGTCGAAGTCGAGCACCGACCTGCGCCGCTTTTCGTCATCCAGCCGCTGCTCGATGGTCTTGACTGCGTCGATCAACTCAAGCGCGTATGGTCGCGCTCGCAAATCGAAGAAACTCTGCGGAACGCGACAACGTAGCTTCTCATCCCAGATCAATTCGTCCAGCGCCTTGATCGTATCGGCGATCCTTCCACGAGCCTCGGGACGCGTGGCCTCTCGGAACTCTCGAATCGCCTCCGAGAATTCGCCCGCGGCGATCGAGTCCGAAACAGTCGTCAGAAATGCGTGAAGTGGAGGCCAGCGCACCTCGGCTTGTCTTCGTTTGGCTTCCGCAACACCTGTCAGACCGCGGCTCCGGACGAATTCTGTCATCTTGGTTGCCAGCTTACTCACGCCTCGTTGTAAATCCTCGGCGGTCTTGTGACTTTTGTCCGTCGCCGCGCGAAGCTGGTCGAAACTCAAGCCTTGGTTGCGCATCGAGCGGTAAATACCGATCAACCCTCGAGCTAATCTCAGCCGGCCAACACCCGCTGCCAACTCGGTGACCGCTTGGTGACCTGCGCTGATGAATTCCGTCAGCGATTCTTCGACGACTGCCTCCTCCAGCATCGCCGACTGATGCGCGTCCAGCAGCGAAAACTGCGGATCGAGGTCGGCCTCGACCGGAAACTCGCGGAGCAATCTCGCGCAGAAACCGTGAATGGTGGTGATGATCGCGCCGTCGAGCGTCCGTTTGTGACGCATCCACTTTGATCGTTCGTTTGCGTCAGCCGACCGCAAGAGTTTGTCCAGCTCGCTTCTAAGTCGCTCGCGCATCTCGTTAGCCGCGCGATTGGTGAAAGTGATGGCGACGATCTGATCTACGCTGATGTCCTGAGCTCGCAGGATGTGGAGGTATCGCTCGACGAGCACCATCGTCTTTCCTGCGCCCGGGCCGGCAGTCACCGATACGTGCCGATCAAGCGTATGCGCAGCGAGTTGCTGCTCGGGCTTCAGCTCATGTGATTCCTGCTGTGACACTGATTGCATGGCATTCAGTTACGGAGTCGTCATAAGCCCAATTCAGCCGCAGCGACTGTGCGTTTTCCATTAACATCCAACTTCAGTTGGGCGAACGGGGCGTGCGTACTCGCTGAACTGTTTTCAACAGTTTTAACCCCCAATTGAGGGAAACCGTTGAAACGGCTGCGAGCGCGCGCGACCCTGAGACACCCAACTTCAGGTTGGGTGTTAATGAGAAGTTGCTGACGACTACCGTCTTTACAGTTATCGCATGAACTTGCGTCGAATGGCGAGGCGAGCAGAGCGGCTTGCAAAGGTCCAAGGATCGGTTCAAGCAGTGACCAGCGTGTGCGCCGTGCTCGTCGGGGCTTAGCGAACGGTGAAGGCGGAACTTCCCGTTTCTGCAATGCAGCTCACGATTCTTTCGACTCAGCCTCTCTGATCTTCGTTGCTTTCCAAAGTATTTTCTTCGAAGATGTCAACGACTCTTTATTCAGGAGAAATCAAGATGAGATATCGCTTACTGTCATTCGCGCTGATCGGCTTAGCCGCGTGTTTGACGCCGACAAGTCAAGCCCAACGCAAGCTGAAGATTTACATCTCTGCCGACATGGAAGGCGTGGTTGGCGTCGTCACCGCCGATCAGCTCGGACCTCAGGGCTTCG
>DASXSR010000347.1:0-11400 GCA_036505875.1 Blastocatellia bacterium | reverse complement strand
CGGTATCCCTCGTATCTGCAGGCCGATGAACGTCGAAAGCAGTGCGAGAGGAATTATGATCGCAACGATTCCGGCCGAGCGCAGATTGCCGAGGAACAGATAAAGAATTGCGGTCACCAGCAGAGCACCCTCGATCAGATTCTTGCCTACGGTGTGGAGCGTGGTGTCTATGAGCCAGGTCCGGTCGTAGTACGGAACGATCCGCGCGTTCTTTGGAAGTATCGTCTCATTTAATGAACGCACCTTCTCTTTGAGCGCATCAAGCACAAGCGAGGGGTTCTCGCCTTTGCGCATCACCACGATGCCGGTTATGATATCGTCCTCATCGTCCTGGCCCATGACTCCCTGACGGGGAACGGAACTTACTTCGACACGGGCGAGATCTTTGACGAGAAGCGGCGTCCCGGTGCGTTGGCTGATCACTACGTTCGAAATGTCATCGCTCGAACGCAGGAGACCGATGCCGCGAATCAGATATATCTGCGATCCCTGTTCGATATAGCTTCCGCCCGCGTTAGAGTTACTCTTGCCGAGGGCGGTGAACACATCCTGAAGCGTCAGGTTGTAGGACTTGAGCTTCCCCAGATCAACACCGACCTGATACTGCTTTATAGAGCCTCCAAAGCTGACGACATCGGCGACACCGGGAACCGTCTTGAGCTGGCGCTCGACGGTCCAGTCCTGGATCGACCGCAGCTCGCGCGCGTCGAGATCGTCGCTCTGGAGTCGATACCGGTAGATCTCACCGATGGGGGTCGTGAGCGGCGCCAGCTGAGGCTCGACGCCCCGTGGAAGATCTACTCCTTTCAGACGTTCTAGCACCTGCTGCCGAGCGAAGTAATCGTTCGCGCTGTCGTTGAACGTCAGTATGATGAACGACAGCCCAAACTGTGTGTGTGAAAACATCCGAACCGAATGCGGCAGCCCGGCGAGCTCAGTTTCGATGGGAATTGTTACTTGCTTCTCAATTTCTTCTGCCGCGTGACCCGGGAAAAGCGAAATGACAGTCACCTGGACGTCGGATACATCGGGAAAAGCTTCTATCGGCAGTTGCTTAAACGCGAATATGCCGCCGGCAATAAACAATACAGTCAGCAGAATGGTGAACAGAGGCTGCGCAAGAGCAAAAGAAACAACTCTTTTGATCATTTCGAACGTTCCTTGTCTTTGTCTGGAGGGAGCCTCCTTGCCCGGATCGATCGGGACGTGACGATGGACCCCGTGACCTCTCCCCTGATCCACAAGGATTCAGGTCGTCAGGCCCGCGTCGATCCGGGCGAGGAGAATCCCTCCCAGAACGCGTAGTCAGTGGCCCGTCGTCAGTAATTTCTTAATCACTGGTGTGCTACTGACTACGGACTACTGACTAATGTTGCTGATAAAAATGCCCCCCTCCGACACCACTTGATCTCCAGCGCGTAAGCCCGCGAGAACTTGTGCGTAACCTGCTTGTTCCAGGCCCAGGGTAAGTTCGCGGCGGGCGAAAACGTTCCCGCTCTGTTTTAGCCACACGCTCGTCTTGCTGCCTTCGTGAACAACCGCGCTGACCGGGATCGCCAGCGAATTGAATTCCGAATCAGTCTCAACTCGAAAGCTTGCGAACATCTCGGGCTTCAGTTTGCGGCCACGGTTCTGGACGACACCGCGCACGGCGACGCGGTGCGTAGCTGGATCGACCGAAGCGCCGATGTAAGCGATTCGCGCCGTGAAGGTTTCGTTTGGAAAAGCGGCGACGTGAACCTCGATTGACTGGCCAGTCTTTATCAGTGGCGCGTCGGATTCGTAAACATCCGCCAACAACCATACAGTCGAAAGATCGGCAATCGTAAAAAGCGGATCGGGGCTGTCAGGTTTGACGAACTGACCCGGCCCAACTTTACGCGCGACGATCGTGCCGACTAGCGGCGAACTGACGCGCGCGGTGCGATCAATCTGACGTTCGCTTTCGACCTTTTCAATTTCTTGTTCGGTTTTGCCGAACACGTGCAGCTTTGAACGAGCCGCTGCAAGCGCGTTCTCCGCTGAGTGGACGTCGCGTTGAGCGTTCTTCAAATCTGCCTCGGCCTGCTCCCAATCTTTTAGGGCGGCAGCTTTGTTTGCATAGAGCCGGTGCTGTCGATCTTCGGCGCGCGTGGCCAGCTCAAGAGCGGTTTTCGCTTTCGGAACGGCGATGCCGGCGGCGATCAATTCTTGCTCCGCACCTACCAGGTCAGGCGTGTCGATCTCGAAAAGCGGCGCGCCTCGCCCGATTGCGTCGCCGGGTTTTGCGAGCAACTTCAGAACTCTGCCGGCGTAGGGCGAGAAGACCGGAGTCATAACGTCCTCGTTAAAACCTATTTTCCCCGTCGCAATCTTCTCAGCGCGAAATGACCTGGCAATCACGGGTTCGAGCTTGATCGATTGCATTTGATTATCGGCGACTTGAACCAAGGCGGAATCAGGAGCCTGAACTGAAGAGGCTGTGGACGCCTGCGTAGCTTCTACTGCCCGCGATGCCGTAAGCCTGTTAATCAGAAACGCTCCTAGCGCGGCAATGGCAATTAACAGAACAGCTATCCAGGCGATGGCCCGCTTCGAAACTTTAGCCTTCGCGCGAGCCGCCCGTGGGGCCTCGATATGCTGCCCGTCGGCCGATTCGACAGTCGTTGTCGCCTCGACGTTTACTGCTTGCATCTTTGTCTCCTTCTCATCGGTTGCCGGATCTCCTAAAGGTGGCGAGCCAAAACAGAGTTTGAAGAAACACGAACGCGAGAGTGGCGGATTACGCGCTCGAAATGGTGGCGGACTAGCTCCAGCACTCGATCTCGCGCGAAACCTCACGCAGCGTTTCAATTTGAATGTCAGCGTTCCGTGGGAGTGGTGGAACTAGTTGAGAAGGAAGGGCGGGCCGCGATCGGTTTGCGATCCAAGCGCAACGGCCAACGTTGGAAGGCGATCAGATAACTCACCCGGAAGCCGAAGCGCAGTCCAGTCGAAGAATTTCTGCGGTGACGCGTAGTCTATCTGTCGGTTGATTTCGGAGTTGATCGCGGGATCATGAGTTGATTCTGCGGGCGCGGTAACGTTCACATCGCTAAGCGTGAATTCATCACGGAAAGCGTTTGGCGGTGTTCTTTCGAACCTGCCGTCACCGTTACCCAACCAAACGACGACATCATCAGCGTGCAACAGATCGGTCCAGATCAGGTCGGTTGCTCCGTCGTTGTTCACATCGTCTGCGAACAGTGACCCGTGCGAGCCCTCGACGGTATTGAAATGCAAGACGAACAACTTACCGCTTCGGCTGAGAACTACCTCGATGCGCTTCCGCGGACCTGAGCCTTCGACTCGCGCCAAGTCGATAAGGCCATCGGAATCGAAGTCCGATAGCGTCACCGAATGACCGAACCGGAGCCGCGCCGGATTCTCCGAAGCTACGGCGCAACGTTGTTGCAGGACGAAGTTGGCGCCATAAACCGTTAGCGCCAACACCAACAGGACCGCCTTCGTTGTGAACATGCGGAACATTTCTCGAAGACTATACCAGAGGCGATTTGTGCGTTTCAACATCATTTGTTAGCTTTCGGTTGGTCGCCAATGCCTTTGCAGCGCGAATGTTGGTCCGATGGTTACGACATCAACCGTCTTGGAGAGAAAAGAACCGGGAGCCAGAGGCCGAATCTTTCACGGAAGAGCGCTCAACGCTGTTCTTGTTCTGGCCGGTGTGGCGGGTATCCTGTCCCTTTCCTTCTTTCTATATTTCTTCATCCAGGGAATGACCAACCTCTACGGCGATGGAGTCGCGCACGTCAACATCGCGCGTAAGGTCGTCGATTCGCTCGACGAATCGTTGTGGCGGCGCTACATTCAAATCGGCTCTCCGTGGCTTCCGCTACAAACATTTTTGATGTTGCCGTTGGTGACGAACGATCGACTGTGGCGAACGGGGGCTGCCGGCAGCATCGTGTCCATGATTTCGTTTGTCATAATCGGATTGTCGCTCTATCTGTTTTCAAAGAGGTTCTATGAGAAGGCGGATGGCCGGTGGAAACAAGCGCTACCGATTCTGTCATTTGCGATCCTCACGCTCAACCCCAGCGTCCTGTACATGCAGTCTACGCCGATGACCGAGTTGGTTTTCATGGCCGCTCTGATGACTGCGGTTTATCTTCTCCAGCGATGGTTCAGCGAACAGACCACCAGTCGACTCGTCGCCGCGGCGGTCGGCATGACTGTCGCTACGTTATCGCGTTACGAGGCATGGCCGGTAGCCGCGCTTTCCGTGCTGGTTGTGTGCTTGAACTCTCGGGGCGATGTATCTGTGAGGCTGAAGAACAGCGTACTCTTCGCCACGCTTGCAGGTGCGGGAGCGATCTATTGGCTATGGCACAACTGGGCGATCTACGGAAACGCGCTTGAGTTTCTCACCGGGCCAAATTCAGCGCGGGGAATTTCTCTTCAGAATCGGGCGACGCTTGGATGGTCAAAGATATTCGTGGGCAACGCGCCGCTTGATGTATTAGCCATTACTGTTGCGGTCGCGGTTTGCGCAGGGCCTTTAGTCTTATTGTTGGGCGCAAGCGGGTTTTTGAAATGGTTGATCTCGGAACGAAGGTCGTTGTTGGACAACTCGCCGGCGCTGCTGCTGCTAGCGCCGTTTTTCTTCCACGTGTTCAGCGTTTACCGAGGGGAGATTCAAGTTTTCCCTTTGAGCGCGTTTGGACTTCATAATGTGCGATATGGCTTACCACACTTATTGGCCGTTGCCGTGTTTGCGCCCGCTTCTGTTTTGATCTTCAAAGGGCGAGCATGCCGCTGGGCGATGGCGTCGGTTTGCTTGCTGATCGCAACTCAGTACGCGTACCAGTTTTCAGAAGGGCTTTCGCAGCTCGCCGTCTATCAAGAAGGCTACCGCAACGGCGTGAACTCGGGAGCGGCGCGTGAACGCGCGCGTGTGGCCGCGATACTGACCGCGAACCCGCCGGAGCCCTTAGTGCTGATGCACACTGGGGCGCTCGGCCCACTGGTGTCGACGAGCGGGCTGCGATTCTCCCAAGTCATTCACGAAGGCACCACGCGTTGGCATCAACTGGCCGACGAGATCCCTTCAGACGTAAAAACCGTGATAATAACGGAAGGTGATCCTCTCAATCTGCGACTGCGCGACAATCCGTCGCTTGCGCGCAACTTGACATCAAATTTTCAAAAGCGGTTCGAAGTCGGGCCGATCAGGGTTTTTTCGCGGGAGAGGAATTGAAGATTTCCTGCTTTCCATTGTCAATTGTCGATTCCGTCTGCTCGGCGTTGGCGCCCTTGTACCTTCGATGAGCAAGGGTTCGGACGCGGTTGCGTCCCGCGGCTTTCGCCAGGTACATCGCGCGGTCGGCCATTTCGACCAGTTCTTCTTTGCTTTTTGCGCCCTGTGGATAAGTCGCTACTCCAATACTGGCAGTAATCTGTCCCACTCTTTCCACGGGACTGGAAGCGATCGCTTCACGCACGCGCTCAGCGACCTTTATTGCGCCTTCGCGATCGCAATGCGGAAGTATGACCACGAACTCCTCTCCGCCATATCGCGCGCACACGTCGACCTCGCGCACGACCGATCGCATTATCGTGGCAACGTGACGTAACGCCATGTCCCCCGAACGGTGACCGTGAGTGTCGTTTATCTGCTTCAAGTGATCCAGGTCCAGCAGAATAAGCGAGACCGGTTCGTCTCTGCGGTCAGCCAGTTTCTTCTCGCGATCAAGTCGTTCTTGAAAATAGCGGTGGTTGTACAAACCGGTGAGCGAGTCGGTCATCGCTTGTGTCTGCACCTGCCGGAATAGCCGCGCGTGACTTATCGCAACAGCAAGCTGATCTGAAGCGGTTCTGACCATCAGCACTTCTTCGTCTTCCCAGATGCGAGAGTTGGCGTCATCCTCGACTACCAGCTCGCCAATCGTCGCGCCGCGGTACGAGATTGGAACCTCAAGCAAGCCTTGGTTGATATCCTGTCCAACATCATCGTCTAACGACTCCTTGCTGGCCTGGTCTGGTCTAACGCCTTCGGGCCGCTCATAAATGCTCATGCCCTCGGGCATATTGGTTCCTTCTTGCCAGAGAACGAGCGCCGCCCTTCGAGCATTAAGCGCGCTGCCGACTTCTTCGACTGCGGACTGCAGAATTGATTCGAGCTCGAGTGTTCCCGATATGGCCGAGCTTATTCGATTAGTCGCCATTTCAAGCTCATTCTGGCGCTGCATAAGCTCTGCTACTTTGTTCGTGAATGCCAACGCAAGCCTGAGCGAAGAGCTCCGCGGCGTGGAAGCTTTCAGCAAAGTCTCGAACCTTTGGCGCTCATGGGGCTGGTGAACGTTCAGGCGAGCCAACAAATACTCGATAGCGGTAAACACTACATTCGGATCGAAGGTCCAGACCATTTCATGGGCCGCCATGTTCCCATTGGTCTGGCCTTGGAGGGCGCGGGAGGCAAGCAGCCCGCAGAACGTTTGTTCCATTGCAACAATGAAAGGCCCGCTCTCAATTGCGTGATAATCTCGCTCAGCCAGTGTCGTGAGGCGAGGTGAAGAGGGAGGTTGCCAGCTCCGCGCATCGCAGTCAGTGTCACAAGAGAAGAGGTAGACCCGTCGCGAGGCCGACGCGAACTTCGCCAGTCGCTCAGCCTCGCGCGAGGGCTCGCCCTTTAGACACCGTCCTTCGATGACTAGCGCCGCCGGCTCAGTTACGATGTCTTCAAAATAGCGAAGCAGTCGCGAGACGGTCTGCTCGTTGCCACGGACCGGAGTGACCTCTTCACGGTGTTGGCTCGTTAGTACGTAGTATAGCGAGTGCATTGAAGCAAGAGCCTACAAAATCGCGCCGGGCGCGTATGGGGACCGAGCCGGATTCTCATCAATTCTAACTTGTGATTAGCCGAGGTCAATTCTTTTCGTGGGTCGCTCTCGCGCACCGTGAGGAAGAATGTAATTTTTTCATAATCCGATGGGAACTGCTACATCGACCGTGAAGCGGCCCGGCTCGAATAAGCCGAAAACTGAGCCGATTCAGTGACTTGGCTGGCTGGCCCGATAGAGAATGCGTGGCACGGTTCTCGCTCGACATTCCTGAAGGTGAAACGCGCCGGTTTCGGCGCAGATTGAACATTGGGGAGGAACAACATGTACAAGTTGGTTTGCATGGCGTTGCTGATGGCACTGGCGGTGGCATTCGAGTCAGGTTGCGCCACTAAGAAATATGTGCGCAATCGAGTAGCAGAACGCGTCACTCCTCTTGAAAATCGCACCAGCGAGCTTGAAGAAACGTCGCGAAGAAACAGTCAACAAATCGGTCAGTTGCGGACCGGGATCGATGACGCTCGCGCGCGCGCGGACCGGGCGCAGGCGACCGCCGATACGGCGTCGTCATCGGCCGAGCAAGCAAATACTCGCGTTGCCGGCGTTGAGCGCAACGTTGAAGACCTACGCTCGAATCTCGACAAATACACGATTCAAACGACGTCGATGGTCTTTTTCCGGCCGGGTAGCACGGTCTTGACCAAAGAGGCGATGGCACAGCTGAACACGCTTGCGTCGCAGATTAGCGACCGACGGGGGTTTGTGCTCGAGATAATCGGCTACGGCGATACTTCCAGGGCGACGCGCTACAATGAAAGACTGGCGCAGTTGCGAGCTGAGGCAGTGCAACGGTATCTGGCCGACAAGCAGAACATTCCGATAATGCGAATGTTTGCGGCCGGGTTTGGCGCTGCGCGGCCCATGCAGAACGCGTCCATGACTGAGACAACTTCTTCAACTGGCACAATTCGCGTGATGCCGCGCCGGGTAGAAATACATTTGCTGACGAACGCCGCCGTCGGAGGGGCGCCGTCCAGGACCGGAACTTCAGATCAAGAGTAATAAGATCGCGGTTGCCGAGCCGCTTCTTCTGACACAATTTGGCGATCACGAACCAACTTTGTTCTGTGATCGCCAAAGTTGTGTCTTAGTTTCTGGCCCGCCGCCTTTTTCTCCAACAAATTCAATCCAGACACTTTAAGTGCTATAATCGCGGAGCAACCGGATTTAGGGCCATCGCATCACAGGCTGTGAGGTCATGGCCAGCAACACACTAACGTTGACGATGACCGTGGCCAGCGAACCAGCTCAATCAGCGTCAGACCTGGAGTTGGCCAGGGCCGCCGCCGCTGGCAGTTCGGCGGCTTTTGAAAAATTATATGAGCAGCATCACAGGCGAGTCTATTCGCTGTGCTTGAGGATGCTCGGCAATACGTCGCAGGCTGAAGACCTTACTCAGGAGGTCTTCCTGCAAGTATACAAGAAGATCGGAAGCTTTCGCGGCGAATCAGCCTTCACTACGTGGCTGCACCGCTTGACTGTGAACCAGGTGCTGATGCACTTTCGCCGCCGCGGCGTCAAGCTGGAGCATACAAGCGAAGAAGGTGACTTCGCCAACGTGGTGGAAACGCCGCTGCAGAGCACCCGGCGAATTTCGATGGTTGACAGGCTCGCGTTGGAGAAGGCGATCTCGCAGTTGCCTCCGGGCTACAGAACGGCGTTCCTCCTGCACGACGTGGAGGGCTACGAGCACGAGGAGATTGCCAACATGTTGGGGGTCACCATTGGCACTTCCAAGTCGCAACTGCACAAGGCGCGAATGCGACTGCGCGAGCTGCTGACCAAAAAGATTGCTGCAACGGGAGAGTGAGCTTTTATGCTTTGTAACGAGTGTCAAGAACTAATATCCGAATACATAGACGGAGCGGTAGAGCTGGGTGAGCAAGTAAAGGTCGAGCGACATCTCGCTGACTGCGAACCGTGTCGCGCGGTGCGCGACGATTTGCTTCAGATCGTTCACTTCAGCCATCAGCTTCCAGAGCACGCTCCGGCTACGGCATTATGGCCGCGCATTCGGGAAGGGGTCGCCGAACTTCAGCCTCGGTTTTGGTCGCGGTGGTGGGGCGGACTCAGGACGCTCAACTTCAATCTCTCTGTCCCACAGTTGGTCGCGGGCGCCGCCGCTTTGGTAATCGTCATCTCGATCGGCATCATTGTCACCCAGCGCGACTCGCCCGCGTCTGTGGACAGTGGAGTTCAGCAAACCAATTTGGTGCCGCTCTCGAATGTCGATGTTCAACAACTTGAGAAGCAGATAAGCAAACTGAGCCAGTCAGTCGAGGAGCGCAAGACCTCGTGGGACCCGGAACTTCGGACCGCGTTCGAGCGAAATCTATATTATATAGATCAGTCGCTGGCCGAGTGCCGACATCAGTTAAAGGACAATCCCGCGGATGACGTGTCTCAGGAGCTGATGCTCAACGCTTATCGAGAGAAAGTCCGTCTTCTCGAGGGATTCGAGAAGTTTTAAGCTCGGGCTTCGATCAAGCCGATGGTCTGGAGACGCAAAACGACGAAATACTTGATGCGACCCGTCATCTCCACTCTTCTTTTCCTCGCAGTTCTAGCAATATCCGCTAACTCGTCGGCTCGGTTCGAACGAACATATTCGCCTCGGGGCCCGGCGCATCTGTCGATCTCGAATGTGAACGGAAGCATTCATGTCGTCGGCTGGGACAGACGCACGATAGTAGCGCGGGCCGACGCTAGCCCGTCAATAACTATAGAAGACCAGGCGTTGGGCGACGACATAACAATTTGGACCAGGCGGAATCTCAGCCTGGGCCACGCAAACTTCGAGGTTTCCCTTCCGCCTGAAACCTCGTTAGCGATCAAGAATGTGATCGGCAAGATTGAGCTGCAGAATATCACCGGACATGTGAGCGTCAACTCATTTGACAGCGATGTTCATCTGGTCGGAATCGACAGCCCGTCTGTGGACGTCAGGGTGACCAGCGGCGATATCTTCTTCGACGGACTTTTGCACGAGGGAGGATCCTACAATCTGCAATCGATGAGGGGCGATCTGGACGTCACGCTTCCCAGTGCATCACCCTTCAACTTGAACGCGCGCGCTTTAAGCGAGAATATAAACCTCGGCTCGTTTCTGTCCAACCTGACCGGTTCTTCTCGCGGACCAAAAGGCGTTTCGGGCACGTATCTGAGGGGCGGACCTCGCTTGACTCTCACCGCCTACGCCGGCCGTATTTTGCTTCACAAGAAGTGACGTCCCACGCAATCCTGCTGTTCATGATGACTATTACTCTAGGAGCCCGTGAAGCTGAACTGTTCAGATAGTGTACCGTTCGGGTTTCGCACCTGTACCTTGTCGCCAATTTTGACCTTCTTGCCAGCCTTCTTGCCGATCAATGTAGTCTTCGGGTTCTCGACATCGTTTCCTGTTATCTGCTGCACGCCGTTGAGCAATATCACCGCGCCGGGATCAAAGTTTTCGCCGGTTACAAACAGCTTCTTGCCCGAAACCAAAGCATTCGTAATTCTGACGGGCGCGCCTGCCTGACTGACAATGAAGCTTCGCCCGGCAATGACTACTGTCCCTGTCCGACGCATTGTGCTGGTGTTGGCTGCCACTGAGAAGGATACACTTCCGCTGCCGGAACTGCTGACGGATATAATGCTGATCCAACTCGCATTGGCTTCCGCGGTCCAACTGCATTCACTACCTGCTGTGACATCGACGCTGGCTGTCCCGCCACCAGCTTCGAAAGATTGGCCTGTAGGGGAGATTGAGTCGGCGCAACTAGTCGCGTATGCGTCGTACAGCTCGGCGGTATTACCGCTTGTGACCAGGACCTTGCCATTGGGCAGCAATGTCGCTGTGTGAGATGTGCGGGTTGTGTTGAGATTGGCGGTGCTGCTCCACGTGTCTGTGGCCGGGTCGTATAGTTCCGCGCTGTCGCCACCTACGACCAAGACCCTGCCACTGGGCAGCAGCGTCGCTGTGTGATTACTACTGGCGATGATGAGGTTGGCGGCGATGCTCCATGTCCCAGTGGCGGGGTCATAGAGCTCCGCGGTGTTAAGGTTGTTATTAGTGCGGCTGTCATTATCGGCGGAGCCTCCCGCGACCAAGACCTTGCCGCCGGGCAACAGAGTTGCTGTGTGAGCTAGCCTAACTGTGTTGAGATTGCCGGTGCTGCTCCATGTCCCGGTAGCCGGGTCGTAGAGCTCCGCGCTGTTGAGAGTCTGATGAAGGTCGAAGGCCCCTCCATCGAAGCCCCCCGCAACTAAGACCTTGCCGCTGGGCAGCAGTGTAGCAGTGTGATAAACGCGGGCTGTGTTGAGGCTTCCGGTGCTACTCCATGTCCCAGAGGACGGGTCGTACAACTCGGCGCTATTCAGACTGTCATCATAGTCGTAGTCGAAGCCGCCGACAACTAGAACCTTTCCGTTGGGCAGCAGCGTCGCTGTGTGACTCGCTCGCTCCGCGTTGAGGTGGCCGGTGATGCTCCACGTACCTGTGGTTGCGTCGTACAGTCCCGCACTGTCGAAGGGACTATCA
>DASXSR010000346.1:0-4326 GCA_036505875.1 Blastocatellia bacterium | reverse complement strand
ACGCTGCCATTGATCGCGGGAGGGAATGATTACGAGGCCGTCGCGAATCCGATGTCCGATTACGTCTGAAGCGCCCACCAGTTCGCCTTCAGGCACCCTGGTCGCTTCATTCGAGCAACACGCGGCAAGCGCGGCGGGCATCCCTAAAAACGCTGCAAGCAGTTCCCGTCTTGTGCAAATGGACATAAAGAATTAAACAGGGATGGACAGGATGTGCAGGATAAAAACAAATGAACAAAGCATCCCTATTCCCTTTTTCATTGGCTTAACTGTGCAATCTCCGGTATTCAATCTTAGGGCGACCGAAGTTAATTAGAAGTCCAACTTCGATGCCCGTAGCTTTCAAATAGTTGATGAGTTGCGCCTGATGTTCAGGAGCCAGAGCCTTCACAGCTTTCAACTCAACGATAACTTTGCTCTCGACCAACAAATCAGCGTAGTACTCTCCAACAACCTCTCCTCTAAACCGAACCAACAAGGGCACTCGCGCTTCGGCCTGGATGCCTTTCTGCCGCAACGCGATCAGCAGTGCGTTCTGATAAACACCTTCCAGAAATCCGGCGCCGAGTTCTCGTATGACTTCGAAACTAGCCTCAAGTATTTTGCCAGTGAGTTGCTCATGCAACATTCCTTTCGACATTCTTTCTTCTATCCTGTTCATCCTGTCTATCCCTGTTGATTATTCGTATCTTTTCCATTCTGATTCGTAGTATCGTACCAACGCCTGATTATCCAATCGGTTGATCTCAATCGGCACAGGGCCGAGATCCGACGGCAAGATGAAAAGCGCTGCCATCGCTCGATCGTCCAGGAACCGCAAGCCTTCAGGCGAGTGCGTGGGTGGATCGAACGGCGCCACTCGCGCGAGCGCAAATCCCCACACCCCGAACGATGGCACGGCGGTTTGGTAGGGCTTCACTGAAAAGCCCGCCGCTTCGATGGTCTTGACGATGCACCAGTAGGAATTTCGAGCGAACAGCGGCGATGTGCATTGAACGGCTACCGACGCATCAGGAGCGAGACTCGCCTTGAGCAGACGATAGAAACGTGTCGTATAGAGCTTGCCGAGAGCGAATGTGTTAGGGTCGGGAAAATCGACGATCGCCGCGTCGAAGAGTCCGTGCTGATCCTCGAGCCAAATCATCGCGTCCTCGTTGATCACGTGAACCCGCGGATCGCTGAACGAATGCCTGTTCAATTCAGCAAGCGGCGAAAAGGCATCGGAAAGGCCGGTCATCGCAGGATCGAGATCGACCAACGTTACTTCATCGACTGACGGATAGCGCAGAATCTCTCTGAGCGCCAAGCCGTCTCCGCCGCCTAGAACCAACACTCGTCGCGGCAAACCCGCAAGTATCATCGCCGGATGAACCAATGCCTCGTGGTAACGGTACTCATCTGCTGAACTGAATTGCAGATGGCCATTAAGAAAGAGCTGAAAGCCGGCCCGTCCTCGCGTGATGACGATTCGTTGATACAGTGTCGTCCGCGAATAGATGATCTCATCAGCGAATAGCTCATCTTCGGCAAGCGTCGTGAGCGCGTTCGCTTTGATTATGCCGATCGCAAGAATGGCGATGACAATCGCCGCTCTTCCTCGAAGTCCGGCGACATCGCCTTTGATCAACGGGCGCATGAACCATGTGGCCCACAGACCGACGCCTGCGTTGAGCAGTCCAAATACCAGGGATGTTCGGACGAGCCCGAGCCTCGGCACCAGTAGAAGGGGAAAGAGCAGGGAAGCGACCAGGGCTCCAATGTAATCAAAGGTGAGCACTCGCGAAACGAGCTCTTTGAAATCAAGCACGTCTTTTAATATGCGCATCAGGAGCGGCAACTCGAGGCCCACGAGCACCCCCACCGCGAACACAACTCCATACAGCACGACGTGAAAGTAGCTTAGCCGTGAGAAGCTCAAGAACAACAGCGGCGCTGACGCGCCCCCAAGCAGGGCTACGCCCAGCTCGACTTCAATGAATTTGCGCGCAAGACCCGACTCGATGAATCGCGACAACCACGCTCCAACGCCGAGGGCGAAAAGATAGATTCCGATGATCAGCGAAAACTGAGTGACCGAATCCCCGAGCACGTAGCTGGCCAGCGTTCCGGCGAGCAGTTCATACACTAACCCGCACGTGGCGATGATCAGCACGTTCAGGAACAATACAGGCGTGCGATTCATTGCTAGCTGTGCACTGCCGCAGACACGATCAGCGCGATGCCGATGATCACCGAGCCGATGATGATGGCAAGCGAGGTGTTCTGGTCCTCTTCAATTTCTTTTCGGATCGAAAACGGTGAGACCTTGATTATGATCCAGAACGCAAACGCGAAGAAAATCAACCCTACTATGGTGAAAACCACTGTGGTAAGAACCAGTTTTGCGAAGGGGTCTGTTGGCATTATTTTCCTCCTCGGTGTCCTTAATGTAGGGCGGCCCTCTGTAGACGCCCCTCTTTTCGGCAGTAACTCAGTCACTGACGAGGGGCGGCCACAGAGGGCCGCCCGTACAAGCTGATTATTTTCCTCCGTGGTAGCCTGAGTGCCAGAAGTGAAATGAGCGGTAACCGCCTGGCGATGAGCGCACGTCGGCGGGCACTCGCTGTCTTTCGGGATCGCCGAACTCTTTTCCAGTGAACGCGATCATCGCGTAGCCTGCGATGATAATCACACCGACGACGAGATAGACTTTCGTAAGCATACAACCTCCGGTTCTGGTTCAGAGTTCACTCCGTAGGAGTCTCCTCTCGATAGCCACCGGCACGCCGCGACATTCCCAACTCCGTAGGAGTTACCTTTCGCGTTGATCATCCAGTTGACTCCTACGGAGTCAAGATCATTACGGCGTAGCAAGTCCTATCGATAGGTCACTCCTGCGGAGTAAACCCCGAAGCTAAACCAACCGGAACCTCCTTAGCTCCCAAACGGACTGTAATCGCTTTCCGACCAGCGCCGGCGCTCGAAGCTGAAATGACTGAGCGCAACCAGCACCGGAACGATCGAGACGAAGAGCATCGCCAGAAACAAGTGCAGCACGCGCGGCACGCCTTGCTCGATGCGAACGCTGATCGCTGCTGGCTGCTGCCAACGCTCCCATTGCGCTTCGAGCCGGAGCATGTACTGACCCGCGGGCAGCGCCGACAGATGGATGCTTGGTGACTGGCTGCCTTCACTCCACGACTCACCATCGTCGACGCCATGGTAATACTCGACCGGCAATGAGAACGTTTGAACGTCACCCGTCGCGTCGTTGATCAAGTCTCCCTCGACGTACAGCCATGTGTTGTCGACGCTAGACCGCGCCGTCACTTTGATGTTCTTATTCCCCTTCAGTTGAAACGGCTCGCTGAAAATCGTTTGCGTGCCTTCGGAATTTGCAACCGGCTGCAAGGCAAACGTTTGCTCGAAGACTTTGGTGCGCGGACCTGTGACCATTATCGCTATTCCTATCACAAACGTCGCCGCCAACATCAAGCCCCAGTACCTGTAAACCTTTTTGTGTGGGAACTGCTGATTGGGCGCAATCTTAGAAGTGTGTGGTAGTCCGCTGATGCCAAACGCTTTCTCGACCTCTTCGCGCTTCAAAAAGGTTCCAAGCGACCAGTTGATCTCGCCCGTCGGCGCCGAACGAGCCGCCTTGCGCTTCTTCTTTGGTTGCTCCGCTTCCTCGGGCGCCGGCGCTTCATTCAACGAAACCTCCATCGACAGCATTCGCGGCGGATGAACGTAATCCGCCGCGCGGGTCATCTCGCCGGCAATGACCTTCCAATAGAACTCGCCGACGACGTACTCGACTCGGGCGACGGCGTCTTGATAAAGCTTGTAGCGCTCGCCTTGATACTGGACCGAGTCGCCCTTACCACCGAACGCGCCGGTTCTATGAGACACATCGCCGGGAGGCACCGCTTGAACGTAATTCCAGTTGTCGTCGCTTCGCACGAGCCAGCGAAATCCGATTTGCGGATTGTAGAGCAGGTACTCTTCCCAGAAGTAGCGCACGCCTTCGTACTCGACGCTTCGCACCGTAAAGCCGATCAGCATCTGCTTGGCGCCTTCGAACTCGCCTATCGACCCGATAGGAATGATTGGTGTTGCCCAACCCGGCTGAAGCGCCTGCATGAACTCGAGGCGTCCTTCGCTCACGTCGAGCAACGAGCCGCAATTCGGACAGGTAACGCGAAGACTCTGATCGGGCGCGCGCAGATCGAGCGGGCCTCCGCATTGCGGGCAGTTCAGTTGAACGCCAGCGACGCGGCGCGCTTCTTTTTCGGGCGCAGCGACACCAGCGAGCCCAAGTTCCGCCAGAGTAACCTGTCGACCGACAAA
>DASXSR010000345.1:0-4320 GCA_036505875.1 Blastocatellia bacterium | reverse complement strand
CTGCTTCGGTCATTATCGCGGTTGCCAACGCCCGTGTTTCTGAGAACCGCACTATCTCACCAAGAGTCGCTCGAGTCAACGCGCTGATGGGATTGAATGCCACGCTGCCCATCAGCTTCACCCACATCTCGTGACGAATATCAGTACGAATCGGAGCGCGCAATCCAGCCCGAATGAAGGAGTCGGCTATGCGGCGACAGCGCTCGCTCTTTGAGCCGTCAGGCTCGCCTAACGAAAAGCGCGTGCCCTCGATGTGCTCGATCACGCCCGGCTCGACGATCATCGCCGACGGATAAACGATGCAGCCGATGACTCGAGCGGGATCAATGCTGCTGACGATGACTCCACCCGGGTCGACGGACTCAAGCTGCGTCCCCTCCCACTCACCTCCGTGGCGATAGAAGTACCACCAGGGGATTCCGTTTTGCGCACTGACGACCGAAGTGTTAGGGCCGATTAGCGGCGCCAGTCGCGGTGCCACCGAAGGCAGACTGTGCGCCTTCAAGGTGAGCAACACAACATCGACTTCGCCAACCGAATCGATGTTATCGGTAGCCTGAGTTCTTACTTCAAAGTCTCCAATTGCTCCGCGAACGCCAACCCCACGCTCTTTGATAGCTTGTAGATGCGGACCTCGAGCTATCAGAGTCACGTCTTCGCCCGACCGCGCAAGCATCGCCCCAACTAAGCCGCCTATAGCGCCCGCCCCGACAACTGCAAATCTCATAGTTGGCCCAGAGAATCGAGATAGTCTAGTTCTTTCCACCGGCCTTTTGAGCGAACCGCTTCTGAAGTCGCTGCAAAGTCAGCGCATTGCCACGATCGAAAAATTGGCGCATCCTCTTCGACTCCTCGTCGCTCCCAAAGCCCAAGCTAACCTCTCTCACACGCGTCTTGCCGGAACCGATCTCTTCGAAATAGATCACCGTCCACATGTTCTTGATGGCGGTTGGAAACGGAAATCCTTCAGGCGCCTTGCTAACTTTGATCGCAAGCATTCGCTTAGGCTCGTAGCAGATAATCGTATTTTCTATTGTCTTAGGATCTCCAATCTCACCCTTCGCGTCATAGTGCGTCCTGAACTTGCCCCCAGCTTCAAGTCGACATCGGCGTGGGCGGCCATCCACGACTCCAGCCCCTGCTTGGTGGTGAAGGCCGACCAAATCTCGTCTAACGACGCATCAACGATTCCCTCATGAACGAGCGGGCCGTTCTCATCCGCTCTACCAAATGCTATTGTCGTCGTGATTGCGGCGATTGCTAGTAATAGCGCAAATATTTTGGGCTTCATGGAGGCTCCTCTTCAATATTGAAAGGATCGGCGACAAGGTCTCTCAGCCATTCTCCTGACGAGTGTCCCCAATTGTGGCGGCGACATTCCGTCGCTGAATCTTGCCGGTCGCCCCGCGGGGAATAGCTTCGACGATGTAGATCGCCTTCGGGCACTTGAACTCCGCAAGCGAGGCGCGACAATGCGCGATCAGCTCTCCTTCGGTGGCTGCGGCTTTGAGCACCACCGCCGCGGCAACGGCTTCACCGTAGACTCGATCCGGTATTCCAAAGCACACCGCTTCAGCGACTGCGCTGTGTGTGAGCAAGGCAGCGTCGATCTCCGCCGGAGCGATCTTTTCGCCTCCGCGATTGATTAACTCCTTGATGCGGCCACACAACTTCAGATATCCGTCAGCGTCGAGATAACCTTGATCGCCGGTGCGGAACCAGCCATTGGTAAACGCCTCGGCGTTAGCCTTCGCGTTGCCTTCGTAGCCGCTGAAAACGTTTGGGCCCTTGATCGATACTTCGCCGGTCGCGCCTGCTGAAAGTACCGCGCCGGCGTCATTCAGTATTGCAATGTCCACTCCCGTGCCGCATCCGACCGAGCCGGGCTTGCGCGCGGAAGGCGGGAGCGGGTTGGAAGCCATCTGATGCGCCGCCTCAGTCATGCCGTAGGCTTCAAGCACCGGCGCGCCGAACCGCTCTTCCAGGGCCGCCATAGTCTGCGGAGCCAGCGCCGCGCTGCACGAGCGAACGAAGCGAAGCTGCTCGGCGCCGGCTGGCCTGGTGCCTGGCTTACTTCTAGCGAGGAGCACTTGATGAATCGTCGGCACAGCAGAATACCAGGTTACTTGATGCTCGCGCACGGTCGACCAAAACGAAAGCGGGTTGAACTTCGTGGGAACCACTACCGTTCCACCGGTCAGCAACGTTGCAAACGTCGAAGCGACCAGTCCGTGCACGTGAAACAGCGGCATCACGCATAAAGAAACTTCTTCGCTCGTCAGCTTGTACGTGTCGGCAACATTGCGAGCCGAGATCATCAGATTGCGGTGCGCGAGCGGGACTCGTTTCGGCCGGCTTGTCGTACCGCTGGTGTGCAGAATCAATGCGATGTCATCGGGGGTGAGATGCTCCCCAGTGCGCGCCGGGCCGGCAGTCCCGTCGCAAGAGAGCTGAACGCTGCCATCACTATCGATTTCAGCTTCGATGATCAGGGTTGTCGGGCTTGCTGCGGCGCGAGCCTCAGCCCCGCCGCCTGGCGGAACGATCAACGCGCGAGCGCCGGTGTCTTCGAGATAGAACTTGAACTCGTCCACCTTGTAAGCTGGATTGAGCGGCGCTGCGGTTCCCGCTGCGGAAGCGGCAAAGAACGAAGCGATCATCTCAAGCCCGTTCGGCAGCGCGATCGCAATGCGGTCGCCGCGCCCGAGACCCAACTTGTTCAGCTCCGCGGCGAGCGAGTTCACCTGCTTGCGAAGCTGATCGTACGTGACCGAAGGTCCGCCTGGAACTTGAATTGCGAAATCCGATGGCCTGCCGCCGTTGAGCAGTTCAAGAAGCATCTTCGTCTCCGTTCGCGATTAGATCCGGCTTGTTGCCGCCGGACAGCGCAGCGTATCATCGCGATTCGGCAACTGTCCAGTCTGTTGCCCTGGTGGCAACGGCTTTGATATTTTACTCTTCACTCAATTGATGGATGTGATTAAGAGTTCGGACTTGAGGCGGGACGGATCCTTCTTATTAACACCTCACTTCAGTGAGGTGGCAGAGTGGAGGTCAACCCTAACGCGCGTCGGCCACCCCACTGAAGTGGGGTGTTAATGAGAATCCGAAGGCCAACGCTATTCAGCGCGCTAATGTCGAGAACCTGCCTCTAGCCAAGTGCCGCCTCTAATCACACCTTGTAGTGATTCTTATGACGAAATACCGTGCATTTGAAAAGAACGTCTGGCTGTACGCGGGAGTCCTGGCCGCGCTGGCATGCTTTGGATGCGGAAAAAGCGAACCGGCAAAACAAACGCTGACTAATCCAGCGCCTGCTCCTGCCCCATTCGAGCAACCAAAGCCGGCCTCCGATCTGGTCACGATGGACGTAGCCAAAGCAGTTATGGTTACCGTCGAGCTGGACTTCGGTCCGAAGGTTCCAACAATCGCCGAAGCGATAACCCAGGTCGAGCGGCGCTATCAACCTGACGATGGAATGGGTCGCACGTTCTCGATCCTCGATGCCTATGGCGAACCGACGCCCGACGGCAAGCTGCACATGTCGATGCACGTGAGCAGCGAAAAGCCTGGCCTGGGATGGCTGATCTTCAAACGGACGGGCGAAGTGCTGTGGCGGGGCAGGATCAATCCGACTTCGACGCCGATCCCACCCAAGAATCTGACGATACTTCTGGACAACGGGAAGGGCTCGACGCTCACAGTGGATGGTTCTACAAACCCAAGCTCGATCATTGAAGCTCGGGTCAAGCCGGGCGACTTGCCGGTGCGAGACATCTGGAGGGACGGCGAACAGCGCGATCTGACTTTCATCTACAGCGCGTGTGGATGTCCCGTGCACGTACTTGTGAAGCGAGTCGGTGATCGAACAGTGAGGGTTAAAGATACACCGGTGATTTTCCCGGACGATCCCGGGGCAGTGCAGCTTATCTCGCGGCTAATGACGTGGTGATCACGTCAGCCTCAAACCACTGGAGACTAAAAAGATGCCACGAATCGTGAGATGCGGACTCATACAAGCCGCCAATGAAGAACCGGCCGAAAGCTCCATCGACAAAATCAAAAAAGCGATGGTCGATAAGCACGTCGCGATGATCGACGACGCAGCAAAGCAAGGCGTGCAGATCATCTGCCTTCAAGAGCTTTTCTACGGCCCGTACTTCCCTGCCGAGCAGAACCCTCATTGGTACGATCTGGTCGAGCGCATCCCCGAGGGTCCGACGACTCAGCTTATGTGCGAGATCGCCCGTCAGCACAAGATGGTGATGGTCGTTCCAATTTATGAAGAGGAGATGACCGGCGTCTATTACAACACGGCCG
>DASXSR010000344.1:0-8521 GCA_036505875.1 Blastocatellia bacterium | reverse complement strand
TGGTCTGTCATCAATCCTGATTTCAGTGGTACTGCTTGTTCTTGGAGTGATAGCCGACGCGCAGCAGCCGAAGAAAGTCTCGCGGATAGGGTATCTGGCGGTAAACTCTCCTTCCGCGGACAGGCACCTGGACGAGACATTCAAGCAAAGCCTAGGTGAGCTCGGCTGGATTGAGGGCCGGAACATCGCCATTGAGTACCGATCTGCAGAAGGAAAGGCCGATCGACTTCCAGATCTCGCCGCCGAACTTGTCCGCCTCAATGTCGACGTAATCCTTTCTACTGGAGGTACGCCCGGCGCCCAGGCTGCCAAAAAAGCTACCGGCACAATCCCCATTGTATTTACCTCGAGCGGCGATCCAATAGCGACCGGTCTCGTCGCGAGTCTTGCTCGACCAGGGGGAAACGTCACAGGACTGAGCCGCGTTGGTCCAGATCTGGCCGTGAAAAAGGTGGAGCTATTCAAAGAAATCCTGCCCAAGATTACCCGCGTGGGTTTTATTTGGAACCCGGCCAATCCAGCGAACGCGCTCGCGCTCAAGGAGACGGAGGCAGCGGCGCGGGAAGTGCACTGGCAACTCCAATCCGTCGAGGTACGGGGTCCGGACGAATTTGAAGCTGCATTCTCTGCAATGACCAAGGCACGAGCGGCCGCTGTTATCGTGCAGTCCGACCAAAGTTTCCGGGGTAAACTCACGCGACTTGCAGAATTGGCGGTAAAGAACAGGCTACCAACCATGTTGCCACAGAGCGAGTATGTAGAGGCTGGCGGCCTCATGTCTTATGGCGAGAACCTGACGGAGCGCTATCGTCGGGCCGCCGTCTTCGTCGACAAAATTCTGAAAGGTGCCAAGCCAGCAGACCTACCCGTCGAACAGCCGACGAAGTTTGAGTTTGTAATTAACCTGAAGACCGCGAAGCAGATCGGTTTGACGATTCCGCCGAACGTGTTGGCGAGAGCGGATAAAGTGATCAAGTGAGAAGGGGCGAGGGTCAAGTGTCGAGTGACGAGTGGATCGAGGCAAAGAAAAAAGCATGAAGAAAAAAATCACGATCCTTACTCTTGGGGCTATGCTCTTGGCGCTTAGCTTTTCCACCGAGGCGCAGCAGCCGACCAAAATCCCCCAGATAGGATATCTAGCTACTGCCCCCGCTTCCGCTATCACGGCCCGCGTCAAGGCATTCCGACAGGGTCTCCGCGAGCTCGGGTACGTGGAGGGGAAGAACATTGTCATCGAGCAACGATATGCAGAGGACAAACTCGATCGCCTCTCCGCGCTCGCGGCTGAGCTAGTGAGTCTCAAGGTGGACATCATCGTCACGGGTGGTCCGTCGCCAACCCGTGCCGCCAAGGAAGCGACGACTACGATTCCCATTGTCATGACGCAGGTTGGCGATCCTGTTGCTACCGGGTTCGTCGCCAGCCTGGCACAACCCGGCGGGAACATTACGGGATTGTCTACCCTTGCCCCAGGACTAAGCGGCAAACGACTGGAGCTTCTGAAGGAGACCATTTCTAAACTCTCCCGCGTGGCCGTCCTCGGGACTTCGACCAACCCCGAGACCGCACAGTCGTTAGAAGAAGTGGATCTCGCCGCACGGGCGTTGAAGGTGAAGCTTCAATACCTAGACATACTAGATCCTAAGGATATTGGGACTGCATTCCAAGCCGCAGGCAAAGGGCGTGCTGACGCAGTCCTTCTGCTGAACAGCTCCCTCTTCAGTTCTTATCGAACGCGGATTGCAGAGCTCGCGGCAAAGAGCCGGCTTCCAGGGATATACAACCAGACAAATTTTGTGGAAGCGGGGGGGCTTATGAGCTACGGCGTGAACAGAAACGACTTGGACCGGCGTGCCGCTACCTTTGTGGATAAAATCCTGAAAGGCCGCAAGACTGCTGACCTTCCCGTAGAACAGCCGATAAAGTTCGAGTTCATCATCAATCTGAAAGCCGCCAAGCAAATCGGCCTGACGATTCCACCAAACGTGCTGGTGAGGGCGGATAGAGTGATCAAGTGAGAAGGGGCGAGTGTCAAGTGTCGAGTGGAAAGAGCAGAGAAAAACATGACGAGAAAAATCACGGTCCTTACGCTAGGCGCCATGCTCTTCGCGCTTAGCTTGCCGGTTGCGGCGCAGCAGCCGGCGAAGGTCTGGCACATCGGCGTGCTGGATTCAAGCTCGTCCGCTGCGGCACCACAAGAGCCCATTACGCCCCTTCCGCTTTCCGTGGATCTTGATCCGAAACGGGTAGCACTCGGAGAACGGTTGTTTAACGATGTGCGACTGTCTCGCGACAATACGAAATCCTGCGCTGCTTGCCATCCGTTAGACCAAGGCGGCATGGACGGCCGCCGCAGTGCCACCTCTGCCAACGATTCGTCGCCCGCTCGCAATACCCCGACAATTTTTAATGTGGGACTCAATGCCTCTTTTAATTGGGACGGCATCGCCCAAACCTTAGAGGCCCAAGCCGAAATCGTTCTGTTGAGTCCGAGATTGATGAACACGACTTGGCCGGAGCTCCTCACTAAGTTGCGCGCTGATGCGGACTACGTTGCCCGGTTCAACAACGCTTACCCCGAAGGCCTGACGCGAGCCAACGTGTTGGATGCTCTAGCCACCTTCGAGCGGTCCTTGTTGACGCCCAATGCTCGTTTCGATCGCTATCTGCGCGGTGAGCGGCACGCGCTGACGGAGGCGGAGCAGCAGGGCTACGGACTGTTCAAATCCTACGGATGTGTGGCCTGCCATCAGGGAATGAATATCGGCGGCAACATGTACCAGAAATTCGGCGTTTTTGCGGAGGCCAGAGGCGCGGAAATCCCTGGCGCCCCTGTCGACTTGGGGCGCTATGCCGTGACCAAGGCGGCGCGCGACCGGGAAGTGTTCCGCGTGCCGAGCCTGCGCAATGTGGCGGCCACCGGCCCTTACTTTCACGATGGACGCGCGCAGACGCTTGAGGACGCCGTGAGGACGATGGTCAGAGTTCAGTTGGGAAGGACGCTGAGCTCAGAGGAGATTAAGTTGATCATACAGTTCTTGCATACCTTAACCGGAGAATATCAAGGACGGCCTGTTGGAGCGCCTGGGAAGAAGATACAGTGACAAGTATGGTTAGATTGTGGAAGCCTTTGTCGATCGTGGCGGGCCTCCTGCTGCTCCTTACCTACTTGCTCATCCAGAGCAGGAACCCAGACCTCGCTCGGCGGGCACACATGCAAGAGGCATTGCAGAATTTGCAACTGCATGACACGGAGCTGACCCGCGACGTATTGCTTGCGCGCGCCGGACTACTTCCCAATTATGATTCGTTGCCGCAGATCGGTCAGCAGCTCTCCCAGATAGCGGATGCGCTGCGCGCCGAGAGTACGACAGTATCGGGCGCGGCGGCAAAGGAGATGGGCAAGCACGCGGAGGCCTTGACGGCCGCGTTGCAACAGAAGCTGACTCTGGTCGAGTACTTCAAATCGGACAACGCCCTGCTGCAAAACTCTTTGAGGTATTTCACACATACCGGGCAGAACATCGGCAAACAGTTCAAAGCGGAGCAAAACGTGGCGGCAGAAATCGCCGCCGTCTCGCACGTACTGGTGCGCTTCATACACACGTCGGAACTCGGCGCGGGCAAAGAAGCAGAGGCAGCGCTCAGTCGTTTGTCAGCTAACCCGCGCAAGCAGCCAGGTCTCGACACGCTAATCGCACATGGTTGGCTGATTGTGGAGATGCTTCCTCGCGTCGATACCCTCTTGCGCCAGATCATCGCCGCCCCCACCACGGCCCATGCAGATGCCCTCCAGAATGCCGTGCTACAATATGCCAACAGGGTCGAAGCGCGCGCGCAACTGTTTCGAGTGTTGCTGTACCTCGTAGCCGTCATCCTGCTTGGCTATTTGTTTTACCAGTTTGCGCGACTGCGCTCGAATGCCCGGGACCTGCGCCGGGCCAATACCGACTTAGAGAGAGAGATGGGGGAGCGCCAGCAGGCTGTCGCCGCCTTGCGCGCCAGCGAAGAACGCTTCCGTGCCATCACAGAATCAGCCAATGACGCCATCATTTCCGCCGATAGCTCGGGAAACATCGTCTCTTGGAACGCCAGGGCGGAGGCGATCTTTGGCTACACGGCGGAGGAAATTCTGGGCACTCCTTTCACGCGTCTGATGCCTACCCGCCACCATTTGGCTCACCTTGAGCGCTTTAGGCAATGGTCTACTACCGGCTCTTCTCGCTTGGTTGGCACAACGGTGGAATTCTCCGGTGTCCGCAAAGACGGCAGTGAGTTCCCGCTGGAGATTTCACTCTCAACCTGGTCGACGGCGCACGACAACTACGTGACCGGCATTATTCGTGACCTGACCGCCCAAAAACAGTTGCAGGAAACCACGCGCCAGCAGAAGCTGCAGCTCATCCAGGCCAATAAGATGACCGCCTTGGGCACGCTCGTCTCAAGCGTGGCGCACGAAATCAACAATCCGAACCAGGTCGTGTTGATGAACTCAAGAGTGCTGGCGCAAGCGTGGGATGACGCTGTGGGCAACTTGGATGACTATGCGCAGGAACACGGGTCATTTTCACTTGGCGGATTACCTTATAGCGAAATGCGCCGCACCGTACCCACGCTAGTTCAAGACGTACACGACGGCGCGCGACGGATCGAGCGCATCGTTGACGATCTCAAGCATTTTTCGCGACCGCGCGGACGAGGAGCTCATACCGCCTTGCAGTTGAACGAAGCGGTCGAGCGCGCGCTACGCTTGCTCGCCCATTTGGTCAAGAACCGCACGGATCGCTTGCAGGTCGGTCTTGCTCAGGGATTGCCGTCCTTGCCAGGAGATGCGCAGCACGTGGAGCAAATCGTCGTCAATCTTCTGACCAACGCCGTGGAGGCGCTGCCTAACAGGAAACGCGGAGTCACCGTGACGACATCCTTCGACGCCAGCAAGCGCTGTGTGGTACTCGAGGTGCGCGACGAAGGTGTCGGCATTCCGCCGGAGCATCTGGCACGCTTGTGCGATCCTTTTTTCACCACCAAGCAAGAAAGCGGAGGGACAGGGCTTGGTCTGGCCATCACCTCTTCTCTTGTCCGCTTGCACGGTGGCCGACTCACTTTTGATTCCGAGCCGGGCAAAGGCACGCGCGCCCGGGTCACCTTTCCCTGCCATAGCGAGGAAAAGTCGAGTCTCCTCAACTTGTCGCCTGCTAGAGAGGAGTAGCCGATCCCATGAAAGACGTTTCCAATATGCCGGTTCTGTTGGTGGATGACGATACCCAGGTGCTGCACAGCGCGAGCATCGTGCTGCGCTCTTCGGGCCTGGTGCACGTTCTCACTGTCGACGATAGTCGCTCCGTAATGCCGCTACTGGCGGAACGGGACATCGGGGCGTTGCTGCTCGACCTCACGATGCCCCATCTATCCGGGCATGCGCTCCTGGAGCAAGTCACCGAAGATCATCCGGATATTCCGGTCATTGTTATGACGGCGACGAACGATCTCCAGACCGCGGTGCAATCTATGCAAGATGGCGCCGTCGACTATCTGGTCAAGCCGGTGGAAGAAAACCGCCTGGTATCGTCTGTGAAGCGCGCATTGGAGATCCGCATGTTGCGTGCGGAGGTGCTGTCCCTGAAAGAGCGTCTCCTGACGGATACGCCGCATCAGCGCGAAGCCTTCGCCGAAATCATCACGCAGAGCAAGGAAATGTTTGCGATCTTTCGTTATATCGAGGCCGTTTCGCCGTCACCGCAGCCGGTCTTGATTACCGGTGAGACTGGCACGGGCAAGGAACTGGTTGCTCGAGCGCTTCATCGGCTCTCGGCACGCCCCGGAGAGCTTGTCACCGTCAATGTGGCGGGCCTGGACGATACTCTGTTCTCGGATACCTTATTCGGTCATACGAGGGGCGCGTTTACCGGCGCCGGTCAGGCGCGGGACGGCTTGATGACGAGCACAGCAGAGGGCACCCTGTTTCTCGACGAGATCGGCGACCTTTCAGTCTCTTCGCAGGTCAAGTTACTGCGTCTCCTCCAGGATGGCACCTTTTATCCTGTCGGCGCGGATCGGCCACGCCAGAGCCGCGCCCGGGTCGTGTGCGCCACCAATTGTGATATCACGCGGAGCGTCAGCGCGGGGACGTTTCGCAAAGACGTCTATTACCGACTGCGGACCCACCATCTCCATCTGCCGCCGTTGCGTGCCCGTACGGGCGACCTTTCTTTATTGACCAATCACTTTGTTGACAAGGCGGCTCGCGTCCTCGGCAAACCCGTGCCGACGGTGCCGCTGGCGCTCTATCAGTTGCTCAAGCCCTATAGTTTCCCGGGGAACGTGCGCGAGTTGGAAGGGTTGATCTTCGATGCGGTTGCCTGCCACGAGGGGGCGATCCTGTCGTTGCAAAGCTTCAAAGAAGCCATTGCCGGCAAGTCGGACCTCGCCGCGACCCAGCAGCCAGAGGAACCGTCCACCGGGCTCGTCGCGTGGTCTCCTGATCGGCTCCCCACGCTCAAAGAGGCCGAGGACGCGTTGATCGCTGAGGCGCTGAGCCGAGCGGACGGCAATCAGGGCGTGGCGGCGGGGTTGCTGGGCGTATCGCGGCAAGCCCTAAATAAACGCCTGCGCCGCCGTGACCAACCGGAACTCTCTGCCGAACCGCCAGAATAGCGGGCGTTGCGCCAGCGCTCCGCAATTCAGCGCGCCCCGGCGATTCCGCCGAACGTGCTGGCGAGAGCGGATAGAGTGATCAAGTGATGTTGGATGGGGGACGAGCAGAAAGAGATAGAGTGACGAGAAAGTGCGGAAATCTGAAATCGCAAATCCAAAAGGGTAGATCGAGGCCGATAACAAAAAGGGAGAACCGATAGTGCGACGATTAATTTACACTTCCATATTTTTCTTGCTATCTGGTTTTCGCCCGTAACTATCCGCCCATGCAGCAGACAAGATCACGTTTCCAAGCTCGTTAGCTCGTCCCGTCGTCAACTGAATCAAATCTGCTACTCCTCCTGTAGCAAGGTTGCGACGGTTCTTGACAATACCCTTCACTCATAAGTTGCGATTTTTACGGCTTCTATTCGTGGCACGTGCGTTGCTCTAGAGACCCTGCTTTGACGATGTTCACTGAAGAGGGTTCTTAGGACGGGCTGAACGACTGTGCGTCACGGACTTCATATACTACGAGACGAAGTAGCTCAGCCTTCATCCGATTGAATCGTAGGCCGATAAGGAGGTGATTGCTTTGACCTGAAGGTTGAGTTTGGTAAGCAAAATGTGACCGCGGTATTGGTTCTGCAAAATATTCTTAAAGGAGACAAGTAAATGAAAAAGATAAAAATGACGCAGTTGGCTGTTGCCCTCATGCTCGTTACACTCGGATTGACCGTGCCGTACGCGCTCGGCGTGGCGCATGCGCTCACAACCATTAGCTTTCACTTGGCGCCAGCATCGGCTGGAGTCGCTAGTTGCCTGTCAGATGCAAAAGGGGACGTGACCGTGCTCCATAAGGAGGATACTTTAGGCGTGGATACCCTGCATTTGGATGCGCGCGGTCTGCCGGCCGACACGGACTTTGCGGTCTTCTTGACCTCAGCCGACGCCTTCGCGACACCAACGCCTTTCGGCACGGTGGAATATATCGGAGACTTCACCACGAACGCGGCAGGCATTGGGTCACTCAAGGTCGATGCGATCATCGCCGAGGCTTTCGTCAACACGCCCGGTACTCCCCGAGTCCGGGCGGACTTGGACCACCTGGTCTTCTGGTTCGCCGATCCGGCACAAGCTCAAGCCGCCTGCAGCTTGACGGCCGATACCCCCTTCGACGGCGATGGGCACGCCGGACCGGCGGCGATGTCCTCGGACGGGAACACAGGGCTTGAACAATTCCCGTAATAACTGTTGACCACGCGGGACGGGGACGCTGCATCACCCCCTGTCGCCTGAGCAGCTTCTGCTGCGAACCGCATCGCAGCTGGACCGGTCTCTGGAAACAAGAGCGCTTGCAGTTGTCCCCGCTGATCAGAAGAAAACAGATACAGCACAGGGAAGATCGTCCACAAGATTCTAATAGGAACAAGACACCGCGACGTTGCCGTCGAATGGGTGGTGATGTTCAAATTGGCGATGAACCTGAAGTCAGCAAGCGAATCAATTTAACGATTGCACAGCGGGCTGTGAAACGAGCGGATAAAGTGATTCGATGATGCCAGGATTGAACTGATTTCTCCATCGACTTAATCCTACGAGACGCGACTGTTGCGTCGTTCAATTCAATCTCAGGCTGATTCTGGCCTTCCTACTCAACTAATCCCTGTCTCCTTCCGCTGTCTAAATCACACTTTCCTTTATCTCTATCCGCGTGATACATAACGCTCGAAACGAGGTGCGCAATGAAGAAGGCTGCGGTGCCATCAATCCTTGTTGCAGTGGTGTTGCTTGCTCTTGGAGTGAAAGCCGAGGCGCAGCAGGCGAAGAAGATCCCACGGATCGGTTTCCTGGGGAACTCTACCGCTGCCCTTGAGGCAAATCTGAT
>DASXSR010000343.1:0-8856 GCA_036505875.1 Blastocatellia bacterium | reverse complement strand
GAAACTTCATTGAAAGCAACCACAGCCGCCGCTTCGCTGGTCATATCGCAGTCTCCGGAAATATGAAGAAGATGAACTTGATCAAGAGCACGTCCAACAGAATGATCAACAGCGACGAGATCACTACGCTTCTGGTCGCCGCTCGCCCCACACCCTGCGCGCCTTCATTAGTTGTGTAGCCCAGGAAGGCGGAGACAGTCCCGATGGTGAATCCAAAGATGGCTGTCTTAAGGGTCGGCGCGTAGAAGTTTGACAATTCGAAGGAAGCAAAAGAGCGAGTAATATAGAGATGAAAGGAAAGTCGCGACATCGCATACTCGGAGAGAAACCCTCCGATAAGGCCCGAAAAATCGAGGAAAAGCGTCAGGATGGGAAGTGCGATCGTACAGGCAATGATGCGGGGTACGACAAGATACTTGAAGGAGTCGATCGAGAGAGATTCGATGGCATCTATCTGTTCGGTAGCCCGCATATTGGACAGCACCGCTCCGATGCCGGAACCGACTCGGCCGGCCATCAGCAGGCCCGTAACAAGCGGACCAATCTCAATAAAGAACGCCAACGCCTGCACTGTGGGAATCCACGCAGTGGCGCCGAAGGTCACAAGCGTGTTGCGCGTATGCAACGTCAGCACAGCGCCAAGAGCAAAGCCCGAAGCAATAATAAGCAGAAGCGATTTCGACCCTACTTCGGCGATCTGGCGCCGAATCTGTTCACCTTCGATCGGGCGGCTAAACAAGGCGGTGACTGCCCGAAGTCCAAACACGCTTACGTCACCGGCGATTTCGAATACGTTGGTCAACTTAGAACACCTCGTTTCACCAAGCGAACCGAAGCGCTTCAGGCGCGAAGCTATGCACCTGGAGGCTTCGGCGATTGCGAATCGAAGAAGATCTTCACTGGCTTCAAGCAAGCTATTAGCACAATGATTCCCACGCAAACCCACGCGATGATCATAAAGCCGTCTGTATAGGCGAGGGTGTAGGCCTGTTGCCTGACCTGACTCGCAAGAAGAGCGGCCGAACGTTTCTGCGCTTCATCGCTTCCCACCGAACTCCCACTTAGACCGCCAGTCAGCAGGCGGAGGCGCTCATCGGTCAGCCAGTTGCCAGCCTCCACATGCAGTCCGATTAGATTTGAATGGAATTGCTCGCGCACAGAAATGAATCTCTGCATGAAGGCGGTTCCCATCTCGCCTCCGAATATCCTGATGCCGTGTATGAAAGCCGAATAAGTGAGAGCATCTATCGGTCTCGAGATGGCTCCCGAGTTGGCCGCTTGCTGGACGATCGATCCGACCAATGCAACAAATGTCACCGACAGACCAGCGCCGATTATCAGTTGCGAAGTAAAGAAATTCTCGCCGGCCCACGCACTCGTAAGCTGAGTGTTCATCACGCATGCGACGGCAACGATTGCAAATCCAACAGCGAATATCACCCTATTATCGATCCACCTCATCAGCCACGCCGCGATGATGCCAACAAATAACTGCGGCAACACACCCCACACCAACACACTTCCCGTTTCAAGCGGGCGATAGCCCCGTATGGCCGCGAGAAAGGCTGGAATCAGCAAGGCAATGGCGAGCAGTACAAAACGGAATGAGAAGAGCGTGGCCCCAAGGATGAGGGTGTTCCTCTGCTTCAGGTACGGGAGATTGACCAGCGGGTTGGGTGACGACCAGCGGCGAACTATTGCGGCAACGACCAGGAAAACACTGGTCACGAGCATCGCTACGATCACGCCTGATCCTAACCAGTTCAATCTCTCGCCTTGATCAAGCGCGCCATACGCCAGGCTCAAGCCCAGGCTGAAATACAAGAACCCTCGCCAATTTATCGCGGGCTTCGGGCCGGTGCGAGGCGGCGGATGAGGAATCGCGCGGTGGATGCACAGCATCATAACGCCTGTCAGCAGCGCGCCTATCCAGAAGATCCAACGCCACGACAGGTGCTCGGTGAACCACGCTTCCAACGGGACGGCGAGCGAGGTAGCAGGCAGGATGTCCATCGAATAGACGCCGATGGCGTATATCGTGTAGCGCAGCGGGAGGCTCCGCAACGCATACGTCATGGTCAGCGGATAAAACGTACCGGATGAAATCCCGGCGACCACTTGAAGCACGAACATAACCGTCAGGTTTGGCGACAACGGCAGCAAGATCGAAGCTGCAATGAAGATCGGCGTCGTATACAGAAGAACGCGCCTGACCCCCAGGAGGCCACCCAGGTAGACCGAGAACGGTCCCATAAACATGAGCGCCATGTTGTAAGCGGTCGGGATCCAGGCCGCCTCGTCTATGCCGAGGCCCAGAGCGCCGCGCAGGTCCGGCAGCCCCACGCTCAACAGCCGCCCGAACAGGGTCGCTATGCCGGCGCCGAGAAACACGCCCAGCGTGCCAATGTAAGGGTTGGGCTTAACCGCGATCTTCAGCGGAAACGGTCGCGACGCCGGAACCGATGGTGAGCTCACGCCAACTCCGGCTGTAGCAACCGCGTTCACGGCTCTTCCCTCGCAGTCACGGTATCGGTTTTCTTACCCGATGCGTTGATCTCGACGATGACCGACATACCGGGTCGCAACCGGTCGAGCTCACGATGGTCGTGCTCAATGACTATCTTGACCGGGATTCGTTGTACGATCTTTGTGAAATTGCCCGAAGCATTGTCGGGCGGCAGCAATGCGAATTGAGAACCGCTTGCAGGAGAGATCTCGATTACGTGACCTTTCAGCCTGAGTCCGGGAAAGGTATCGACCGTGATCACCGCGGAATCGTTCTGACTGACATTCGTAAGCTGAGTTTCCTTGTAGTTGGCCTGCACCCAGATCTCACTGTCGACAAGCGAAATCACTTGAGTACCTGGACTGACGAGTTGTCCTACGCGAACCTTGCGTTCACCAACTACTCCGTCGGTCGGCGCGACTACGCGAGTGTATTCCAAGTTAGTACGTGCGACCGTTACTGAGGCTTCCTTAGCCCTTTTATCGGCACTGAGCTGTGCCTCCTGAGCATCAAGAACGCCGCGCTGTCTTGCCTGAACTTCGAGTTCCGACTGACGACTGGCAAGTCCGGCGCGTGCTTGTTGGGCCTGCGCTTGTCTAAGGGCGAGCAGCGCCTGAGTTTTTGCCAGATCGGCTTTGCGGCTGTCGAGCTGCGCGCTGAATCGCTGTTCATCGGCCGTCACCTGTTCAAGCTTCTGTCGTGTAGCCGATGCTGACTCCACGAGAGCTTCCTGGCGCTTTCTTTCCAACTGCGTGCGCACGACATCGGCCTTCGCGGCGTCCACGCTGGCTTGCGCGTTAGTAATCTCGGCCTTTATCGCCTCGATATTGGCTTCGGCCTGCGCGATGTCGGCCTTAGCGGCCTCAACACCGGCTTGTGCCTGCGCGATCCTGGACTCCTGCAGCGCTTTTTGCTTGGCGTTATTCTCCAAGGCCGCTTGTGCCGCTTGCACTGCGGCTTCGGACTGCTCAACCTGCGCGCGGTAATCATCGTCTTTCAGCTGTACCAGCAAGTCGCCCGCCTTCACTCTCTGATAATCCTCAACGGCAACCTCCTTCACGGTGCCCGAAACGCGAGTGCTTAGCGGAGTGATGTCTGCGCGCAAGTAGGCGTCATCTGTTTTCTGGCTGCCTTTACTGCCAATCCACGCATTCCAATTCGACGTGATGACAACCAGTAGCACCACCGCGAGCACGAGAATCAGGAATACGGGAACAAAGCGGCGCAGTCTCGAGCTTGAGGGTTTGATCTCCGGCAGTTGGGGCTTGGATTTTACTGCTACGGAATTTCTATCAGATGGAGGCACCTCCGGCTGCAGCTTTGACTTTACGGGTACGGAGCCACTATCAGGTGGAGACGCTTCCGTACCAGATTCTCTCGCCGGAGAGGACGTTACTTCCGCGGGTTGCTCAGATGGTTTTGCTGCATCGGTCATTGCCATCTCTCCTTATTAGGAATCAGTTGCCTTCGCCGACCGCCTTTTCAAGTTCCGCCTTCGCCGTCCAGTAACCAAGAATCGCCTGCTGGTAGCTGTGATTGGCTTCGGCGAGCGACGCTTGTGATTGCAAAACGTCGGACAGTAGAGCGGCGGTCAATCTATACTTGTTCGTATTAACCCGGAGGCCTTCGCGCGCGTTTTCCTGCGAGAGTTGGGCTACTACCAGCGCCTGGCGGGTTTGTTGGAACTTGCGAAACTTGTCTCCTACATCGATTAAGACCTGGCTTTCGGTCTCGTGCAGACCGTTCTTTGCTTGTCCGATTGTCTTATCCTTCTCAGCCAGTTGGTCTCGCTTTCTTCCCCAGTCAAAAACCTCCCACTTCATCACGACGCCAAGGCTGGCAAATTGTTTTGGAATTGTGTCGTCGAAGTTCCGAAGTGTCACATATGTAAAACCGACGCTTACATCCGGGATGTATTCGGACTTTTTGATCCGGCGATCGAGCTCGGCTTGCTTGACCTTCAATCGAGCCTCTCTTACCTCGGGCCGTCTTTCCAGAGCGCGGCTCCTTAGACCAGCGAGATCATCAGCAAAGCCGTTGACATCGGCTATCGCGGCGACCCTGAACTCGGCGCGCACATCGCGGCCAAGCAGGTTGTTGAGTTGTTCCTTTTCTGTAGCGAGCTTGTTCGTGAGGTTGAGTGCCTCATATTCGGCTTTGGCGAGTCTGGTTCTTACCTCCAGGCTATCCGATCTCAACGAAACTTGCCGCGCCACATAATCATCAGTGACGCGGTCCAACTCGCGATAGAACTTGATCGCCTCCACAACGCTCTCCAAAGCGCTCTGGGTTTGCAAAATTCCGTAATAATTTCGCTTGACTTCATCAACGGTCGACTGCTGCACCTGGTGTAGCCTCTCCTCCTCAACGGAGCGGGCCAACTTCACCTGCTCAATGTTCAATCCGATGCGGTATTGCTGAGAGAGCGGCTGAAGAATCTGTCCGGCGAATACTGTTGTGGGCTTCCGAGGAACGCTGACCGAAAAGAAAGGTCCGACGCCGGGGAGAAGGCTTGAAAGCGGATTTTCGACACTAATGTCATGCTTCACGAATTGCTGCGACACGAGCGTGTACAAGTGCATTGAGGGCAAGCGGATGGTGCGAGTCGCCGCCAGTTCATCTCCAGACTTTCCGACCCCAAGCTCAGCGCTCTTCACATTGTGATTCTCACGCAATGCCAGGCTTATCGCTTGCTCCAGCGTTAGCACTTCGCCGGAGTTCGAAACATCTTGCCGGCACAAAACAGTAATCGGAGTCGCCAACAGTAACACTAGCAACAAAACGACTCCACCGCGGCGGCGTTGCTGCCTGATCGCGAAAATGTATTCTTTTGGATGGACAACCGTGTTGGCCGCTCGACGCCTGGGAGGCAACAGTCCGCGCAATAGGCCCAATATCAACGCCACTGCCAATAGATGATAGGCCCCGAGTGCGACTGCGAAGAAAATAGCTTGAAATACGGTCATCATAAGCCAGTCTCAGAACTTTCTAGCTAATTCATACGCGGAGCGATGTCCTCCGGCGTCACTAGCGTTCACCACGGTGTTCCGCCTCGATCCACGTCCGAACATATTCTGGACAATTGACGATTCCAACACCTGCCGCCTCCAGCCGCGACAGAAACTCCACGGCCTCCCGCCCAACGAGAGTGACATCTCTCAGATCGAGGAGGATGGGCCTTTGCTTCTCCGCTTCGAGCAAACTTTTGAAGTGCTCAATATGCTTACTCTCCATCGCTCCGCTAAGGGCGAAGACAATCGCCTCGGCGTTCGTTGCGCGCTGAATTCTGAATGCCAATTGCGTCCTCGCTCGAAGATTTGCTAGGCAATGCGAGGACCAATCTCAACTTGCTGATTTCGTTCGGCAGACGACTTTTCGGTCGCGAATTTCTCGCGAAGGGCCGCAAGAACATTGCCTCCGGCCTTGACTAACCGCTGCGCTGCTTACTACCTGCCGACGATTCGAGCGGCGATTAATTGAAAGGAGAAGCCGAGTACGCGGTGTTGCATAGACCTTGAGTGTGCATAATTCGGATTGCTATCGTGTCGCAGTAAGGTGTCGCAGGATGGCCTCGGCATGAAATGCGGGTGCCTTAGAGCGTATCTGTTCAATTTCCTCGCTGCTGAGCCCGCCCGCGGCGTTGATGGACTTTAAGATTCGGACATACTCTTGTCTGGGTAGCTCGAAATAGGCATACAACAGACGGGCTGCCTTATCTCTGACCATACACAACTCGCGTTCGCAAATTCATGCCGCCCATGATCCGCCGAGTATTGCGCTCACAGGAGCGTGAATCTAAACTCGAGGAAGACCCGCACGCTCACTATGTGCCCATCCTTGTTGGCAGCAACGAACCGCAATTCCCTCGCAGCCGCAATCGCTTTCTCATCGAGTCCGTATCCGATGCCCCGCACTACTGTGATGTCCGACACGGTGCCATTCGAATTGAGAACCACAGACAGTTTTACCACGCCCTCAACCTGCGCTCGCCGCGCCTGCTCGGTGTAGCCCGGAATTGGGCGCGCTAATATTTGAGGGCGAGTTGTCACCCTGCTGATGCTGAAAACGTCGTTGTAGTTCACGTCCGAACTAGAAGCTCCACCGTGAGCTCCGTCCGAGGCTGTGCCGACACCGTTCCCTGTTAGGCCGCGGGCGCCACCGTCTGGTGCCGAAACCCGGGAAGCGGTCTCACCTGTTGGTGAGTTAGAGGTAGGAGTTGTATATTCAGTCGTTCGTGGCTGGTCAGGCAGGTGCGGTGTCGGCTTTGCCTCCATCAACTCAGCCATGGGCTGATTTGCACGTTTGATTGGACTCGCCAACTGGTCTCTGCCCGTCATGCCGGCCGCTTCTTTGAGTTGCGGCACGGCTTTTTTGACGGGCATTGGCCGCGATGCGAGATACGTGATCTCGAGATGCCTTATTGGCTCGGCCTTAGTCTTTGTGCCGTGAACGAAAGAATCAGAAGCATAAATTCCAAAAAGCGCCAATGCGTAGAAAGCAACGGCAACCATTAGCCCGGCTTTCATTCTCTTTCTTCTGTCGGGGAGGATCGTGCTGCCTTCAAGACTCCAGCCTATGAAAGTCACGGGAGCATGCCTTATGTCGTTGGCGGCCGCTGCCAGCTCGCGCGCAAACCGAACCGCAAAAGGCGCCGCGGTGTTCGACTCTAGAAATCTGAATTCGCCAGCCGTTCGACCATCGGTTGGAATCTCTCGTGTAATGTCGGAACTTAGCAATATGTTTATGTTATTTACGGTTTCCATGACCTTTGCTGACTCTTTCGAAGCCTCCGGTGGCCTGTTACTGTGACCCCGAGTAGTAGCCGCTCCGAGTAAAAGCCTTCAGGGCCGGCTGCTTCAGCTTAACGGTGATCTTATGGAAGCTGCTGCCTGAAGATACGGCTTGAAACTGGTAGCCAATCGAATACTGACTTCGCAGTTCGTCTTCCAACTTGTTGAAAAACCCCGCGAGCTGTTTCTCTTCGCCATCTCTAGCGTCAGAGAGCTGAAACTGGGCTCCGCCAGTTGTCTCGGTAAGCCGAGCGAGCACCGGCTTCCCTTGCTGGTCCCGCCCGTTGAGCGAATTCTCACCAGGCAGCCGAATAGCATAGACGACCACATTATTCCTGACAGTCACCTCGATCGCCTGCTCGATTGAGGCGCGGCTGGTAGTATCGTCGCCATCGCTTATCAATAGGAGGACGCGGCGGGCTTCTTCTGTGCCAGCCAACTTGTCACGCGCAGTTTTGTAGACGGCATCAAAAATGGATGTCCCACCTGCCGCCGTCAGCTTGTTGACTGCGGCGGCGAGGGTGTCGGCGTCTTCAGTGAAGTCCTGCACAAGGTAAACACCCGAATCGAACGCCACCAGGCAAGCGCTGTCTTTGCCTGGTCTTAGTATCGAATGAATGAAATCGCGAACAACAGTTCGTGCGCGGCCCAGGACTCCCTGCACGCTGCGGCTGCGATCGACGACCAGGGCCACGCGAAGCGGCTCGTCTGATTCCTGGCTGAAGTAGATTATGGGTTGCTCTTTTCCGTCGTCGACCACGATGAAATCACTCTTGGTAAGTCCAGACACGAAGCGACCCTGCCCATCGCGTACTGAGACGCGAGTATTGACCAGCGCAGTGTCAAAGCTGATTGTCTCGTCATCCTCTTGCTCGATACTTGTAGTCTGACGACGTTGTTTGGTTTTGTGGAGGGTTTGCGCGACAACCAGACTTGTTGCAATGAGCGCCGCGACACAGATTGATAGAGCTCGCTTCATATAGTCAACGGTCCTTCATCTAACTGAAGCCGCAACGCGGCGAGTTACCTGGTCGACGAAGCCATCAGCCACACCGCTCAACGCATCGCGGGGCGATAGAGGGCCGAGCAAACTTGAACCATCCGACTTACCGGAGATGATTTGTCTGCCGATCTCTTCGCCTGAATCCTTGTCGTAATAGCGCAGCCGAATCGTGAGAATGGACTTGCCGAGGTCAAGCGGAAGGATTTGCTTGAGCCGGTTCCCTTTCGCATAGTCCAGTACCTCGAGTACCGCCACCAGTGTCAGGGTTGAAGGCGGTTCTGTCTCTTGATCTTGACGGAGCCGCCGCATGTCGCGAGCTTTCATTTCAGAAATGCTGCCGATTGGAGAATCAAGAGAATCGCCTTCCGCGCTCCCAATATCATGAGATTTTTCCTTGAGTGCGTTCCGCGGCTGGCTCGCACTTGCCTTGCTGTAAGTGTCAATAACCCTGACGGACTCAAAAATCTTTCGCGCTTCGAGCTGAGATTTGAGCTTGGCGAGCTCCTGGTTTGAGGCTTGCGAGGTTAGAGCGCCACCTACAAAACTCACGGGTCTCA
>DASXSR010000342.1:0-16501 GCA_036505875.1 Blastocatellia bacterium | reverse complement strand
TTTCTGAAGTTTCAGAACAGCACGGACAGAAATGACCCCCAGAAGGTGATGGAGCAACTGGGTCAATTAGTAATAATCGGTGACCAGATTGCTCACCTGAATCGGCAAGTTGTTACGGCCACTACAGAAGGAGGACCGGTTCGGGTTCCGGCGCAGACCCTTACTCGTTCAGCCTCGTTTGAGCAAGGAGCGAAGGATCAAGAACTGCTTATCAGCGGATCATTTCTTAATAATGCCAGCATAGAAGATATACCAAAGGGCGTCTCCATCAGTCCACCAACCATCGGCTCGAACGGTAAGAGCCTCAGGGCCAAGGTTAGTGTTGACGACGCCGCGGCACCCGGCAAGTATGTGCTTGCTATTATTACACCTGGAGGGGCAACTCCCTTCACTCTAAACATAGAACAAGCTCCTCCTGTGGCAACCGCATCTGACACCAAGGATGTTAATCCCGAGTCGGTCAAGTCGCCTCTAACACAGGCAGCGCTCCAGGTAATGGATAAGAAGAAGCAGAGAGTGGTCAAGCTGACCGTCACCGGTAAGCACCTCGAAAATGCCGAGGTCGTCGGAAACGATAATGTTCAGGTTCTCGAAAAGCAGAACGTAGACGGCTCAAAACTCGAATTACTGTTGCTGGCTCCAAAAGCTGCCGGAACCTACTCTGTTGATATAAAGAACAAGAGTCCGCGTGACAACACGAAGACTGTCAGCTTTGATTTGAAATGAATCTGGAAGCCGGCGACGACTCCGACTGAAAGAAAGGGGATTAGACAATGAGCGAACCAATGACAAGTTTTTCTACACTCGCAGGAGTTCCGGTCAACTGCGCCAGACCTCCGTCGGCCCCATACGGCACAAGAGGCAGGCCCCAATACTTTGGATCGGATCTCCCCGGGCTGCGCGAAAGCGCCTCATCAACTCTTTCGCGATTTTAGGCGCCGCGAAGTTTCCATCGAACGCGATCACCTTCCCGCTCGTTACCACCACGCGAGTGTCTGCGCTGCTCACCGCGAATGTGAAAGTGTAGGTGAACAAGGGACGGTCAAGGTTGATCACCAAATCGGCTTTGGTCCGGTCTTTCACTATCGCGAGTTCCATCTCTTCAAACTCGGGCCGCTTGCGCAGCTCGTTTGCAAGTTGGTCGGGCTTTAGAAACACAGTCATCGAGCTGATCGAGACCGTTCTCGCACGCTGCAGGATCGATTCAGCGTTCGCCACGCTGGGAGGCAAACGCGTGAATCGTTCGGCATTTGATGCTGACGCATTGCGTGCGAGCGACGTCGGCCGGGCAGCCGGTCGTCCCAGACCCAGTTCGGCTACCAACTCGTCGAAGTTTCGGTCCCACGCATCTCGCTTGATCGCACCGCCCGGAACGAGCAACTGAGCGTAGCCGAGCTGACCGAGCCGCGCGCTCCGGCCCACCCGCTCGCAAAACTCCGCAGGCTGCAGCCAGGCTTCTGCCGAAGCTTCTTCCAATGATAGATCTGCGGCAAATCTTCGAGCGAGCGCATTGATGGGCTCCTCTTTGGGCGTCAAGCCCGGCGTGCCTGACGCTGCCATGACCGCCGAACGGAACCGCTCCCGATCACGTTCGATCAATCGATCGAGTTTCTCTTGCGTTGGATAGATCGCAAGCGCTTTGTCGCGATCGAAGGTGCTCACCCGGTTCGCCTGAATGACTGCCCTCGCTTCGTCTCTGAACTGACGAATGCCGTCATAATGACAACTCATGCACGAACGGCCGGTTCGGATGATCGGATCGTCGGAATTCGTCCGGTCGGATACAATCGCGATGGGCGCTTCGTTGAGCCGGCGGCCAAATCCATCAACAACCAGATAAGCCTGAAGCCCGTTCGGCAGGTTGAAGATTATTTCACTCCCGGCCGCGCTGAAACTAAGCGGATGCTGGAAGATGTTTTGCTGATCGACGCTGCTGCGAAAATCGAAGCTCTTCCAATATGCGCCGTAGGACGAAGAATGGCGTTCGAGCACGCGATTGTTCTGCGACACGCCGCTCGCGCGCAATCCGGCGCGCGCGACGTTCTTTTCTTCAGCGAGATCAAGGGCTGCGTCCACGCCGACCAATCGTTCGAGATCCAGCGCCGACCGCGGCAACGCAAGCAGGTCATGATAAAGCGGAGGCACGGAGGCGCGAGCCGCAAACCAATCGGCTCGCACGTAAGGCGCCTGAACCCCCGACGAGCGAGGGACGATGCCTTCTTCGGGCGGTCGCAGCGCGTACGGATACGCCGCGAGAAGCAGGTCCCACGTTGCGCTGGTCCAGTTGTAATCTCTCAAATCTATCCTGAATAAAGTGTTAGTGGAGTCGACGGCTGCAGGTCTGGTAACCTCTCTGTGCCAGGAAAGGCTGTTGATCAACTTGCTGAGCGCCTCGCGTTAAGTCTCCATCTCGCGCTGAGAGACGCCCGCGTTGTAGAGATGCATCAAACTGAAGTATCGAAGGAATTGACGGTCTCGCTGCGGCTGGTTCAGGACGTCTTGCTCGATGAGCGCGAGGATCATTTGTTCGTCAATGAATGCTCGCCGCGGTGAATCGGCGTCGTCGTCCCATTTCGGCGCTCCGGCAATCACCCATTCACGCAATATCGATCTCTCTTCATCAGGCAGTGGTGGACCACCTTCGGGCATCGCCCCGGATTGGATCATTCTTAGAAGCAGCGAGTTAGGATCGCCGGGAACCACTGTTTGCGATGCGATGAGATGATCGCGATCGCCAACGAAGACATTTTTCCGAGCTATGCCATTTAAGCCATGACAAGCGAAGCAGCGGCGAGCAAGGACCTCGCGAGCAAGTATGGCGATCTCACGCTGGCGATCGTCGGCAGAACTTTCGCGAACCGAAACCGCCGAGACGGCAGCGATGAATATGGTTGCGGCTGTGAGCAAGCGACTCCTATTTCGTGGCGGCATACGACACCTCCATGAACTTTGTGTTAAGCAGCTTCAATGTCGGTGGGCAACAGCCGTGCCGACGCATAAGTTCGCAGCGTGCTTGACTTGTTTGCTCTCAGCGCAGTCGGCAGGTGCAAGCGAAGTCTGGCGAGTGCAGTCAGAACGTGGCGGTGGAGGGTCGAGTTGGAAGGAGAATCTCGCGCTCGATCTCGAAGACCCTTTGATCGATTCTACCTTCGAAGAGGTCAATGCCTTGTCTCAGCAGACTCGCCGGCGTCTCATTCTTCACGCCGACCAGCTTGAAGCGGACGATTCCAGCTTGCGCGTTGTAGTCTCGCTTGCCAATCACTCGTGAAGCAGCATACAGTGTGTCGCCGGCGAGGACCGGCGCCGGATGGCTGCCCTTATCGTAGCGGATTTCCCACAAGGCGTTTGCGGTCGTGTCTCGGCTTGCAAGCGACGCGATCCAGGCGAACACTAACCCCCCTTCAACGACGCGAGTCCTCGCGAAGCTCCGCTCGCGACAGTACACTTCGTCGAAATGAAGCGGATGGCTGTTGCGAGTCAGAATCGTCAACTGCATATGCTCGCTCTCGCCGACGGTGTGGCCTATGCTATGGAGGATCACGTCGCCCTCTTCGAAGTCTTCGAAGAAGCCTCGCGGCCTTCCAGGCCACGCCGGTGTGTCGATCTCACCGGCGAGTTCGAAAGGAAGAGAAATCGTGCGTGCTTTGTCTGGCTCAGATCTCGGTGCTGCACGTTTCAGCTCGGGATGCGCGCGGCCTTCGAGCTTGCCGGTAGGGATCAAGGCCTTGCGCTCGAAGGTCACAACCACAACGCCGTCCTGGTTGATTCCGGTTGTTCGAAGATGCACGATGCCGCGATCTGGCTTCGATTCGGACGCTCGCTGGCCGAGGATTTCGGAAAAGACCGAAAGCGTGTCGCCTGAATAAGCGGTGTTGGGGAACTTCAAGTCGATGTATGCGAGATGTGCGATGGCCTGCTCGGAAATATCGTGAACCGTGAAGCTCAACGCCAGGTTCAACAGCGCCAGCGGATGGACCACGCGGTCGCGAAAGCCAAGCTCGCGAGCGAAGCGGGCACTTGAGTAGAGCGGGTTCGGATCGAGAAACGAAGCTGCAAACATCGCGAGCATTCCATCGTCGATTGTTACTTCCCAGGGATGGTAATATACATCGCCAACTTGGAAGTCATCAAGCAGGCGGCCATACGTAGGTTCGAGTATTCTTGGCTTCGATTGGTTCATTGCAATGAAATGGCAATTGTAGGCGTGTGAGTGTAGAAAGGCCAAGGCTGTAGGGCTTGCGACGGCAGGCGCGGATAGAAAAACCAAAGGGGATGACGCAGCCCCCGTTGCCTCATCCCCTTCAGCTTATTGTTGCTTTGTCTGTCGCTTCTCTCAGTTCAGCGGCTGCCGGCAGAGCCCCCGTTCCCCCGACCACCGCGTAACTCTTTAAAGCTACGTCGGTCACTTTGGCAATGCTCGTGCCAGCGATTCTGCCCCGCGCAGGTAGCCGTAAATCGTGTGATTCAGGGAATTCAAATTATCATCACAACGCCGGGTGCCAAATCTCGTCAATTCAGGAGTGACGAATCGCGCGACTGATTCGGGAAAATGGAAATTGAAAACTGAAATTGCAGAATTCATGCTCGTGGAGCGTCCTGGGTTTCGGTCAATTTGCATTTTTTCAGCCTGCATCTTCAGTTCATTTTGCTCTTTGCTCTTTTCCCTTTGCTCTTTATAATGGACGCGGTTGGGGCGGTCCCTGACTGGCTAAAAAATGTTCTTTCACAACTCAGCTTAACTATTCGCAGCGTCGTAAAGCAGGAACGGCTCGAGCGATAGATAAGACGTACGGAGGTCATATGCAAGTTGATGTTACTCTGATTCGTATCGTCTTCGTCGCGGCGCTCGTGAGTGCAGGTTACTTCCTGAGACCTTTCCCAAAGCCCAGCGAGGGAAATCCGTTCATATCGGCGATCATAGGGGGAGTACTTGCAGTCTCGATAATCTTCTTCGAGACCCGGATTCGCAAAGCCACTCTTAAGACTCTTATCGGCGGCGCGGTCGGGTCAGTACTTGGCATCGCAGGCGCTTCATTAATTGGTTGGATCATAGCCGCGCAGCATGCGATACCCGAAGAGTTCAAATCTTTCCTAACGCTCACGCTGACGGCGTTCATGGGCTACGTGGGATTGATAGTCGGCGCAGTCAAGGGAGACTATCTCGATCTGACCGCGCTCGGAGGCATCTTCGTTGAAAAGGGCGCGGGTAAAGCGCACTCTTTGATACTAGACACGTCGGTGATCATTGACGGCCGTGTGGCAGACATCGCCGAAACGGGATTTCTGGCAGGCACGCTGGTGATCCCTCAGTTCGTGCTGCGCGAGCTTCAGCAGATCGCCGACAGCGCCGACTCGATTAAGCGCAACCGCGGGCGTCGCGGTCTCGACATACTTCAACGGCTTCAGAAAAAGAAGGGCAGCTACGAGATCATCATCAGCGAAGCGGACTTCCCCGACGTGCGCGAGGTCGATCACAAGCTGATCGAGCTTGCCCGACAGATCGAAGCCAAAATCGTCACCAACGATTTTAATCTCAACAAAGTGGCGCAACTCAGAGGCGTCTCGGTGCTCAACATCAACGAGCTCGCCAACGCGCTCAGACCTGTTGTGCTACCCGGCGAGATTATGCGGGTCTTCGTTTTGAAGGAAGGTAAGGAATATAATCAGGGCGTGGCTTATCTCGACGACGGCACAATGGTCGTAGTCGATAACGCGCGGCGGATGATCGGCAAGAACGTCGACGTGTCGGTGACCAGCGTGCTTCAAACGACAGCGGGCAAGATGATCTTTGGCCGGTTCTCCGACGAGGTGCGGGCGGCCGCGCCGCGACATAATTCGGCCTCGCAGTGACCGAAGGCAAGCTGAACACAGTCATAATCCCCGCCGCCGGACTGGGCGCTCGCATGCACGCCGAGCGCGCCAAGCAAATGATGGAACTTGGCGGAGTGCCCGTGATCGTGCATACGCTCCAGCGCTTCGAGCAATGCGATTCGGTTGACCAGATCTTTCTCGTCTTGCAGCCCAGCCTTACGAGCGAAGTGCTTGGCCTGATCTCTCGTTACCAGTTGAAAAAAGTTGCGCGAGTCGTAGGCGGCGGCGCCGAGCGGCAGGACTCGGTCTATCGCGGGCTGCAAGTCGTGAGAGAAGAGAATGCCGGGATAATCGTCGTTCACGACGCGGTTCGACCGTTTGTGAAGGCTGACGAAATCCGGGCGGTGATCGAACGTGCTGCGAGCACAGGAGCCGCGCTGATGGCACTGGCGGCGACCGACACCATCAAGCAAGTGAAGTCTGGACGGGTTCAGCGCACACTCGACCGGCGGCGCATTTACTACGCGCAAACGCCTCAAGCTTTTCGATACTCGATAATTCGAGAAGCGTTCGAGCGAGCGTACGCCGATGGTTTCATGGGAACGGACGAATCGCAGCTCGTCGAGCGCATCGGACATCGCGTGTCGGTGGTCGAGGGCTCGCCGATCAACATCAAGATTACACGGCCGTTTGATCTTAGGTTGGCCGAAATCATACAGGCGGAGTTCTTCAGTTGAGCCTATGAGTGACGACACTCGCATTGGCATAGGTTACGACACCCACCGACTGGTCGAAGGTCGCAGGCTCGTCCTTGGTGGCGAAGAGATCCCTTTCGAAAAGGGCTTGCTTGGGCACTCGGATTCGGACGTGTTGACTCACGCAATTTGTGACGCGCTGCTTGGCGCGGCCGCGCTGGGAGATATCGGTACTCACTTCCCCGATGGCGATCCTCAATGGGCGGGAGTTCCAAGTCTAGAGTTTCTCTCGCGCGTGATGGAATTGATTGGCGACCGAGGCTTTAACGTGTCGAACGTTGATGCGACGATCATAGCAGAGCGCCCAAAACTTCAACCGTACGTTCAAGCGATGCGGGAACGGCTGGCATCCGTTCTTCAAATCGATGTTGATCGAGTGAGTATCAAAGCAAAGACGAACGAGGGTCTTGAGTCAATCGGTCGAGGTGAAGCAATAGCCGCTCAGGCTATCGCGCTCATTCGCCGCAGAAACACTGAAGAGGTTTAGTAGATGAAACGAAGCACAATTGGAACAGGTTTAATCTTGATATTGGCGACGCTCCTGACGGCGCCGACAATACTAAGCTTTCCCGACAAGCCCTCTCGAGACGAATCCGCCAAAGCCATCCGGGCGACTGCCTACGAAATGATGAAGGCGTTTCTCACTCAGGATGTCGCCACCTTCAGGCGCCATTCAGCAAAGCGCACGCTGGATCTGGTCGCCCTGGTTTACGAGGCTGTTCGACAGGATCCCCGTTATCAACAAGAGCTGCAAAACGCGCGAATCACCAACGCCGACCAATTTCTGGGTTATTTCATGCTCGGCATGGCAACTCAGTATCTTCAAGCCATGCCACTGTCGCCCGAGGCTGCAGCCAGACGAGTAGCGAATGACTCAACAGTGACCTTCATCAGCGATTACCAGGCCCGAATCACCCTGGGTGATTCGCAAGTCGCTCAAGCAAGACTTCTCGGCCGGCAATGGAAGATTGATCTAACCGATTGGCTCAAAAGACCCGTGCTGAAAGAAGTGAAGGACCCCGAACTGCGAGCCAAGATACAGAAATTGTAATGCGAGCAGTCGATGTCATAGCCAAAAAGCGCGACGGTCGCGTGCTCACTCGCGACGAGATAGGATTCATCATCCGCGGTTACACCGACGGCGACGTGGCCGACTATCAAATGGCGGCGTTGTTGATGGCCATCTATCTGCGCGGAATGAGCGATGATGAGACTCTCGCGCTCACCGAAGCGATGCTTCACTCGGGTGAAGTTCTGGACCTTTCCGATCTCGGCTTGCCCCGCGTCGACAAGCATTCAACCGGCGGCGTAGGTGATAAGACGTCCTTGGTGATCGCTCCGGTGATAGCGGCAGGCGGCGTGCTGGTGCCAATGATTTCGGGCCGCGCGCTCGCGCATTCGGGCGGCACGCTTGATAAGCTCGAATCAATTCCTGGATTCAGAACGGACCTCTCCCTCTCCGAGTTTCGCGCAACTCTCAAACAAGTTGGCGCGGCGCTGATCGGCCAAACAGCCGAGATCGCGCCCGCCGACAAGAAGCTGTACGCATTGCGCGATGTGACAGCGACTGTAGCTTGTCGCCCGTTGATGGCCGCGTCGATCATGAGCAAGAAAATGGCTGAAGGCGCGAGCGGGCTAGTGCTGGACGTAAAAGTCGGCAGCGGGGCGTTCCTAAAAAAGGAAGAAGAAGCGCGTGAGCTTGCGAGGGTTATGATCTCGATCGCGCGCGGCATGAACAGGGATTGTACTGTCTTCATCACCGATATGAATCAGCCTCTCGGGCGCGCGGTCGGCAACTCCCTCGAGCTGATCGAAGCGTTTGAGACTTTGAAAGGACGCGGTCCCGACGATTTCAACACGCTGTGTCGCGAGCTTTCTGCGGAGATGTTCGTGCTGGGCGGCGCTGCCGCTGATGCGGACCGAGGCCGTCGACTTTACGACGAGCTTGTCAAATCGGGCGCCGCGCTCGAAAAGATGCGCGACATTATTCGTACCCAACGAGGCGACGCGAAAGCGGTCGATGATTACGATCTTTTGCCGCGAGCCTCGCAAACACAACGCGTTTTGTCGAACGATGTAGGCTACGTTCAAGCGATCGATACGGAAGCGATCGGTCACGCCTCTATGCTGCTGGGCGCGGGGCGTGTTCGGCTTGATTCGCCAATCGATCGCGCGGTGGGGCTTACGGTTCATGCGAAGATCGGCGATCGAATCGAGCTTGACTCTCCGCTGGTTACAATTCATTTCAATGACGCGGCCCGCGCCCAAGAGGCTGCCGGCGAGATACGCGCCGCGTACAAGATCGGCGACGAACCGGTCGAACCTCCTCGACTAATCAAAGCCGTGCTGCCATCTTGATTGGTAAAAATGCTTTCGATGGTTCAGACCAGCGCAGCGAGACCCAGAACCATTGCGGTTCGTGCTAGACGACCGCGCGCCTGGACGTGGGTCAAGAGGATCCTCCTCGGAATCGTAGTCGTCGCGGTGGTCTACCAGCTTTGGATCTTGGCGAGCATTTTTCGATACAAACGTTCTAATCCCGAGACTACTTCGTTAATGGAGCAGCGCGCGGCTGAGACAAGAGCAAAGGGCGAAGAGCCGAAGCGGGTGCAGACGTGGGTGCCTTACGATCGAATCTCGCGCAACCTCGTTCGCGCGGTGCTTGCCGGAGAGGATTCACGCTTCTTCGATCACGCCGGGTTCGATTGGGAAGAGATCGGTAAGGCGCTGGAAGAGGATTGGAATAGCGGCGAGTTTAAGCGCGGCGCTTCGACGATCACGCAACAGTTGGCTAAGAACCTCTTCTTGTCCACTTCAAAAAATCCGCTGCGCAAACTGCATGAGGCGGTGATTACCAAAGAGATGGAATGGGTCATTGGGAAGCGGCGGATCCTTGAGATCTATTTGAACGTCATTGAATGGGGGGACGGAGTTTACGGCGCAGAGGCAGCGGCTCGTACTTACTTCAATGAACCGGCATCCGCGCTAAGCGTAGACCAAGCCGCGTTTCTGTCCGCCATCATTCCAGGCCCAAATGGCGCGCTCAATCCTTCGGCTCACCGGCGTCGCGTCGAGCGTCGCAAAAATCTGATCGAGAGGCTTATGAGGCATGTAGTCATGCCCAGGGTTCTCGACTAAATGAAATGAGCCAAATACTAAGCGAGATATGGCTTCTCATCGCTCCGCCACCAGGCGTTTTTGGTGACCGATCAGAATATCAGTTCATTTGAAGTGTTCGACTTTCTTGAAATCCGATGGAACTTCGAACGCGGCAGGCGAAACCTCGGTTACGATATCCCGACGTTCGGTTGTTACTTTCAAAGCCCCGTTGTCGGTACGAGTTTCAATCCTAACAGCCAGGCCGCCCAGGTCGCGCGCTCGAAAAGTATTTGTGATTTCCGTGTGCCCGTCAGGGAGGATGGACCGTTGCTCGATTACGCTGCACTGATAGCCAGCGAGCGTTTCTGAAGGAAGCATGCGAGTCTCGACGTTGGTGGGTAACGGTCCGTCATCGAGGGCGCGATCAACAGCTTCAACCAAACTGTCAGCAGCTCCCTCGGGTTCTTGCGCGTGACCGATCTCGATCTCAACGTAGACTCGCTCGTCGAGGTCGATCAAGAAGGCTTTTCCCAAATCTGGCCGCCAGATCAGCGCACGATTCCGGCCTTGTTCGCTCCAGTCTTGTCTGCGCATTTCGCCAGACCGAGCCTCGCGAGTGATGATCGTCTGCTGATTCGTCCCATCATCAACGGTGCGCACGACCGTCGCCGAGTATTGTTCCGGTTCGCCCGTTGGTCCGATCTCGATCTCGCTGTTAGCTTCGCGCGGCGGCGCAGTCTTGTGACAGGCAAGCGTCAGAGCGATGATCGAGGCCACGAGTAGCAGCAAAGAAGCTACGCAAGTTTTCGAGACTGAGACCATTGATGAAACGATTTTAACATCGACTCCGACGATAAGCCTTCGTGTCTGAGAGTTCCAAACGCGTGCGAATGTTGGTAATGCGGCATTCAGAAAAAAAGAACCGAGCCGCGACGGTGGCGCGGCTCGGTGTTCAGGCGAGTCTTGAATCGCGATCGAGATTTACGCTGCGTTAAAGCTCCGTCCCTCGCAGCGTACCCCATCGCAATTCGGGGTCGATTAGGGCGGCCCGGGAAACTTACAGCCGCCCGGCGGGTAGGGGCTAGTTAATTGCGGTCAGCACGACCACCTCACGCCCGTCGTCGAGTCGAGCGAGATGTTCCCCGGTGCGAATGCATCGCATCCGCACACGCGAGTTTCGCGACACGTCCCAGAACTGCGCGTAGTCTCGCACATTCAGGCCAAACGTGATCTTGACCGTGGCGCCCTCGGGCACGCTGACCAGATACAACTTATCAGACCACATATCCGAGACCAGCAGCGTCCGAGCCTTCTGGTTTATCTGAAGTACGCGGCCTTCGACGGTCAGGTACTTACTGGCTCGCTCGCTTTTCGGTGCGCTCATCGCGACGGTCGCAAAGGCAAGCACTAGAGTTACTGCAAGAGCTGCACTGCGTTGTGTTATGCGTTTCATGATTCAGGCTCCTTTCTGCGGCGCGTGGCCGCGATTCGAAATTGTTCTTGGCGGCAGCGACTGATTGGAAGCGGCCGAATGTGCTCTAATTGGCTGCGGTCAATCTGACGGCCACACGTCCATCGTCGAGGCGGGCCAGATGCTCTGTGTCGGCGCGGAAACATTGGATCTCGACGCGCTCTCGGGCGATCACTTCGTCGAATCCCGGCCTCGCCATTCGCATATACCTGCCGAAGGTAATCTTGAAGATCGCGCCCTCAGGTACTTCAATTATATAAAGCTTCTCGGAGCGGCTGTCCGCAACTAGCAATGTGCGGTTGTGCTCATCGACCCGAAGCACAGTACCCGCGATCGTGAAATACTTTTTCGCGCGTTGGGTTTTGGGCGTGGCAAGCGCAATCGAACCAACGGCCAGCGTGATCGCTGCGGCAATCGATGTCAGTCTGGTAATAGTTCTCATCATCTCTCCTTAGCTTCCGATCAGTCCCGCTTTGGAAATTGGGGGCGAGGCTTGAAGGCATCGGCCTCGCCCCGAGCGGTTGACATCTTCGGAAGACATACGCAGTCTACATCCAGCGCGATGCGCGTTGTAGAGCGCATCCCGCAAAAATTCTGCGGCGGTTCGCACATTTGGAACTGTGGGATCCCGCATTGGGCCTGGGAGCGCAGGCGTCTCGCCTGCCTGACGTAGGGTCAACGCGACCGTTCCTGGCTAGCAGGCGAGACGCCTGCGCTCCCAGGATGGAGAACCAGACTTGGACACGCAACAGGACTTGATTGAGGGGCTGCTCCAGTTCGTCACTCTGGTTGAAGGCGAGCGCAAGCTGCTGGCCGCTGATCTGCACGATCAAACTCTTTCGGACCTCCGCGAGCTTGCAAGACTGGCGCGCCGGCTGTTTGAAAAGCCTGACGGCGCAATGAATCAGGAAGTCCGCAACGGTCTTGCAAAGCTGATCTATGGTTTGGAATCGGCGATGGACGAAGTGCGACGCGCGATGGAGAACCTGAGTCCGTCGGCGCTCGAAACTCTCGGGTTCGTGCCGGCAATCGAGAGTTGTCTTACACGCGCCTCACAATCCGCCGAGCGCCCATTTCTTACGCGCTTCGCATGCCTTGCGCGCGACGCCGATTTCAATTTATCCGAGACAGAACAGTTGCTAACATACCGGATCGTGCAGGAAGCGCTGAACAATATCTCGAAGCACGCCGCCGCGCGGTTCGTCGAGATAGTGGTTCTTCGCGAAGGCGGGAATCTGTTGATCAGAGTGAGCGATGATGGACGTGGTATGACCGTGTCGGCCGATCTGCGTCGCGCCCGCGGAATCGATAACATGCGTTATCGAGCGAGGCTGATTGGCGCCGAGCTTACCTGGTTGAGGGCGACCGGCAGGCGAGGCACAGTGGTCGAGCTGCGAGTCCCGATAAGACTTGAAGAGTGATGCGTGATTCGTGATTCGTGATCCGAAATGAGACCGCAACTCCCCGATCACGGATCACGCATCACACATCACGGATCTTTTCTTATGAGCATTCTGATAGCCGAAGACATGTCGTTTCAGCGTGATTACCTTCGCGCGATCGTGAGCGATAACTTCCCCGACGCCGGGCCAGTGCTGGAAGCGGCGGATGGAAACCGTGCGGTTGAGCTTGCGCTGAGCGAACGCCCGTCGCTCGTGGTGCTCGATATAAAACTGCCGGGTCTTTCGGGCGTAAAAGCAGCGCGGAAAATATGGTCAGAGGTAAAGCTCGCGCGGATCGTCTTTTGGTCGCAATACAAGGATGAAATCTACATCCGTGAGTTGGCGCGCATCGTGCCTGGCGAGACGGTCTATGGTTATGTGCTGAAGTCTTCGCCCGACCAAAAGCTTGTCTCAGCTCTGCGCGCTGTGCTGCTTCACGAGCAGTGTTGGATTGATCCAGAGATACGAACTGTCCAGTCTCGCGCGACCAATCGAACATCAGGGCTGACGGACATCGAGTATGAAGCGTTGGTGGACATCGCGCTTGGCTTGACTGACAAAGCAATCGCGCGACGCAGATACCTGAGTGAAAGAGGCGCCCAGAACCGGCTGCGTGAGCTTTACGGAAAGCTCTCAATCGACGTCGACCAAATCGTGGACGAGCGGTGGGGGAGCACTTACAGCCCCCGCGCGCGAGCTATCTCGATCGCCTTGCAGCGGGGGCTTATCAACGCCGACGAGCTTGCGCACGAGAATGAAGAGCTTCAGCAATGGCTCCAGCGCGAGAATGCAATGCCGGACGCGAACGCTTAGTCGGTGTCGGGTTCTGAGACGGGCTCCAACTTCGTGGAACCTCCGACTTGAGGCGCACCCTTTATCAGCACTATGTAAACTCCGCCTGCGACAAAGAGGCCTACAAACCACGCATAGTCATACAACGGCCTGATCGCCGGAATGATTAATCCTCCCCAGGCCAGCGCGCAGCCAAGCAACGTTGCGACGACCGCTCGCCAGTTCCAACCGCCCGCGTACGTGTAAGCGCCGCGTGTCTTGTACAAGTCACCGAGCTCGAGTTGCTTGCGCCTTACCAACCAGTAATCCGCAATCAACACGCCCGCTATCGATCCTAGCCCGCCTGAGTATCCTCCGAGCCACTGAAAAACATATCCCGACGGATCGGCCAGCAATCTCCATGGTTGCATCACGATTCCCAGAATGCCGGTGATGAGTCCGCCTAATCGAAAGGTGATCACCCGTGGAAAGGCATTCGCAAAATCGTTGGCCGGCGACACGACATTTGCTGCTATGTTCACCGACAACGTCGCGACTACGACGGTGAACATCGAGACGGCGACCACGATCGGTTGGGTGAATTGGCCCACCAACTGCACCGGGTCCCAGATAGTTTTGCCGAAGATGATCGCAGACGCCGACGTGATAATGACTCCCATTGCGGCGAAGACCACCATTGTCGCCGGCAGCGCGACCGTCTGACCAAGCATCTGATCGCGCTGGCTTCGGCTGAACCTGGTGAAATCCGGCATGTTAAGTGAGAGCGTGGACCAGTAACCAATCATCCCGGTGAGAGACGGGATGAACACTTTCCAAAACGCGCCGAAGCTTCCGAATTTGTTTTCGCCGTGCATGATCGCGCCCAGGCCCTTGGCCTTCCACAACACCCACGCCAACAACGCGGCGGCCATGACCAACACGAAAGGCGCGGCCCAGTTCTCAACCTTACGCAGCAAATCCATCCCGCGATAGATAATGTAGATGTTCAACGACCAGAAGAGCAGGAACGAGATGTACTCGGTTGGAGTATGACCGGCGATGAGCGTGGGAGACTGAATCTTGTCACCCAAAAGTGTTTGCCATCCCGGCCAGGCGACCCGGATCAAAGTGTGAACGGCCTCGCCGCCAATCCACGATTGGATGCCGAACCATCCGCACGCAACCAACGCGCGCATGATCGCGGGAAGGTTCGAGCCGGTTGTCCCGTAACTTGCGCGCGCAAAGACAGGAAATGGAATTCCGTACTTCGTGCCCGCGTGAGAGTTGAGCAGGATCGGCGCCAGCACGATAGTGTTCCCCAACAAGATCGTCATCAGCGCTTGCCACCAGTTCATTCCGAGGTCGATCAGGCTGGAAGCCAGCATGTAAGTCGGAATACAGTGAGCCATCCCGATCCACAGAGCGGCGTAGTTGTAGGTTGTCCAGTTGCGACGCGCGATGGGAACCGGCGCGAGGTCCGGGTTCCACAACGGGCTGGCGGACACATCTTCTTTGAGCTCGACGAAATCCTTTTTGTGCACTTCAACCTGGGCTGTCACCCGTTTCCTCCGTTGACTGACTTGCCGCATTCTACCCCAACGAGCTGTTTGTTCACCACGTTTGAGATCGCCAAGTCTCGGACGCTTTGCTGGACAAGCTCGCAAGCTGATTGCTAGAATCTGCGGCTTCAAGATGAGCAGCGAAAGCGACATGCATCCCTTGGCCTTTGAAAACTCGCCCTTGAATGACGCGTCAGGTCCGGAGTTTATGAAACCTGAAGTGGTCGAACGTCGCGTTTGGCGAAACATAGTGGCGGTCGTGGCCGTCGCTGTCGTAGTTGCTGCATTCGTCGCCGATTTGCGCTTCATGCTGGGCCTGGTTTTGGGCGGCGCGCTCGCCTTGCTAAACTACAAGTGGCTGCACTCATCGCTGCGAGGAGTGCTAGCCACAGGCAATCAGAAAGCGCCGCCGGGCACCTTGATCAAGTTCGTTGTTCGGTGGCTGATGATCGCAGCGATAGCGTGGGCGGCGAACAAGACCGGTTATTTTGACGCCGTTGCAATACTAGCCGGGCTGCTCGCGCCTGCGCCGGCAGTGATGATTGAAGCGGCGTACGTTTCTTATAAGACTCTTGCGCGGAGCAAGGGAGATCGATAACGAATGTTGGCCATCATACTTGCGCTACTCCAGGAAGGACACGAAGCCGCAGCGACAGGCGAACACGCTGCCGCGGCTGGCGAACACGCGGGGGAGCCCTGGCTTGTCGAGCAGGTCAATCACCTCTTCGGACCAATGGTGTTGAACATCGAGCGAGCGATTATGCCCTCGGTCTATGGTTTGTTCGGGGCGCACTGGCACGAACCTGCGCCGGGAGAGATGGTCATACCGGAACACGTTGTTTGGGCCGTCCTCCTGTTCATAATTTGCGTCGGCGGCGCATTGCTCTTGCGAGGCAAGTTATCAATCGATCGCCCGTCAAAGGGACAGCAGTTGCTCGAAATAATTGTCGAACAGATTCGCGGGCTGCTCGATCAAGTCATCGGGCCGTATGGACGCAGGTATGTTCCGGTCATCGGATCATTCGCCGTGTTCATTCTTATCGGCAATCTGATGGGACAAATACCAGGACTTGGAGCGCCCACCGAGAGCATAAACGTCACGGGCGCGCTCGGCCTCACCTCATTTGTGTACTTTATCAGCAGCGGTTTTCGCCAGCAGGGACTTAGATACTTTAAGCATTTCACGGGCGGGCTGTCGGGGCCGCTGCTTTTCGCGATGGGCTGGTTGATCTTTGTGGTAGAGATCGTATCCAACAGCGTGCGCCCAGTTACGCTCTCGCTGCGACTCTTCGTCAATATGTATGCGGACCAAAAGATCGCTGGGGCGTTTCTAGGACTTGTGGCGCCGATCGTTCCGATATTCACGATCGTGCTCGGTTTGTTTGTGTCCTTCGTGCAGACCTTTATTTTCATAATGCTGTCGATGGTTTATTTGTCCGAGACCGTGCCGCACGAAGAGCACGACGTGGAGGAACATGGTCATGCGCAAGAAGCGGCGGCGTAATGTGCGATCCGTGAACCGTGAAACGTGATGCGTGATACGTGAAAGAAGACCCGGTCACGGATCACGCATCACGGATCACGCATCACGAA
>DASXSR010000341.1:0-6531 GCA_036505875.1 Blastocatellia bacterium | reverse complement strand
TCGGAAGACGAGTTTAAAAAGGCGATTCAAATGAACGCCCAGAATCTGGAGTTCCAGAACAGCAGCGCTGAGAAGCTGCTTGCGGAGGTGCAGAAGAGGAAGAAATAGTTCAAGCGTGACTCACTTTTTTGCGCTTTAGCGAAGTGACCACTTCTTGAGTCTCTCTTGTCGACGTGCTCGCGGTTCGCAAGAGGCCGCCATACGATTATGGTGACTTGGAAGCACTATTGAAGGACATTCATTGACAGGGAAGATCAAGCGGCTGCCGTGATATCTCGGCGGCCCGTATAAAAGACGTAAATCAGATCATCATCTTCGCCCAATGTGAGTGCGGGCCACACCATCTGTTCATCCGGATCGTGGACGAGAACTTCCCCTGCTGACGGAAGACCATCGGCGTCAGTCTTCCTAACTGCAATTGCGACCCACTGGTCTGGATATGAGCTCTTGATCTCAACAACAGAACTACTGACGCTGTTAATCCCGAACATCTGCTACGACCTCACATGAGCATGGGGCAAAGGGCGAAGCGCAGAGGGTGCACGCTGAACCTGCGAACTGTCAGCTTCGAGATTGATCGTGGGGCCGAACTGAAGCATCGGACGATCAGGGTCATCGTCCGACTTTGATTCTACAATGGGTGTCAATGGAGGCCCGCACCAAACTGATCCACACACCAGAGCCCTTGGCGCCGGACTCTGCGAACTTCAACAGCCGTTGCATAGTCTTTCTCTCGCACCTAGCATGACTGGTCTCAATGCCGCTGAACCTGTCGGAAGAAATCGAAGCATACCGCGATCGCGCTTGGCGGCGCATGCCGGAGCTGCGAATCGAAACTGCCCTCGAAGCGGAACGCCTCGTCGAGAGCCTTGGCTTCTGCTCGACGTTGACCGATGCGCGGCGTCCCGGCCCATCGTTGTACATCGCCGTATGCGGGCGGCGCGATGCATACATGCCGCGTCACGTCCAGAAAGATCCCGAAGCGAATCTCGCGTGGCACATCAAAGACGAAGTAATGCGGCGGGGACGAGTTTACTACGCGAAACTGGTCAGGGGCCGCTCGACGTTCATCGCTCCACGATTGATTCCGCACTTCAATGCACTTTGGGGCATCGCGCGAAGAAAGGAGTCGGAGCTTCTCTCGCCTGGCGCTCGATCGATCCTCGGCGTGCTTCGTCGCGAGTGGGAGATGGCTACTCGTGATTTGAGAGAAGCGTCCGGCGTGACAGACCGCGCCAGGTTCACCCGAGCGATCGACGAGTTGCAGCGAACGATGAAAGTGATTCCAGGCGAAGTAGTCTACGAGCCGACGTTCACTTACATCTGGATACTTGCGGAGGGGCGCTTCCCGAAAGAGCTTTCGATGAAGGTGACACGAAAGGAAGCGCTGCGCGAACTGGCTCGGTCATTTCTCCAAGGCGCGGGGTTGACCTTGCGAGGCGAGTTGTCGCGAGTAACCGGGCTGTCGCGCGCTGACGCGGGATTGGGGCACCACGCCTTGGTCGATGAAGGCTATGCCTTGCGGTTGGATGTAGGCGTTTACCGATTGTGCGCTCTGGAACCGGGCTGACAGTCCGCCGCCTGCTCGATACCGCCTTGCGATTGACCCTTGCGGCGCGACTTCGCTGGAGCTTCGCCCTCACTGAGCGTCGACAGAATCTTTGCCCGCGTCAACTCCATAAGTTCCGGAACGTTTTCTCTCGAATAACTCTTTGTGCTGATCGGATCGTGAATCGTTATTCGAACCACCGAAGGGAATACTTTGATCTGACGTTTTGGCATTATCTGGGTAGCGCCCGAAATCGTAACCGGGACAACCGGCACGCCGGCATCGATCGCCATCATAAACGCACCTTTTTTGAACGGCAGCAATCGCCCATCAGGCGAGCGAGTGCCCTCCGGATAAACCGCGTACGACTTACCGCGCCGTAGATTTTCGGTGGCTTGCCTCGCGCTTTCAACCGCCGCCTGAGTGTTGCTGCGATCGACGGGAATCATCCCGATCAATCGTATGCCGTAGCCGAAGATCGGATACTTGAACACTTCTTTCTTTCCAAGATATGCGATGTTGCGTTTGAGGTACGTCACGCACAGCGGCACTTCGATCAAGCTCTGATGGTTGGGCGTGAAGATGTAAGTTTGGCGGGGGTCAAGTCGTTCGAGTCCCGACACTTCAACTTTAACGCCGACCATTGCCAGGCCGGCGCGAATGAACAATCGGACGGGCGAATAGATAAAGTTTTCGTTCTTGGTTATGAGAACGAGCACGATCAGTAACGGCGCCAGGAGCGCGATGGAGGTGAACCAAAAGGTCAGCAGCAGGATTCCGCGTAATCGTGGCATCGCCGAAGCCACAACCTAACAGATGTCGCGTTCGGTTGTCACTCGTCTAGTCCTTTCAATTCAAATCTTCGTTGAGAGTTTTGAGGAAGGCCACAAGCGGCGCGATATCAGCATCAGAGATCTGGATCCGCGTGAGCTCCTCATCGCCCTCGCGAACCTGCCGGGTTCTTGCAAGCGCACTCAACCGCTTCAGCTCCGCGAGCGCGCTTTCCAAGGTCGAGAAGCCGCCCGTGTGCATATAAGGTTGCGTGAAGGACAGGTTACGAAGCGTGGGCGTCTTGAACGTCGCGATCATTCGCTGAAGAAAACTGTCATCGCTCTCTCCAGAGCGACGAAGCGAAGAGGTTTTCAAATCGACAAAGTTCCAGTAGCCCAGATCGGCACAGCCGGGTTTCTGAGCTGACGGAGTCTCGCGAAACTGAGTTGAAGGACGCCGAGCTTTGGCAGAAGAAGGTATTTCCAGTTTGGTGAAGCTGCCTTCCCCGTTCACTTGATCGTATTCGTCTTGGCTGATCCCCATGTTGTGAAAGGAGTTATCAGTGAACATCGGCGGCGTGTGACACACGCCGCAGTTACCAGCCCCGAAGAAGATCTTCATTCCCTCGAGAGCCGCAGTGTCAAACTGCGCCGACAGCTTCAATTTTCCGGTCGCTTCCAACATCGAAATCTTTCGAACAAGCCGATCTGCAAAAACTCGAGGATTCTCTTGGTGAGCTGTTTCGTCGAGCCCGTTCAACTTGACGAACAAATCGTACGGCGCAGTCCGCGAGCTATTGAGCGTTCGCAGGTAATCCGAAATTGCTTGCGCGACTCGGTCGATCAGTTCCTTCTTGCTGAGCCCGGCTAGTTGTACGTTGTACGCGGCCTCAAACTCCCTGCGATAACTCGCCTCTTCACCGGCATCGTTCAGAATAATCTGGCAGACGCGGTCAAATGCCTGCTCCCTTTCGCCCGGCAGCCAACCCATTGGACGGCCTGCCAGTGTGCCCTTCACCAAATCCTCCAGCGAGCTGAACTCGCCGTCGAAGTGAAGCCGCGGCATCAGCGCCGAATCCAAAAGCGTCGGCGAGTTGCGCAACTCTTCTCTTCGAGGATCTTCGGCGCGCCAGGGCACCCAACTCCTGGCGAAGAAGTCTGTGTGGGCTCGCGTGCCCTGCGGGTCTTCGTCCTGGAGATGGCACGAGCTGCAACTGTTTTGAAGGTCGCCTCGAGAGGAAGAGAATCGAGCGTCCTTGAAGAGTTTGAGTCCAAGACGGATCGCTTGCGAACGCGTGTCGCGTGTTTGATTCTGCCCGGCTGCTGCTATAGCTAAGCCTGTCAGGACACCAATAACGGCCAAACGAATGATGCTGGTCTTCATCATCAACCTTTCACGCAGGGGCAGCTTACTTCAACCCGTCGCGCGCGCCTTTGTTGGCGGTCTGGGCATGCTCGATCGCGTCGCGCAGCGCCGCCGTTTCGCTCTCAGTTTTCATCTCCGACGCGAGTGCGCGAAGTGCCCCCAATTGCCGGTCGGTCGAGTCGCGCAGAACAGCTAACGCCTTAGGCAGGGCCGCGCTTTTCGGATTTCGCTCGTACGCGTCTTCGAGTTTTGCCATGCACTCGGAAATGGCGCGCGCGTAATGGCGAAGCAACTCGGCGCGGCTTACCTTGGGCACCGGTCCCCACTCGCGATCTTCTTGTTCGCCTTTCTTTTGATTTTTCTTGTCGGCGTTGGTCGCTGCGGGATCAGTTATCGCCTTGATCCTCCGGTCGGCAATCTTCATGAACACTTTCACACGGTGCTCGGGCGCCTGCGCTTCGCGAACGTGATCGTCTTCTTCCTCGGTGAGATAGTCGCCGGGAATCTGTCGCGCTCGACTGGCGGGCCGGAGATTCATCGCGCCGGGCGGAAGCGGCGACTCTCTTCGCGGTTCCTCTTTCAGTTTCTTCTCAGGATCGTTCAAAACGTCACCCGAAGCAAAAGCCCTATTCAAGGCTTCAACGCGCAATTGTCTTGCGTGCTTCAAGGCGGCCTCCGCGAAAGCTTCGCGCTCTGCGGAAAACAATCGATCGATCGACTCAAGGGTTTTTATCTGCCTGTACAACACTTGTTCGAGCCGCTTTGAGATTGCTCGCTTTCCTTCTTTGATCGCGAACGCTTCTCTTCCGGCTTCTGCGATTGCCTTGTTGTAGACGTCCAACTCGCGCTCCGCTACGACGTGGTTTTCGGCTTTGATAGCGTTGAACGCCACTTGAAGGTGCGTGTCGGAGATTCTCAGATAAACATCCATGAGCTTCTTAGGATCGTGAGTCTCTGCGACGGTCAACTTCTCGGAATCCGAGATCAACTGCGCAAGCGGTCGCGGATCGACCGGCAACGGAGGCTCCGGCAGCGCCTGCGCGCGCGCGCCCGCTGCTGTAGTAAACATCGCAAAAAGAACAGCGTAGGCTCTGGCTGCGCGTCTCATTTCCCTTTTCTTTTGTTCCCCGAATTGCATTTTCGTTCTTTGATCAGCCTCTGCAACTGGCCGGATCTGATGCGCGCCTCCTCGACTTCATTCTTGAAAGCAGTCGCGTCAGCCCTGCGCAGGAACTCTTCATAGCTCTTATAAGCTTGCTCGCAATCGCCGAGGTGATCGAGCGAAATCGCAAGGAAAAAATAACTCGCGGGAACGTCAGGCCGCGCGCGGATTATCCAGACGAATTCCCGCGCGGCTTCCGGATAACGCTTCAGTTTGAAGAGCGCGGTGGCAAGACTGGCGTGCGCCGGATAGTTATTCGGTTCGCGAGAGACCGCCTCCGCCAGCACGGGCAGCGCCGCATCGAACTGCATCGATCGAACCAGCGCGGCTCCCAGTTGTGTCAGCGCGTGATTGTCCCTCGGGTCCGCGTCGACTGCGCGCCGGTAGTACTCAGCGGCTGTGCTGGGCTTTTCCTTGAAGTAGAAGTCGCCGGCTCGGCACAGAAGCTTCGCGTCTCGCGGTCTGGCAGCGACCACGCGAGTAATCTCTTTCTCCGCTTCCTCCGGTTGGCCGTTCTCCGCCATCAGGCACGCCATCTCGACGCGGATCGCCAGATCGTCAGGCTTCTCTATCAGTAATCTACGATACAGTTGAATGGCGGCCTGGGGTTGCCCGGCGCGAGTGTGCAGCTCGGCGAGCTTAATCGCAACCTCGCGCGAAGGCTGAGAGCGATAAGCCGCGCTGTATTCTTCGATGGCCTTCGGCGCATCACCGCGAGCCTCGAAAAAGCGCGCGCGACCTTCGTGGGCAGTGGCGTTGTTTGGGTCCAATTCGATCGCCCGCGAGTAATCTGAAAAGGCGTCAGCCGTCTTACCGGTTCGCTCTTCGGCCACTCCAAGAAGCGCGTAAGCGAGCGTCAAGTCTTCTTTCTGTGAGATGGCAACGCGCAGGTGTTCGATCGCGGTTCGTGGCTCTCCCGATTTCAGCAAAGCGCTCGCGTAATAAACCCGAACCCCCGTCAGCTTGGGATCCAACTCGATCGCACGCGCAAGCTCGCGCTTGGCATCTTCGGTCCGCCCGCGATCGAGTAACATTTGCCCCAGCCCGCGATGAGCGCGGGCAAAGGTTGGTTCGATCTCGACCACCTTCTTCAGATCAGCTTCAGCTTCGCCCTCGCGGCCTAATCCAAGCAGCGCCGTCGCTCGCTGGTAATAGGCTTGAAACAGGGACTGGTCGGCAGCGATTGCCTTTGTGTAAAACCTTACGGCGGAGTTGAGATCGCCCCTTTGTTGTGCGGTTTGTCCCTCTTCAAACGCGGCGGCCGCGCTCTGTTTCCCATCAGTTGAAATAGTGTGGTTCGTTTGCGCCGAAACTAATGGTGACCAGAGAAGAAGAATGAGAGGGGCGAAGAACCGGAAAAAACGCATCGTGTCACAGCCTCGGCATTGATCATAGCATTGGTATTTTTGGCCTTCAACGGCCGGCGAGTTTGTGTGCGAATATTATTCTGCGAGGCTCTTCGCGACCGTGAGTTCCTGGCGGCGACGGTCCAGATTGGTGAGGCCGAGCACGAGTGCTTGAATCTCGCGCTCGGCCTGCATTGTAGCGATGGAAGGTTTGCCTGGTCTGTGTGAACCCGGCGCGTTCTGAACGACATCCTCGAGCTGTTTAGCCGACGACGCAGTCCCGACTCCTCGGCTTCCAACTCTACAAGCTTCTCGATTTCGTCTCTGCTCATTCGATT
>DASXSR010000340.1:0-5536 GCA_036505875.1 Blastocatellia bacterium | reverse complement strand
GATGACATACTCAAGAATTCTTTGGCCCGGTCTACGGTTTCATAAAGGACCGCGTCCCGCCCGTTCAAAAGCGGAATACCTTCCTCGCCTCTGATCCTCTGGTATAGCTTGTTTGTCCGGTCGCCGCACCGACCTGTGACTTCAGGCAGGTCCTTGATCTCGCCCTTTTCATCTTCCTTCTGCCAGCGTTTCTCAGGGTCGACGCGATATGAAAGAGCTTCAGTCGCACACAACAACTCGATGGCGAGAATGTTCTTGACGTTCTCGACGACCTTGCGAGCCTTGCGCGCGGCGATTGTCCCCATGCTTACGTGGTCCTCAGTGTTGGCCGACGTGGGAATCGAATCCACGCTCGCGGGATGACAGAGCAGCTTGTTCTCGGAAGCTAATGCAGCGGCCGTGTATTGAGCAATGAGATAACCCGAGTTGACCGGATCGGGATGATTGTTCACCAAGCACGGGGGCAGGCCGCGATTGTGGTTCGCGTCCAACAGCATCTGGGTTCGCCTCTCGGAGATGCTGCCAAGCTCCGCCACCGCCATCGCAAGCAGATCCATCGCGAAAGCAACCGATTCGCCGTGGAAGTTTCCTTGTTCAAAGTGCGCGCGAGCTTTCCAATCCTCAGCGCGAGTGACTTCGCCATTCGCGTCTTTGGGAGGCTGAATGGAATCCAGCGGAGGATGCCGATCAATCTCTTCTTCGCTGAACATTATCGGATCGTCGTCAACCGAGTTTATCTGATCTTCAAGCGTGGTCCTCACATAGTCCAAAGCATCGCGAACGGCGCCGTGAACCTGCGGAACACATCTGATGGAGTAAGCATCGTGGATCGCGTCGCTCCGATTAATCAACTCACTGCCTTTGATCATTTGACGAATCCTCGCCGCCGATGTCCTCGCTCCCGCGCGCCCGAGCTTGTCGCTTCCGCTTCGCCGCCCATAAACCGTGAATACGATTTCATCAAATGCCCTCGAAGACCCGAGAGTACTTTCAAGAGTCACCGCGGCAATCGCGTCGGCCCATTCGACGAGATTCATTGAATCCGCATGGGCGAGTACGCCGACTGCCGTCATCACTGAAATCCCGTTCAGCAAAGCGAGTCCGTCTTTATAACTTAACTCGACGTCGCGTTGGATCCTGTCTAACTCACGGTGGTCGTGCTTGGACTTCTTGAGCTCTGCGAGGCTCGCGAATTGCTCGCCGTGGTACCTTATCTTCCCCTTTCCGATCAGCCCGAGAGCGAGATGCGCAAGAGGCGCGATGTCTCCGCTTGCGCCAACCGATCCTTGCTCGGGAATGCAGGGATAGACTTTCTGGTTGAGCATCTCGACCAACTGCCGCGCGATTTCGACCGTCACTCCGCAATATCCCGAGGCGAGCGTGTTTGCGCGCAACAACATGATCGCCCGAGTTGTTTGTTCATCGAACTCGAGTCCCACGCCGCACGCGTGACTCGGGATCAGGTTTTCCTGAAGGCGCAACGCAGTTTTCGAATCGGTAATGAAGTTACGTTTCAACGCGCCGAACCCGGTAGTAACGCCGTAAATCATTTTCTGCTTTAACTCGATAGGTGTCGGGGTTTCGCCGCGCTCTTCTTTCTTGGTGAGTTCCTCGCAGAGTTGTTCGACATAGCGCGCAAACTCACTACTCGTTCGCGCAACCTTGGCTTCGGCCTCTTTCGAGATTTCTACTTCGGCGTTCTCTCTGGCGACGGCGAGCACGTCTTCTAACGATAAGCTCGCTCCGTCGAGGATAATTTTGGAGTCGCTGCTGTTCATTATGCCGTCGACCCTGTAGGGGCGACCCTCCGCGGGCGCCCCTGTTCGGCGCGCGGAATTACGCAAAGAGGGGCGGCCACTGAGCGCCGCCCCTACAGGTCGCCTCGATAGCGATTTAGAATCGCCTGCACCTCGGTCACGATGTTCTCAGCGGGAACCGTCACTTGAGACGGTTGTTCTTTGAGCCAGGCCTGCCGTTCGGTGAATTGCTTTGAAAGCTCACGCCCGAGTCGCAGATCTTTCAGGGATACTTGTCCCGCTTCGAACTCTCGTGAGCCCGCAATCACTACCACGACTGCTCCGCGTTGATCGGCGTAGCGAAGCTGGTCTCTGAAATTCCCCTCACCAAGGTACATCTCCGCTGAAACGCCGGCGCGCCGTAACTGGAAGGTCATTCGCTGGTAGTCAAGCGCGCGCTCTTTGTCCATGGTGGTTACCACTACGGGAGCTGAGGACTCTTGCGTTTCGAGTCTTCCTAAAGCATCGAGCGCAGCGAGCAGTCGATCGACTCCGATCGAAACACCGGTGGCGGGGATCTTCTCGCCGACGAATCGCTCGACCAGGTAGTCGTACCTTCCGCCGCCCGCCACTGAGCCAAATTGTCGCTTCTCCCCTTCGGCGTCGGCCACTTCAAAGGTCAGCGCCGCTTCAAAGACCGGCCCGGTGTAGTAAGCCAGGCCTCTGACGACTGTGGGATCAAATATGACTCGGTCTTCGGCGTAACCAGCAGCTGTGAGAAACCGGTCAATCTCCCGCAATTCAGCGACCCCTTCTTCACCCACCGCGGAGCCGCGCACGACCTCCTCAAGCGCGTCGCACGCTTGAAAGCGCGTGTTCGCTTTGACAGAAAGCAGATCGATGATGCGTCCGGCCTGGTTGTCGCTCAAGTGCGCACCCTCGGTGAAGTCTCCCGATTCGTCCTGGCGGCCCCTGCCGAGCAGTTGTCGGACGCCTTCAATTCCCAGGCGATCCAACTTGTCGATGGCTCGCAGCACGGTCAGCGTTGTTGTTTCATCAGATTGAAGCCCGGCCACTTCCATAACACCGTTCAGCGCTTTGCGATTATTCACTCGGATCACGTAATCGCCTCGCGAGATCTGCAAAGCCTCAAGAGCATCGGCCAGCACACAGCAGACTTCGGCGTCGGCTGCCATCGAAGCAGAGCCAACCGTGTCGATGTCAAACTGATAAAACTCACGAAACCGACCCGGGCCCGGTTTTTCGTTGCGCCACACGAGACCGACTTGATAGCGGCGGAAAGGAATCGGCAGGTCCTGTCGGCGTTCGGCGAAGATGCGCGACAGCGGCGCGGTCAAATCGTAACGCAGCGCCAGCCAGTTGTTATCTTCATCTCTGAGGGCAAAGATTCCGCCCGCCGGCGTATCGCTGTCGGGCAAGTACTTGCCGAGAGCGTCGAGGTATTCAACCGCCGGCGTCTCCAGCGGCTGGAAACCATATCGTTCGTACACTTCACGTATGGTGTCGATCATACGTTGTCGGGCGACAACGGTATCGGCGAACAGATCTCTGAAACCTCTGGGCAGTCGCGCAATTGGAGCTTCGAGTTCGCCAATGGTCATCTTGTAAGAGTCTCCGTCTGCTTCGCTGCGCTCGTTTCGGTCTCCATAAGAGTCGTGTCGGAGTTGCAGCGAGCGAACCGCTCAGAGGTGCATTTAAGCCAGTGATGCTAACACAACTTGTATGAGGGGTTGAAGTCATCAGCCGCCATGAATCCGTCTTGCAACGGCCCGTCATTCTGAGGCATCATAGATGTCCCCTTGTGGAAGTCCAAAAGACTTTGCAGTTTTCCAATCAGGAGTAATCAATGAATTCAAATCGAGGCGTACTGCGTGCCGTTGCAATGTCAACCGGCGCGGTCGCGATCTTTGCGTTGTTCGTCGTTGCGCGCGGCGCGCAATCCGGCTCTCTCTCAACTGCGGCCCTCTCGAAGATCAGAATCGAGAACTTTGGCTGCATCAATAAAAACTTCTTTCGAGGCGCCCAGCCGCGTCAAAGAGATTTCGCAGAACTTGCCGCGGCAGGTATCAAGACCGTCATTGACTTGCAACAGGATGGCGAGGCTCACGAGCAGCAATTGGTCCAGGCGGCGGGCATGAAGTTTTACCGAATCGGTCTGAGCGACAGCTCCTGGCCTTCGCCCGAGAAAACCGCGCAGTTCTTGAAGCTTGTCAACGACCCAGCCAATCAGCCGGTCTTCGTTCATTGTCACGGCGGCAAGCATCGCGCGGGGGCAATGACGGCAATTTACCGGATAACTCACGACGGATGGAACGCGGACCGCGCTTATGAAGAGATGAAGCAATACAATTTCGAAAGCGGATTTGGACACGGCGCGCTAAAAGATTTCGTGTATGACTACTACGGCCGCACGGATAGGAAGGGTGTCGTCGTTAGCACCAAGTAGAAGCTTTGAGACCTAACCTCGAAAGGAAAACCCAATGAAAGGCATAAAAAGCGCATTGATGGTTGTGCTCGTGGCTCTTTCGTCACAAGCCGCAACAGGCTACAAGGTCGCGACTCGTTATCCGGTTCCAGGGAATGGCGGCTTTGACTATCTGACTATAGATAGCGACGCGCGTCGCCTCTACTTGTCGCACGGCACTCAAGTGGACGTCGTCGATGCAGACGATGGAAAGGTGCTCGGGACAATTCCCGATACGCCCGGAGTGCACGGAATCGCCATCGCGTCGGAGTTCAAACATGGATTCACGAGCAACGGCCGCGAGAACAAAGTCTCGATGTTTGATCCCGCCACGCTCAAGCTCATCAAGAAGATCGATGTAGGCAAGGGGCCGGACGGTATCTATTACGATCCTGCAACCAAACGCGTTTTCACCAACAATCATGGCTCCCACGACATCACCGCGCTCGACGCCAAGACTGGCGATCTTGTTGGCACGGTCAAAGCAGAAGGTGACGGCGAGCAGGCTGTGATCGCCGACGGCTTGATCTACGTCAACAGCGAGAACACAAATGAAGTGGTGGTGTTCGATCCCAAGTCGCTTGAGGTGAAGAAGCGTTTTCCGATTGACGTAGCAAAGACGCCAACCGGTCTCGCGTACGATTCGAAATCCAAGCGCCTGTTCATCGGCTGCCGCAATGAACCCAAGATGGTGGTCATGGACGCGGCGTCGGGAAAGGTAATCACCAGTCTTCCGATCGGAAGGGGCGTTGACTACGCCGGTTTTGACCCGCAAGCCAAGCTGATTTTCTTTTCGTGCGGAGACGGCACGCTGAATATCTTTACTGAGAAATCAGCCGACCAGTACGAAGACGCCGGAGCGGTGAAAACACAGCCGAGCGCAAAGACGATGGCCTTCGATCCAAAGACCAAGAAGATTTTTCTCACGGCGGCCGAGTATATCGAGACTCCGTCGGCCACTCCCGGCGGCCGACCTCAACGCAGCGTCAAGCCCGACTCGTTTGTGGTTCTGGTTGTAAGCAAGTAGTAAGTCGCAAAACCGCAGAAGGGCGTGATGGTTCAGTTTGAACTTGGTAAGTGAGTCTCCGAACTCGGGGCTCCACGAGAGCCATAGTGAACCAACCTTTTTGGCTCCGTTAGGAGCCTCATGTTTACAGATATCCGCGCTAAGGAGTCTTTGGCTCGTTTACGATCCACCTGTTGCCAATCAGAGGAGCAATCCTTTACTGCTTTTATCTATCGACAGGCGGCTCCTTACGGAGCCATATCCAACTCTTGCGGCTCAACCTACCGCTACCCAGCAGGGGCTCTCGCT
>DASXSR010000339.1:0-5310 GCA_036505875.1 Blastocatellia bacterium | reverse complement strand
ATTCACCATCACCGAGCTTTATCGTTGCCGGTGGCAAGTCGAGTTGTTTTTCAAATGGATCAAGCAGCATCTTCGTATCAAAGTCTTCTTCGGCACCTCCGAGAACGCCGTCAAAACCCAAATCTGGATTGCCGTCTCGGTCTACGTGCTCGTCGCCATCGTCAAGAAGCGACTCAACCTATCGGCGAGCTTGTATGAAATGCTACAGATCTTGAGCCTGACCATGTTCGAGCGAATCCCATTAGATCAACTGCTTAACACAATCATCCCCGATGACATCCAGGCCTTTTCACCTAATCAACTAAATTTGTTCAATTAACACCCGGACGCTAATGGCTCTAAATAAATGGGTAATCGCAGGTCGGCACCTTTCCGATAAAACTTTCCTCGGACAGCTTTCGAAAAATCATACTCTCGTCTCATATCTTACTTCCTCTGATATTGCTTCGTTGCGTGCTTTGTTGCTTTTCGCGCTGATATCAAGCGTACTCGCGCCAGTCTTAAGCCGCTGGGTTAGGTGCGCTTCTTTCGATTCTCAACAACTTCCTCCACAACAGCTCGAAATGTGGTGTTGCCATCACACGTAACACCGTACTCTGCACGAAATACCATGGCCAAGTCTTCTACACGTATAGAAAAAAAATAGTGCGCCCATTCAGCGATCTGTTGGACAGTGTGTTCTGGCCGAAGCTGTTTGATCTCAATACCCACAAGCTCAGCCAGTACCGCAGCGATTTCTTGGGCGGCATCTCGTTGGTCGGGAGGAAAATCTCGGCGAATGAACGCAACAACAAGCTCCCAATCAACTGGTTTCGTACCCGTACGCCGCCAGATCAGCGCTCCCGTAAGGGCGAGAATGAGGAAGCCAACAAAAACGTAAAACTGTGGTGTCATGGTGGCACCTAACGTTTTGGTGAGCGGCGCGGGCCACGATACAACAGGAAACGCGCTACCGTCTCAGCGCGTCCGCTCCACCTAAATGTTAGGCTGCTTCTCCGCAGCCCGACGGTTTGTAAACGCGCTCGGTAGAGGCTGGATACTTGGCAAGCTTACTTGCCGGGCGGCGCGGCCGAGCGACGAGTTCGCCACCGCAGTTGGGACACTTTCCTTTTAGTACTGACTCCGCACACGAAGCACAAAAGGTGCACTCGAAAGAGCAGATTCGCGCTTCGGTAGATTCTGGAGGGAGATCCTTGTTGCAGCACTCACAGTTTGGACGTAACTGAAGCATCGCATCCTCCTATTCTGGTGAAGCCTAACGCCTGGTGAGCGGCGCGCGAAGTGCGTGCGCTCTACTGCGAAGTTATGCGCTTCATTCAAGGCTCAGCTCAAACCGCTGTTCAGTGACCTCGGTGCCCGATTGCGTTCCCGGGCGTTGGTCGACAAGCTTAAAGCCCATCTTCTCGTAAAGGTGCCGTGCGGCATCGAGACCCGCAAAGGTCCGAAGGTAAACACGACGGTATTTATTGGCGCGACAGAAGTCGACAACGGTGCGGATGAGTCGAGTTCCAACGCCTTTCCCGCGGAGGGCATCGGACACTATGAACCACCGAAGATGCGCGCCGGTATCAGCTGCGTGCGCACCGTCTATCGTGATGGAGCCCTCGACTCGCCCCGCGACGGTGGCAATCCAGAATCCGTCGCGAACTTCGTCATAGCGGCCAAAGAACTCGGCGAATCCCCTTGCGAGTTGCACTTCAAATAACACTCCGAATCCCGAGTGGGCGTGATAGTAGCAGGCATGTAACTCAACGACGCGGCCGATTGAACCAGGGAAATAGCCGCGCCGGATCTCGACATCATTCATCCGCTGCGCCTTGCTGCGATAAGATCAATCCGACAGGTGCCTAACGTTTTGGGTGAGAGGCGCGGTGCGCCGCGTCCGTCTCAACCCGATGGTTAGATGGCGACCTTACATCATTCACTGACACAATATACATCCATCCCAAGATCTTTGGCTTTACGAAAAGCGTTTGCGAGTTGATCGATTGTATCGAGAAGCTCCGACCGTGCGACGATTTCATAGAGTTCCTGATGAATCGGCGTAACTTGCCGACCCACGTGCTGCTCGAACGACTCGGGTTTAAGATGAGCTGCTTCGCGAGCAGCGGTGAGGTGGTGCAAGGCTCGATCAACCCGTGCCATCTCAAAATGAGCATATCCGCAGTCCTCTATAAGTTGGCCGGTTTCATCGCGAATACGGAGAAGATGTGGATAGAGACAGAAATAGATCCCGCCTTCCGCGAGGTTGATGTACGCGATCGCGTCACTTTCAAAGTCGGGCTCAGGATCGCCAGGCGGTGCGAGAAAAACTTTCATGGAAGTGTTCGTCGCCGTCTAACGCCAAGCTCAGCCGCGCTGTAAAGCGTCGGTCTGAAGCGAAAAGTTAGACTGGTCTGTCATTTGATTACCTGGTCCGCGCGGTACAGAATCGACTGGGGAATCGTCAGGCCGATTTGCTTCGCAGTCTTCAGGTTGATCACAAAATCGAACTTCATGGGCTGCTCGACCGGAAGCTCACCAGGCTTGGCGCCCTTGAGGATCTTGTCCACCAGGACGGCGCAGCGGCGGATCATGTCCAGACGGTTTGGCCCATAGCTCGAAAGGCCGCCGCTCTGGGGAATCGCATCGATCCCCCCCATCGTGGGCAACCGATGCCTCACCGCTAACGCCGTGAGTTGGCGGGCCTCGGTAATGAAAAGAGCGTCGGCAAGGATGACCAGGCCGGCGGGTCGGCTCCGTGCGATCTCGGCGAACGCTCCTTCGAACTCATCCGGTGCGCGCGCATTGACGATCTGGATATCGAGTCCAAGCGCGCGCGCCGCAGTCTGCATTTGCCCGAGCACCCTGGGAAGCGATGAATTGGTCGGATTCGACAAGATGGCGATGCGCTTGGCGGAGGGAAGGATCTCTTTTAGGAGCTCAAGCGACTTGGGGGCGAACTCCGGGTGCTGGACGGAGAGGCCCGTCACATTGCCACCTGGCCGCGCGAGGCTCGTCACGAAACCCTGAGCTTCAGGATCGGCAACAGCATTAAAGACGATTGGGATCGTCCGCGTCGCGTTCCAGGCGGCGTCCATCGACGGCGTCCCGCCATCCGCCATAAGGACCGTCACGTTCCGTCGGACCAGCTCGGCGGCGAGTGCCGGCAGCCGGTCATACTTCCCTTCCGCCGATCGGTAATCGATGGCGATCGTCTTGCCTTCCACGTGGCCGAGCTCGCGAAGCTTCTGCTTGAAGGCTTCAAAGCGCAGATCGTTCGCGGAGGGGTAAGTCGTAAGGAAACCTATCCGTGGAATGCCAGGCCGAGGTTGACCAACGGCGACCGGCGGGACCAGGAGGACGACAAGGAAGAACGGCGCGGCCACACGGGTGATCTTCACATTCTGTCCTTACTTGATGGCCGACTCACTTGCGTCACGAACGATGGGGGAACCGTGCCGGTGCGCATCTTCACGCTCTTGGCATCGAAGACCAGCTCAAACTTCGGTTGTCTCGGTTCACTTCCTCGGCCCTCTGCCAGTCTGTCTAACGTTTGAGCTAAGCCGCCCGCGGCTTGAGCGAAGGGTTAGGCCGAGCCTTGTAGAACTGCGCGATGACCCTAGTCTCTATGAATCGAACAGTAGTCTCGAGTAAGGTCGCCATCCGAAGAAGGAAGGTCTTGGAGACTCGAATTTCCTCGCCGACGACATGGAAGTCGCCTTGGGTCTTGAGTCTTTGGGTCGGACGAATCAACCCAGTCTTGTGCGCGACGACGTTCCGCAGGAAGTAGTACTTTTCGAGCCTCTTTGCGCGTGCATCTGACACTTCTATGCCCAGCCGCTTCTTGTAGTACTCCAACACGTCCCTCAGCGTGAGATGTCCGACCGCCTCCAACTGACGCTCGATCAGGAAATCCAAGATTGAAACGCGATGCTCAACCGCGTCTTTCACCTGAATCTGCTCCGAGGACTTCAGGAGCTCAGGGCGTTCTCGATAGAGCTGCTCGAAAAGCATTGAGTTGTAGGTTTCGAAAGCTGCCCACAACGCAACCGCAAGATTGGCATAGTGAAAGTACCGTAGATCGTCATGGCTCTTTCGGAAGCGTTCCATGACCTGCTTCAACAGATAGGCAGAGCGTTCGTCCATCTCGAGCTGAATCTTGTTGTCAGCGAGCTTTGTGGACTTCACCCTTGCCTCGTGATCCTTAGGCCTTCTGCCACGTATGCCCTTAACGTCGGCAATCTTGGCGACGATGGGATCGATCTTCTCTTTAAGCTCTTGGTCGATCCCTACGGTGCCTAAATTAACGAGGCTACGTGTCCGCCAAAGCAAGTTGGCGAACTGCCCGTACGCTTTGGTTTTGCCTTGAAACTTGGGATGAGCCATGTTGGTTCTTGTGGAGCCTAACGTATCGGCGTTCAGCGGCGAGCGAAGCGAGTCCGCTGCAACGACGTGTTAGGCGGCGCGTTCACCGGATGCGGGGGGCGCAACGGCTTGAATGAAACAAGAACTCTTCGGTACTCCTCGATTGCGACGACTCCATCCGGCGAGTCGCGAACTAAGCAGGAACGTAGGTCAACCTAATCACATCCTCGCCAATCCGATCATTACTCATGAGGCGGAGCGGTGGCCGGGGTCCGGCGAAGTAGGGCTTGCCGTGACCAAGTACGACGGGGTGTAGGTAGATTCGATACTCATCGATGAGGCCAAGTGCGGTGAGGCCTTGAGCCAAGTCCGGGCCAGCAACTTCGATTTCCCCGGCGCGGTCGACCTTCAGCTCACGGATCGCGCCCGCAAGGTCATCCCCGACAAGCGTTGCGTTGGGGCCGACCGAGTTCAACGATCGAGAGACGACCCATTTTGGCTGCTTCCGCCACGCGGCCGCGAAGGCGTGCTTCTCTGCATCCCATTCGGGATGATCGTCGTCCCAGTAACGCATGACCTCATACATCTTGCGACCGTACACACTGCCCGCCTGCTGCTGAGCCTCCTCGATGAAGTGACGGAAGAGCGTGGGACTTGGCGCAAACGCCATAAGGTCGACGTAGCCGTCTAGGGACTGGTTCATTCCGAACACAAGCTTTGCCATACTGCTTGCCTTTTTCTAGGTTTGCGAGGTACGTAAGGGAAGGGAGCCCTTCCTCGCAGCTCCGCCTAACGTTCGCGTTTTGCCGCGCCGCTTGCGCAGCGGAGCAAGCTGAAGGCGTCGGTCAACAACGCGCTGTTAGGCCGCAATGGGTGCTTCTTCACTCCATGGCCTTGTATCTGTACATACGACATCCCTCCAGTTCAGTGTAGCCATCGGGCTCCCACTCGCGGGCCAGAATA
>DASXSR010000338.1:0-4180 GCA_036505875.1 Blastocatellia bacterium | reverse complement strand
ACAAAGGAGGGAGCCTGCAGGCGCCCGAAGGCCACATACCTGAAACTGATCCTCCAGAGGCGCCGGCCGTCACCTCGATCGAGCCGCTTGAAGCTTCACTTGCGCCAGGGCTGCCGGTGATCGTCACAATCAACTCCTCACCCTCCCATGCCTGAGATACTGACAGCGCTCGCGTCGGGCGAGGAGGAGGCGGTACAGGTCGCTGTTCACCAATCACTGTCACGAAGGCGCTATCAGTTACGCGGCCGCCGCGCTGGTCGTCAACCGTGACCGTTACTCTCACCTGCATCGAGCCCGAATCGGGTTCGATTCCAGAAGTATCAAGTGTTACCGTCGAGCCGCTGCCTCTGATTGTTCCCGCCGAGGAGCTCCACGAATATCTAAGCTCGTCGCCGTCGGGATCCGCTGCCCGCGCGCTAAAAGATACCCTTTCACCAACCCGCGCTCTGCTCTTGTCTACGTCAACTAATGATATTGTCGGCGTGTGATTAGCTCTCGGCGTAACTGTGATGGTCACTCGGTCGGTTGCCGTTCCGCCGCGCCCGTCCGACACACTCGCGGCCACCTCGACTTGCCCTGGAGCAGCGCCCGACGTCTTGAGTGTCACGTGATCGCCACTGTCGACGAGTTGGCCTTCGGAGACCTTCCACGAATAGGCCAACGGATCGCCATCGCGGTCGCTTGCGTTGGCGAAGATCTCGACGTCCTCGCCCTGTTGTACGCTCTGTCTGTTCGCCCTCAAGCTGATTGTGGGAGGCCAGTTAGAAGGCGCCGTAGCCGCAACGCTGATGGTCGCAGTATCGGTTACTGCGGCGCCGCTCGCGTCTCTCACGGTTACGGTCACCGACACTTGCCGCGAGTTGCCGCCAAGCTGAACCGACGAAGTATCCAACGTTGCCGAGCGGCCGCCCGAGCGTAACGTTCCAGCCGAAGTTTTCCATTCATAAGTCACTTCGTTGGGATCACGATTAGAGACGTTGGCGGTCAAGCTTACTGTTTCTCCGGCGCTAATCGAACGCGGGCTCGCTTCCAGATTTACGCCGAGCGTGCTGGCAACCGGGTTGGGTGTTCCGGTATCGGCTACGATCGCCGGAGTAACCGTGATCGTTTGACCGGCAGACGCCGATCCACCGCGACCATCACTCACGGTCACGTTTACCTTGATGTCGGCGCGTCCCGCGCCCGGATCAACGCCTGCCGTGCTGAGCGTTATCGATAGTCCGTCGCCGATAAGCTGTCCGGCCGACGCCATCCATTTATAGGTGAGAACATCGTCGTTGGGATCAGTCGCTCGTGCGGTCAATGTCACGCTGTCGCCCGCGTGGACGAAGAGTTGACTGGCATCTATCCCCGCGAGCACAGGTGGCTTGTTTGAGAACGGCTTCAGAATAAACAGCAGAAGTACCGTTGCAACAGCCAAAGCTCCAACGCCGGCGATTATCAGCGGAAGCCTCCGGCTTGGCTGGGTTACAGGCGGAGTAATTACCGTTGCGGCGAAGTCGTCATAGGCGGGAATCGGAGGCGCGCTAGCCACGAGCGTGCTTTCCCACTGCGAAGGCGCGGGCGCGGGTTGAGGCTCCGGCGCGCGAGGCATAGCAGCCCCGCAATCGGTGCAGAACCGTAAGCCAGGTTCCATTGTGCTTCCGCAGTTGTAACAGAGGCTCATCGTTTACTTACCGATCGGTGCTTCTATTTGGGCCGCGTCACTTTCACCTTGAGCTGTTCGCAATCTTCGACTCGTCCCAGGCCCGCCGCTCCTTTGTCCATCAACTCGCGAATCGTCCCGGTCCATTTGCAGATGTCGTCGTCGTGATCTTCCTTGAGCGCCGCAGTTGCCGCCATGATTCCCGAAAAAGTGAAAAGACCCTTCCCCATCAACAGCACCGCAACCTTTTCCGCCACGTCGCGGTCGCGAACGGCGATCGTCAAGTCCTGATCGTCGCTGACGTGAAGCACAGGAGTTTGTTGTTTCCACACCGGATGAAATGAATCCTTTATCGGCTGCGTGTAAGCTTCGACCTTGCCGTTTATCAAAAGCAGCGCGTAAGGATCGGGTGCCGCGCTCGCTCCGAATATTTCCGGGTCCCAAGTGTGACCCGCCATCCAACCGTGCGCGGAGCCTTTGACTGGCCGCACCTGCGCGTCTTCGAGGACTAACACAAAGCCTCGCGCGATCTCCTCCTGTAGCTTCGCTTCCCAGCGCGATTTCTTCTGGCGCGCGGAGTCAGCAAACTTCGAGCGCGGAAACTTGTTGGTGTATTCGTCCCACATCTTAGACATTCGCCGGCAGTCGGAAGGCAGTTGTGGCTCAGCTTCATTAATTTCCTTTTTCAGATTCTTCTGATACTCGGAAATCTCTTCGCGCATCGAGCGCAGCTCAGCAGCGAACTTCTCTTGCCTGCTTCGGACGTCGCTCGCGTAGCCGCCGTCTGGATACTGATCCAGATAACGGGTCGCGGCGTCGATGACTTCCTGATAAGCGATCATCGCGGCATCGGAGCTCGCACGCGCATCCAGCGATTGCGCACGAGAAACTGCGGCTTCGAAATCATCGAATGCCTCGCGCTCACCCGAGCCGCACGCGCCGACAGCAACAGCGACGGCCATCAGCATCGCCATGATCGGACCACGATTCTGGAAACGCGGCCACGCCCGATGAAGTCTCTCGCAACAACCCAAAGCCTCGCTCACCGGATGATTGTTTGAGCGCAAGATTCTCATAGTCACTTGAAAGGCTGCAGCAAACTGTTTGGATCGAAGTTGTCGCGTTTGACGAAGTAGATCTTGCCTCCCGCTTTGACCTTTCCCACAAGCTCTGGATAAAGACTAGTCGTCGCCGCAGAGCCGCCGGTGATGTACTCCTGAAAATCGAAAGCCGCCCACACGTGCAGTTCGGCGTTGGCAGCATTCAGCGCATCTGCGGCATCATCGATCGTGACGTGGCTGTTGCTGCCGGGCCTTCCGTCATTGGGCGCGGCGTCGGTCATCAGAACGATTGCCGGAGTCTTGAACTTCTCGCGCGCCTTCGATGCCGCTGTCGTCAAAGCGAGATAGCTGTTCTCGTCTCCTTGCAGATCAACACCCGAATCGATGCAGCGCTGCACTTCCGCCAGATTGTGAGTAGGTTCGCTTGCAACCTGGGCAACACCTGTGAAATTTACTACCGTAAAGGCTAATCCTTTGTAGCGGCTCGTGATCTTGTTGATGCTGTCACGAAGGTCCTGCCTGTCGTCTTGCATGCTTCCTGAGGTATCGATCACAAAAACAATTAGATCGACGCCGGGGCGAAGCTGGATAGAAGCGGCGAGTTCCTTGACCCCCTTTCCGTCTTTGACGTAACTCGCCGAGAAGGTCTGGATGTCGGGCGTTTGATTGCGACCCGGATTCACTGATGGTCGTTGCGGTTGAGATGTGAAACCGCTGCGCCGCCCGTCGTCGACCGACTTCACGTAAAAGAACGCCCCAGTCCCTAAAAGCCCGACGATCACCGCTTCGATGCCCAGCACTTTCAGAGCAAATCCCTTTGAGTTCATACCGGCTACTCCTGTGCGCGAAATGGCTCCTTCCTTTTCCTGTCCTTCGCCTCCGAGATCGCAGGCCTCGGAACTCGCGAGGTAGTCGTCGCGACCGAATCTTAGCGGCCTTTGTGCGCGAGTCTTATGAAGACGACTGCGCCACCCGCAAGCCAAAGCCAGCCTCCGACGTACAGCAACGGGCCTCCACGATTCCAGTTCTCTGCTTCCTGCCAGCGGCCGCTCGACATTGCGCAGAAACTTCTTGTCATTCCGCAGAACATGCAACCTTTGCAATGAACCCGCGGAAGCCAAGGATGGCCATCCGCTACCACTCTTTCATAGCTGACAAACGAGCCGCCGATCGCTAACGCCATTAAGAAGGTGAACGTTAGCAAGACCCATCGCAAAGCATCCCACCATTCACCAGCGGCCGGCCGAACTGAACCTTTCACCTCCATATCACTCCAAAAGTCATAAGCATCCGGCGCCAAGTATCAGCCGAATAGCGCCAACGAACAGCGCGGTAGTCGCTATTACCAATCCTATGACTGCATTGTTGCGGGCCACGGCATCTTCTTTACCTTCGGTGAAAATGGCGACCCAGCAAAGGACCTTTGTTACCAGCCCGAGCAGAAGCGTGAACCAGTTCAACCAGCCAAGACAGG
>DASXSR010000337.1:0-14039 GCA_036505875.1 Blastocatellia bacterium | reverse complement strand
GCTAGCGTGTTCTTGTTACGTTATTCATTACTCATGAGCGAGTTTGGTTGCAGCTTTTCGCTTTGTGCTAAACTGCATCGGAAACCGGACGCGTGAGGATCGGTTACCGATGAAAAAGAGACTCAATGCTGCACTCGTCGTACTCCTTGTTGCGCTCGCGCAGACAGCCGCGACCGCCCAGCAGATACCGTTCTTATCCGAGCTTCTTTCGCGGTACGAAGAGTACAACCGACTGTATACGGAAAAGCGACGGGCCGGGCAGAACCTCTCAGCGATCGAGCCGCTGCGCAAGCGCGGCGAGGAAGCTTTCAAGCGCGGCAACATTCCCGGTGTGCTCGAAGCGATCAGCGAGGGTCAAGCGTTGCTCGCCGGTAAGAAGTGGGACGAACGCCAGAAGTTCATCGCTTCGCTCGCGCTGGAAACCGACCGCCTGGTGATCGAGCCGAATCAGGTCCTGCAGGTGGCGCTCACTCGAATGTTCCCGGCGAACATCGAGAGAGCGTTCCCGTCGTCGCCCACAGTAACCTTGATTGTCGCGCCTCGCGAGTCCGGAGCAACCGCGCCGGCACAGCCTGTCGTTGTCGCCGAGCGACTGTCAATCGCTGAGACGATTAGCACCGCATCTCGCAAACTACTGCTTCCGGACGGCGCTTACGACGCTGTTGCAATAGTCGAGCTCGGCGCCCAGAAGCTGGTCGAGATCAGGCGGCCTGTTTATGCAATCAGCGATTTCACCGACATCATTGCTCAACTGTCAAGAACGGTCGCCGGCTTAAAGAATTCCTCTGACGCGAAGGTGAAAGCGGTTGCGGCTCTGGTCGCAACGCCCGAGTTCCAGCTTCAACGGCTTGCGCAGTTGAATAAGGCACGCGGTGACTTCGAACTAAATCCGAATCAGGAGATCGAGCGAATCGAATCTGCGCTTTCAGCGATTGCAAAAGGCCAGAATCCGTTTGCCGCGGAGCGTGGAGAGGTCGAGCGCGCCTATCAGGGAACGGATGGAACACTGATCCCCTATCGATTGTACGTGCCAAAGGGCTACGATGGCGCGAACTCCAAACCGCTCATCGTCATGTTGCACGGGGCATATAGCGACGAGCGCTCCTTCTTTAGCGGACTGTACGAACCGGCGGTCATCAAAGGTGAGGCCGAGCGCAGAGGTTGGCTCTTGGCTGCAGTGAACGGGAGGAGCCGGTTTGCTCTGAGCCAAGAAGATGTGTTTGAGGTTATCAGGGCGGCGACTCGCGATTACAAGGTCGATTCTGGGCGAATCTATCTGATCGGCCACTCGATGGGCGGATTCGCGAGCTGGCTCATTGCGTCCGCTAAGCCCGAGATGTTCGCGGGTCTCGCCGCGATTTCAGGCGGGCCTCCGGTGCAGGGAGATGCCCTGACCACCCTGTTGAGCAAGCTGAAAGACAAGCCGGCGATGATCGTACACGGCGCACAGGACGGCATCGTTCCCGCGCAGATGTCGCGCGCGATGGCCGCAGCGTCTGAGAAGGCGGGACTAAGAGTCAGCTATTTGGAAGTCGCCGATGGGGATCATCTAAGCGTGGTCGCCTCGACGTTCCCGGCTGTCCTGGATTTCTTCGAGAAGAATGTGAAGCCGGCAGATTCGCCACCAAGACACTGAGACGCAAAGTTTCGCAAAGATCTTAGTGCGCCTTTGAGGCTTCGTGTCTTAGTGGCGGGCGTCTAATCGATGTACATCTCCGCCGAAGCAATCCACGAGCTCGAACTTGAATTTGGCACGCCACGCGAAATCAATCTCGCTTACGAGATGACCGAGAGTGAGCTCGACGCCGTGCGGCGAAGCCAAAAGCACGGCCGCGCTCACGATGCTACTTTGTTCATATTCATCGAAGGCGAGTTGGTCGTGATTAGGAAGCCGATGTACCCGCCCGGCGCTTATCGCGCTCCATCGGGTGGAATCGAGCCGGGTGAGCCATTCGAGCAGGGCGCGGTCCGCGAAGCGCACGAGGAGACGGGCCTGGTGGTCTCGCTCGACAAGTATATCCTCAGAGCGCGAGTCAAATTCTCGCATGGCGACGAATCGATCGACTGGACCTCGCACGTCTTCCTGGCGAGTCCGATTGGAGGCGAGTTGACGCCGGTTGACACCGACGAAATTGTCGAGGCTCGAGTGGTCGGCACACGCGACTTGATGGGGCCAATCAGACAAGCCTTGCTTGAGAGCGGTTCTACCGGTTTGAGATATCGATCCGATCTCAACGACATCGTTATGCGGGAGTTGCCACAATATTTGAAAACAGATCTAGACCAGTGATAGAATAGCCTCAGTCGTTACCCCTGGAGATCAAATGAAGATATGTCCAGTTTGCAACGAATCGTTCGCCGACGAGCTAAACTTCTGCGACCTGGACGGAGTTAAGCTCGCGCGCGAGGTTTCGGAGCAAGACCGAAACAAGTGGTGGTCGCTGATCGGCGCGGGTTTGCTCATCGGTGCGGTTGTGATCACGGCGTCAATGCTGTTCATTCCGAAGGCTCGCGTGCCGGGTCCGGTGGCCGCCTTCGAGCCTCAAACATCGAAAGCGCCATCGGTGACCAGCACTCCAGACTCGGCAGCGCCTCTGGCCAGTACGCAACCTCAATCCGAAGCCGCACCGAATGACGCCGCTAGTCCGGAGCCCAAGAAGAGAGAGAAATCGTCAGCAAACTCAAACACCAATGACGCAGCGCCAAACCCCAAGGCTGCAGCGCTGGCTGCAGAAAGCGAAGGGAAGAAGGATGCGTCATCGACTGACACCAAGAAGGACTCGGCTTCGTCCGAACCCAAGGCCGAAACGCCTCTGCCGCCGAAGACCGTGAGCCCTCCGCGATCCGCCGAAGCAGTGACCAAACCTGCCCAGACCCCGCCTGAGACAAAGAAAGAGCCGAGTGCCCGGTCCGCCAGCGCAAAGACTTCTGAAAAAGCGTCGAATAATAAGAAGAAGAACGACGACAAGGACAAGAAGGGCGGCGGCTTCCTGAGGGTGTTCAAAAAGATTTTTGGCAAAGACTAGAGTTCAGAGCCGAGCTGGAAGTAGCACACGCTTTAGTCTGGTTTCCTTATTAGTCTGTTTGTCCTAAAGGACACAGACTACAGTCTGTGCTACTTCCAGCTGAAGCCTGGACTCTGAACTTACTTGATCGGTGTAAACGCGTCCCAGTCGTATGTAATGCCTAACGCAAAACCGGTTCTCGGAGCTCGCTTCGATGTGCCGATAATTCCAGCCGCGTACCATCGAACGCCAAGCGCGCGAATCTGCGCCCCTAATCGAGCTTCAGAGAAGTCTTCCGTTCCCAGCGGCGTGCGATTGCGCGTCGAATGAAACCCGTTAACCTCGCCAACGATGTTGAGCCGATCGGACGCGGTGTAAATTCCTGCTAATCCGTACAACAGCACGTCGTTTTGCGACGTCGCTTCGAGCGGAGCGGTTAATATTCCGAGACCAAGATTACCGAACAGGTTAAGCTTGCCTGAACGTTTGCCCGCGGTGATCATGCCATAGAAGTTGGTGGTATTAGTCCCAATGCCGCGAGCCTGGTTTGAGTTCGGAAGCTCCACTCCAAAACGAAAGCCAAGCGCCGGCCGAGCGCGCGACTCGTTCAGAATCTTCATCTTCATCCACAGCCGCGCATCTCCAACATCATTAGTGCTCGCGTCATTGACGCCAGGCTTCAACGGAATCGCGGACGGTCCGCGGGTATTGATCGAGAGAAGACTCTGAACGGTCCACTCGATCTGAAACTCGACATTTGGCGCAAGCCCGAAACTCAACCGCGTGTCGGCAAGTTTCGTCAGATCACCGCGCAACCCCGAGAGTGGAAATCGTTGGTTCTGTAGGAACTCGAAGCCGGACTCGATGCGGATGATACCGGGTTTGACGATGTCGACATCTTCGGTGAGGAGCGGTCGCTGTTGCGCCAATGCAACGGCCGTAAAAGTCGCCAGCAACATCGGCGTCAGCAAGAATATCCGCGGCCAATGAAACATCGTCAACCCGCCTGAGCCGCGATTCTATGGCCGAGATCGCCGTTTGTCAAACTTCACCGGCGCGCAAGAGTAAGTCAACCAAGCTCATTTTCCTCTTTCATTATTCTTCGCCAGCAATTAGAATTTGACGGATCCCCGTCTCAATTTTGAGGAGATGTAAATGAAAAGCTTCACGTTCAGGGTTTCGCTAGCCGCTTCGCTGTTCATTCTATTGTCATTCTTAGGAGCGCTGCCGACCAGGTCGGACAGCAAAGTTCAATTCAATCAAGCGTCCGAGGACCGCACTCGAAAGCAGGGCAGTCGACAAGGGGTGAAGGCGCTCTCTTATCGGAGCCCGGGCGCAACTCACAAGCTTATTCTTCCTGCGGACGATCCGCTTGGAGCGCGGCTGCTCTCTTTGCGAGCGGCGCGGAAGTTCAAAGAGTATGGGACCTACTCAGTCGTCGAAGTCAGCGAGGCGGAGCTTAATTCGCTGGACGCGGTCACGCTCGAGCGGGCGCATTTGAGAGACGATTTGAATCTGGTGATGCTCAAGCGTGGCCAATTAGACACCACCGGAGCTGAGCCCGCGATCAGCGACGATCTTCGTCAGACTGAGACCGGCTCGCGAGCGCTTCACCTGGTCCAGTTGTTCGGGCCTCCGACACCCGAGTCGCTGGAAGTACTGAAAGGAACCGGCGCAACAATTGCAGGCTATGTCCCTAATAATGCGTATTTGTTGTGGACGACTCGCTCCCAGCGCGCGCGACTGCGAGCGCTTCGCCAAAGCGGCTCCAATGTCGTTCAGTGGGATGGGCCTTATCACCCCGCGTACAAGCTCCATCCTCACATCAAGCTTGATTCGGTCGAGCAAATCCCGGCATCGATTGACATCCTCGACACCCCTGATTCGAGCACGACGGTGGCACTCGTCAGGTCGATCGCAAACAGGATTCTAATGCCTGAGTTTCAAGCAGCAGGTGCGGTGCGCATCAAGGTTCTGATCGAATCCTACAAGCTGGCGGAGATTGCGAAAGTGGGCGATGTGCTGGCAATCGAGCCCTGGTCGCCGATGAAGTTAATGGATGAATCAGCGGATCAGATCGTCGCAGGAGCGCTGAAGCTCGACACGGTGAACAACATTCAGGTAAGCCGTCCTACGGGCCCCGGATACCTTTCCTTCCTGAATTCGCTTGGGTTCAATTCCAATTTCGACTTCGCGGTAGACTTCTCCGATACAGGATTGGATGTCGGGTCGACGGACGCATCGCTGATTCATCAGGATTTCCTCGATGCATCAGGCGCGTCTCGCATCGCTTATCTTCACGACTTCAGCGCGACAGCGGGGGCAAACCCTACGCACGATGTTTTGGGCCACGGTACGATCAATGCTTCGCTGATGGGCGGTTTCAACAATAAGACCACCAGCGGTTTCGCTGACGACATGGGCTTTAGATATGGTTTGGGCATCGCGCCGTTCGCGCGCATTGGGGTCTCCAAGGTTTTTACCGACAACAATCGCGACTCCGCTTTCTCGTATCTCGACTTCATCTCGGCTGCGTATCGCGCGGGCGCGAGAATATCGAACAACAGTTGGGGAGCATGCACCAGCGATTTTTGCAATCTCTACACCGACGACACGCAGGTATTTGACGCGCTGGTGCGAGACGCTGATCCCAATACGCCGGGAAACCAGAGCATCACCGCAGTTTTTGCTGGCGGAAACGACGGCGACACAAACCAGCCTTCGGTATCGGTTCCGGCGACCGCAAAGAACGTCATAGCAGTGGGACTCACCAAGAATGTCAGGAGCGGGAACGACGGGTGTGGCGTAGCCGCAAAAGATGCTGACAACGCGCAGGACGTGGTTTTCTTTTCGGGCTATGGACCCGTGCAGGACGGCCGCGCCAAACCCGACCTGGTAGCTCCTGGCACCCACATGGTTGGAGCGGCGTCACAGTTCACCGGTTATAACGGTAGTGGCGTGTGCAATCGTTACTTCCCAACCGGGCAAACGCTCTATACCTGGTCTTCGGGGACGAGTCATTCTACTCCCCTCGTCGCCGGCGCCGCTGCATTAGCCTTTCAGTGGCTGAGAACGGGCCTCGGCGCGGAACCAAGCCCCGCACTCGTGAAAGCTTTCATACTGAACTCGACCAGTTATCTCACTGGAACTTTTGGCGGCGACAATCTTCCAGGCTCGCATCAGGGATGGGGGTTGCTGAACCTCTCGCGCATGTTCGAGTCAACCACCCGCATCATTTATGACGAATCGCCTGCGCGAACTTTTACCACGAGCGGTGGCGCGCCCTTTGAAACTACAGGAGTAATCGCCGACCCATCGAAAGAATTCCGTGTAATGCTTGCGTGGACCGACCCTCCCGGCAGCGCTGAAACCAATGCCCCGTTCGTGAATCAACTAAACCTTGAAGTTGTAGTGGACGGAGTTGTCTACAACGGGAATAACTTTTCCGGACAGTATTCAGCCACCGGCGGGCAGAAAGATTTTGTCAACAATGTACAAGGTGTGAGGCTGCCGGTTGGAACGACTGGGCCGTTCGTGATTCGTGTGCGGCCTACGATTATCGCGGGCGACGGGGTGCCCGGCAATGGGAGCCCGCTGGATCAAGATTTCGCACTTGTGGTGACCAACGGCCGCGAGAGCGCAGTGCCGGTGTTGGCGATCGATCCGTCGGGCGATGTGTCTGGAGGAGTTACGGTGCTGCACTCGAACGGCAAGAGTGACTCGTCGCTTATACCGGGCGAGTCCGCAAAGATAACCGTGGCAGTTAGAAATCAGTCTTCGACCACTGCGGCAACAATCCAGAATGCGGGGCTATTAATTTTCGTTGGCGGTCAGGGCAATGGGTCAGCAGGAGCATCGTTCCCGACGATACAACCGGGCCAAACGGGGGCTAACACCGATCCATTCATCGTCAATATTCCCGCGCAGTTGCGTTGCGGATCGATTGTCAGTCTTGAGTTGCAGCTTAATACGACTGCCGGGCTTTTCAAACTTCCGGTTCGCGTGCAGGTAGGACAAGCCAGCTCATCACCGCAAACGCTGCTATTCGAGGATGTCGACAACGCGCTGGTGAAGTGGAAGATGAAAGGCGGGTTCGGACCAGTGACCGGACCGGCGAAAAGCGGAACAATGTCGTTCCACACCGAGGACCCGGGCAAAGACGATAGGGACACACAGCTCTCCCAGTTATACATGAAGAAGAGCCTGACGATCCCGGATAACTCGGGACAAGTACGGTTGTCGTTTTACCACATCTTCAATTTCGAACCGGGATACGACGGTGGTGTCCTTGAAATCTCGACTGACGACGGTGACACCTGGCAGGATCTCGGCTCGCGTGTGGTGGTCGGCGGTTATGACGGACATGTAACTTCGGCCTCATCCAATCCGTTGGGCGACCGCTTCGCTTGGACGGCGCGAGGTCGGCCGGGCGTCTTCAGCCAGGTTGTGGTGGATTTGAGCGACTTCGCCGGGAAGCGAATCAGGCTGCGTTTCCTGGCAGGCTTCGACAACGCCACTGGAGTGAAGGACGGCTACACCGGCTGGTTCATCGACGACATTCAGATAACGGCGGTTATGTACGCGTGTGGATAGTGTGATACCTGTAGGGGCGGCGCCTCTGTGGCCGACCCTCCCGCGATACAGCCCGCCGTCCCGCGTGAGGAGGGTCGGCCACAGAGGGCCGCCCTTACAGGTTCTTAACTAGAGACACGTCTGGGCTTTTGTGTTAACATTTCCTTCTTCTGTTGCCTCCAAAGAGTTCAACGACGACAAGCGGCAGGATCGCAGGCCGATGCATGATGCTCGGCAGACCTGATTTCGGGGAACAAATCAATGGGTAGCACAATTCTACTTGCTGACGACAGCATCACAATTCAAAAGGTTGTCAATCTAACTTTTGCCGACGAAGGCATCGACGTTGTCTCTGTTAGCAATGGCGATCTGGCCGAAAAACGGCTGGGGGAGATCAATCCGGACCTCGTGCTTGCCGACATTTTCATGCCGGGTAAGAACGGCTACCAACTGTGCGAAGCTATTAAACAAGACCCTCAATTTCAGAACGTGCCGGTTGTGCTGCTCGTTGGCGCGTTCGAGCCTTTTGACCAGGCTGAAGCCCGGCGCGTTCGAGCGGATGCTCATCTGACAAAGCCGTTCGAATCGCGAACTCTGGTCGAAACAGTGCGAAGATTGGTCGGTGAGAATTCCGGCAGCTCGTCCAAGCCCGTTCCCCGGATGACCGAAGCGACAGTCGAGCAGCCGGCTGCTCAAGAACCGGCGCCAGCAGTGACGTTCACCACGGCCGAGCTTAACTTCTCCGCGATGATCGCCGACGGCATCCCTCGGGCGAGCGTGCAGTCGGAAACCGCCGATGATTCTTTCTTGCCCGCGACTGATTACGTACTCGACGAATTTGAAGGGGGTTCTTTGACGGCTCAACCGCAAGAACCTCTTACTGTGCTTACCGAGGCTGACCCATTTGACCCGATCGAGCTTTCGCCCGGTAATGGATTAGCTGCGGGGTCGCCATCAGCCTCGAACATACATGCGAGCGAAGTATTCTTCGACTCTGGCCCGGCGGGAGCGAGCGAGTCGTCTTCGTCGTCGGATGCATTCTCCTTTGAAACGTCAATCGCAACGCACGGCGTAGATCTCGACGCAAGCGGCGACGGGCACTTGCGAGTTCCGCAAACCGCACCGCTAGCTGATCTCGCAACGGAATCTGAAGCACGCCTGGTTGGTTCGGATACGGCGTTGGAAACGGAGCCTCGGACCTTCCTTGCACCCGACGAACCGCTCGGCGACGTACTTTTCGAGGAAGACGCCAAACTTCAGGCGACTCCATCCGAGAGTACGGCATCGGAAGGCGGACACGGGTTGTCACCTCAGTTTGATCTGGTTTCTCAGGATGCTCAGCATCCAGACTGGACTTCTCCGCGGCCCGAAGCTTACTCGACTGCGCAGCTTGATTCCATCGAGATGCCCACAGACGTCGCCCAGTACCTCACCGCGAATTCGGAAGTCTCGGAAGTCTCGGAAGCGGATGCTGCCTATCACCTTCAGCAACCGACCTTTTCGAGTGGCGAGCTTTTCGTCGAAGAAGAAGCGCGATTCTCGCCGATTGACATTGAAGCGTTCGCTGTCGAAGAAGCAGACTCTCAGGCAGATCGCGTTGGCGGCGATCACGAACGAGGTTTGGCTGTGGAGGGTGTATCTCCGGCGGCGATTGAAGAGATTGTGCGCCAGGTGATGGCTCAGGTAAGCGACTCGATCATCCGAGAGGTCGCGTGGGAAGTCGTGCCGGATTGCGTCGAGCGAGTAATCGAACGCCTGGCGCGTGAGTCTCTCTCAAAAAGAATGTAGTCGGAGTGGCATAGACTTCAGCCTGCGTTCTTGGATCGTGATTGATGTGTTCCACGATCACATGTCGACGTCAAAAGAGGAAAACGGAATATCCAGGATTCTTGAGGAGGTCGGACGAGGCTCGAGTCTCGACCGGGTCCTCAACCTGACTGCGGATCAGCTCGCAGCGGACATCAACGCGCCGGTTTGCAAGATTTGGGTTGTCAAGCGCGGCGACATCTGCAGTCGCTGCCAACTCGCCGACATTTGCTCGAACCGTCAGATGTGCATGCACCTGATTGCAGCCAGCGGCGCCTCGCTCGAACGCGAATATCCGCGAATGCCGCTCTCGGCTTTCAGCGCTCCCCTGATCACTCGCGGGGGAACTGCAGGCTTCGACAACGGCCAAGCCGGCGACAAGCTGTTTGGACTTCAACGCAGCGCACAGAGCTCCGACTCGTACGCGCTTTATCCGTTGCGAGGCGCGTCGGGCATCGTCGGCCTGATCGGTGTGTTCAATCATCGACCTTTTCAACAAGAAGAATTAACCCGAATTGAAGAAGTCGGGTTTGCGGCGGCGGCGGCCATACGCGTTGCGGAGCTCGGGTCGCGTTGTGCGGCGCTCAGCTCCCGGCTGGAGGACAAGTCTGTCGGGATGACGGATTCAGCAAAGCCCGCGCCGCATCGCGAACGGGAACTCGAAGAGGCGGTCGCCGGGCTCACGCATCAGGTTGCCGAGCTTCAGGTCGAGCGCGAATCGCGGGTTCGAGACTCGGCGCAATTGGAAAAAATGAACCGCGAGCTTCAAACGCGCATCGACATGCTAATCGCTGCTCATCAGCAAAGCGGGCAAGAAGCCTCCGCAATGGCCTACGAGGTCGACGCCGAGCGGCGTCGACTCGGAGAAGAGAACGCTAAGCTCAAGACCCGAGTCGAAGAGATGGAGGCGAGCGCGCGCCAGACAATTAAGGTGCGCGAACAATTGATGGACGAACTCATCGAGCGCCGGCAACAAGCCGAGCAGTTTCAGAAGCATCTCTCGGCGGTTCAAGAGCGAAGCGCGGCACTCGAGGCGGAAAATGCAACTTTGCGCAACGAAGGAGCTTCGGCCCCGGAAAGCGTGCGTGACCTCGAACATTCGCTTCGAATGGCTGAAGACGCCCGCGCGCGATTGGAAGATGAAAACCTCGCCGTCCAGGAAAGAACTCGCGGTCTCGCCGAAGAGATTGAGCGATTGCGCATCGAAAGCACGCGGATCGCCGGCGAGAACGAGCAGTTGGTTGCAGAAGTCGAACGTTTGAATGGTGAGCTCGCTGAGCTCGAGGGCGGTACTGGCGTGCGCGAAGACAACACGCGACTGCTGGCGTCCAACGCGGAGCTTGCACGGGCGGGCGCGCTCGCCGAGGGTCGGATTGCGGAGCTCGAAGGCGAGCTGGCTCACTTTAACAAAGAACTCGAGGAGTCGCGCGTTTTGGTTGGCGGCCGGATGGTCGAGCTGGAGCGGGAAAACGCGCTGCTTGCCCAAACTCGAACTCAACTCGAGGGCGAGGTTGCGCGCTTGACATCACGGGCGTCGGGACTCGAACAGGAGAACGCGACAATCACTCGGGCCAATGCGCAGCTTCAAGAACTTGTCAGCCAGTTTGAATCTTTGTCTGCGCGGCTTGAGGACAGCGCGCTGAAGCTTCGCAGCCGGGTGGATGCCAGCGATTCGGCGCGTGCCGAGCTTGAGCAACGCAATCGCGTGCTTGTCGAACAGAACCGGCGCTTGTTACACGAAGCGCAAACAAAAGCGCGATTCCTTGCCGACATGTCGCACGAGCTTCGAACGCCAATGAATGCGATCATCGGGTTCACGTCTCTGCTGTTGGACGACCGCTCGATCGAGTTGACCGAGCGTCATCGGCGTAGCCTCGAACGCGTGGCTCGCAACGCGCGCGATTTGCTCGAGTTGATCAACAACGTGCTGGACCTGTCGAAGATCGAAGCGGACCGTATGGACGTCTACTCCGAGCCGGCGGACGTACGTAGTTTGGTCGAGCGCGCGGTTGCCCTGGTCGAGCCACTTCGTGGAAGCCGTCCCATTAAGCTCACCGTAGCAGTGGAAGAAGCGTTGCCTGCGATGCGTACCGACCGCACCAAGCTTCAGCAGATCCTCATAAACTTGCTTTCGAACGCGGTCAAGTTCACCCAAGAGGGCGAGGTGAAGATTACCGCCGAGTCCGTGGCGCCTGATCGCGTGCGCATAGCGGTGAGCGATACCGGCATCGGCATCGCTTCAACAGACATCGAAAGAATTTTCGAAGAGTTTCAGCAGGTGGGCTCCGCCGGACGCGGGACGAGGGCTGGAACGGGATTGGGACTGGCTATCACGCGACGGCTTGTTGAGCTGCTCGACGGCGATATAAGCGTATCCAGTCGCGAGGGCGAGGGCTCGGTATTTAGTGTGACCTTGCCGATTGAAATCGAGGGCCGTGTGGCGGCCGCGAGTGAAACTCAAGCACCGCTGACAGATCCCGACCGCACCGCCCTTGTGATTGACGGCGACCCTGCATCGCTTTATCTCATCAAGAAGTATCTGACCGAAGCGGGTTACTCGGTTGCCGCCACCGACGATCCCGCGCATGGGTTCGACATCGCCATCAAAGCGAGGCCGGCCGTGATCACAGTAGACCTCGACTCCTTCGACCGTGATGAAGCGGTTCTGGCGCGCATAGCCGAGAGTCACACGGAAGGGAAGTTGATCGCGTTCTCCGCTGACGCCGGGGCCGAGCGCGACGCGCTGGGCGCCGGGGCGAAAATCTTTCTGACAAAACCCATTGACCGCGGCGCGTTGGTCGAAGCTTTGGCTCAAGCAAAGATTCGATCGCAGAAGAGCGTGCTCGTTGTTGACGATGATCCCGACGCGCTTGATCTTGCAATAGCGATGATCGAAGACAGCGGCTATTCGGTGGAGACGGCCACAAACGGTCGCGAGGCTTTGGAGTCGATAGCGGCGCGCCGCCCCGATGTTGTCATCCTCGATCTAATGCTGCCCGAGATGGATGGCTTCGAAGTGGTGCATCGAATGAGCTTGAACGCAGAATGGCGATCCATTCCTGTTATTCTGCTCACAGCTCGCGATCTGTCGCACGAGGAACGGCGCGCGCTCGATATCGGTACCGCGCGAATCATTCAAAAAGGAAGCTTCAGCCGTGACGAGTTGCTCGCGGAAATAGGAATGGCTTTGGGGGCTCAAGAATACGCGCTTTCGTCGGCGGGCGGTTAACGGAGAAAGCGACGAAGCACGAGACCTTCGTCCCGTGCTTCAGTTTTCAATCTGGGTGTGGTGTATGCGATGCTACCGGTTGCGCTTGTACCGATAGATTTCGCGACTTTCGTGGTTTAACTCGCGGTTAAGCCGGACGCGCTCGCGGTGGCCTAGGTTGCCATCCTTCTTCGCGTACCTCTCATCCGTTTTGATCTTCGCAAGCCCCTCTTCGAGCCGATCGGCTTCTCGTCGCGTCAGCTCGCCACTTCGGATGCCCTGATTGATTCGCTTCTGTTCACGATACTCGCGTCTGTTGATTTCGCCGCGAGGACCCGCCATCGACAGTGCGCTCACACCGAGAACAAGCAGGGCGGCAAATATAATACTGATCCTTTTTCTCATACTCGCTTACCTCTCTCCAAGAAAATCGAGGCATCCGGCTTACATTGCATGAGACGATGCGCAGAGATTCAAGGTCGGAATATCTTTTATCTCGATTCGATTATTTACGCGCAAGAAACCAGGGCGTCGAGGTGGAGTCGCTCTTAAAGAAGTCCAGGAGCATATGCGCGACCTTCTCTCTGGCGCCACCCGCGCCCGCCGCTGGATGGGTGCCATCATCGACGTACTGCGAGCAAGCCCACGTCAAGCCATCGCTGCGAGGCGTGAGGCCATCAGCCCAAAGGTACGGCCCCCAAGCAAGCCACGGCGCTTTCACTTCACCGAGTGATTGATCATAGTTCAGATCGGGAGAGCCGTTGATTTGCTTTTCGATCATCCACTTCACCGCAAAGCCGGACTGATAAGCGAACGGTTCCGGATTCAATTGCGTCGATGCGTAACCTGCATAAATACGACTCGAGTAGTAGGCGATCTTTATATTCGGGAACCGCTCGACCAGTATGTGCGCGATTTCCTCGAGCTCCTGCTGAAGAGCCAAGGCATCATTCGGAAAATGAGCCGTTGGAGCTATGTCAGCTTGCTTGACCCACGCGATTTGCACCTGCTTGGGAGTCACGTTAGCCTGCGCAAGCCGGTCGTCCACCGTCTGCCAGAATTGCTGATACTTCGGATCGTTCGGATTAGTAATGATGTTCGCGGCCATTCCTCCCTGCGCGCCGTCGACGATGACGAGTTTGGGATTCTTGTTTGGGTCAACATCGGCCAGCGGCTTGAAGCTCGAAAACTCCTGGGTGGTGTTCGACATTCCAACCGACAGCAGCACGATGCTGCCTTTGGCTTTCGGTTTGCCGCTAAACTTTCGCGGAACGATAGAGTCGGCGATCTGAAGCCCGGCTTGAGCATGAGCCGCGGGGCAGGCGTTGCTGCCGCCGGGATAGAGTCCGCCCTGTTTCCCTTGGTAGAATCCCGAGCCGAGGTCAGTCAGCGGGATCATGCCGGTTGAAGTCTTCGCGCAATCGGACGCGGCAGCACGCCAAGCGGGT
>DASXSR010000336.1:0-22116 GCA_036505875.1 Blastocatellia bacterium | reverse complement strand
CTGCTGACGAGCAGCTTGCTTCTCAGCCTTGCGCTGTTCAGCCTGTTGCGCCGCTTGCGCTTGCTGCTGTTGCTGAGCCTGCTGACGGGCAGCTTGCTTCTGAGCGCGACGTTGTTCAGCCTGTTGCCCCGCTTGCGCCTGCTGCTGTTGCTGAGCCTGCTGACGAGCAGCTTGCTTCTGAGCGCGACGTTGTTCCGCCTCTTGTGCTAGCTGTGACTGACGCTGTTGCTCAGCTTGCAAAGCTTGCTGGCGAGCAGCTTGTTTTTCCGCTCTTTGTCGCTCGGCCTGCTGAGCCTGCTGGGCTGCTGCTTGCTGTGCCGCTGCCTTGCGTTCTGCCTTGGCTTGCAGCCGATCCTGCTCCTCGAGCTGATGCATCTCTTGCTTGGCGGCCTTATTGCCTTGCGCGGCCTGCGCCGCCAGCGCTGCGATTCGCGCTTGACGCTCCTGTGTTGTCAAGCTTTGCTGTGACCCCTGGTTGGTTTGTTGAGTTACAATCGGTCCTGCGGGCAAACCATTTGGTTGAGTTGTGGCGACAGCCTGTCCAGTGCTGTTGACCTGCAGCTTACGTTTCGCACGTTCGGATACCGGTTGGACTTTCAGAGCATCCGCGATGTTTGCGGCGACTGTCGGTACGACCGGCTGTTGACTGGCGATGACTGGGCGTACGAGACTCTGCTGAACGTCGGCAGATACAAGAACGCGAGGTCTTACCGCCTCAAGATTCGGAGCAAGCTGCCTTATAGCTGGCACCGCGAATGGATCCACTGCTGGCTGCGTTCTCGCGAGCATATTGGGATCCGCGGCCATCACCGCATTTGGCGTTATCACACGCGTGATCTGATTTGTTGTGATGACCGTCACCGCACCAGGAACGTTGTAATTGACGACGTTTGTAACGTCAATGTACTTGTTTACGAAGGACGAAGATCCAATGTATCGCGGCTGATAACTGGGATCGTAATACCGCGGAACGTACGGATCACCAGGTCCGAGCGGCACCCATCCAATCCTATTCGGCTGCGGGAATGGAACGAACGCAACAAGCGCCGGCGAGTAGACGGGCTGGCTCACAACGTCGCCCGGCACCCAGTACCAACTCCGATCCACGTTAGCCCAACGACCGTAGTGGTACGGAGCCCAGCCCCATCGTTCATTGGAAACCCAAGTGAGCCCAAGAGGGTAATCATTTGACCAGTATCCGTCGCGATAAGGCGCCCAGTCCGACGACTCATGCGGACGCCAACAATGGCCGTAGCCTGGCACATCGTTCCAGTCACCGTAGCTGTTGAGGTCATCCAGCCCCGCGACCTCGTCATCGTCCGGTACGTACTGATAGCTGACGGATCGGCGGTATGGATCATAGTAATAAGGATCGTCCTGATACGTTTGATAGTCGGCGTAGCGACCATCATAAGTATCCGGGTACCGATAGGAGTAATAGTCGTCCACGATGTTACCGGCAACCCCGGGCGTTAATTGAGAAACGAGCGCCTCTGCCGCCTCGGCAGCCGCCAACGTTAGCAATTGGCCTTTGCTCACTTCGCCCGATCCGGCGAGGCCCACAACCTGGGCGAGGCCGCTGAGAACCGACACGAGCGTCTGACCTCTGTCATCGATACCTACCTGGTACAATCCCGGTTCGGTGAAGTCCACCGCCCCGTTTGGAGTTGCGACCTCAAACATCTCATCGGGCGCAAGCGCACCTACGTCGAATGTGCAGGATCCCTCTCGAAGTGCTAACTGGGTGCGCCGCTGCGTTAGCGAGAGCACATCCAGCGAGGTTCTGGGATACAGGCGGGCGTAGTTGCGACCGCTGAATGCGATTGCCGCTCGCGAGCCCTGTTTCACATAAACACGATCTCCAATCGAGAGAGGCGAATTGACGGTTGCCTTTGCCCAATCCGGATAAGGCTGTGCCTGGCTACCGGTTTGACGGGCTATGCCAACATCGCCATCGAATCGATCGACTCGTGCTGCAAGCGGCGGAAGACCGCTCGCCTCCACTTTGCTATCGGCTGCCTTGCTTCCCGGTCGCAGTACTAACAACAGCACTGAGCCCGCAATTGCCATTGCGCCTATTACGAATACTATTAATGAAATCGACACTGGAATATGTACTACTTTTTTCAGGCCATTCACTGACATAAGAACTCCCTTCAACCCCCCGGTTCGATCTTATTTATTGCGCGAGTTGGGCGCTCAACCGGAATAAATGCAAGGCCTATGCCTCAGGGGATCGGAGACGGATCGCCATTGCGATAGACACGCTGGGTTGGCCACATGAACCGTTTCGGTACGAGTTCGCAAGGCTAGGACATCGCTGGAGGCTGTTGCGAACACGAACTGGCGCTGATTCATACTGGAGTTTCTCGCTATCTGTGACCCATTTAGAATAATGCTGCCTCAATTAAGGCGGATCAGCTCTTTCGCCAGTCGAGCTACTAGTTTTGGTTGACCGCCATCGTGAAAGAAGGGATGATACTGCACTTATGATGAGAGTTTCGATTGGTTTCTTGTTGCTGACATCCATCGTTGCTCCGGGTTGTAATCGATCCGCGTCAAAGGCTGGAGCCTACACAATCGCAGTAATTCCCAAAGGCACAACCCATGAATTCTGGAAGAGCATCCACGCGGGCGCAGTCAAAGCTGAGCGCGAACTGAACGACCAAGGTCTGAAAGTATCGGTCGTCTGGAAAGGGCCGTTGCGTGAGGATGACCGTGAACAACAGGTCCAGGTGGTCGAAGGCTTCCTGAGTCAAAATGTCAGCGGGATCGTTCTTGCTCCACTCGATAACCTCGCGCTTGTGAGGCCGGTCGAGGAAGCGAAGCGCGCGAACATCCCCACCGTTATCATTGATTCCGGGCTCAACTCGTCGGAAATCATCAGCTTCGTGGCGACGGACAACCTGAAAGGCGGAATGGTGGCTGCCGAGCGAGTAGGCGCGCTGCTGGAAGGCAAAGGCAAAGTGCTGCTGCTCCGTTATCAGGAAGGCTCGGCGAGCACACACGATCGGGAGGAAGGATTTCTACAGAAACTCAAATCTGCCTACCCTGGGACTGAAGTTATCTCGAGCGACCAGTATGCGGGACCGACTCGCGACACGGCTTTTCGAGCGTCGCAGAATCTGCTCAATCGCTACGGTAACGACATTCAGGCAGTGTTCACTCCCAACGAGAGCGCGACCGCCGGAATGCTGCTCGCTCTGCAAGACATCAACAAAGCGGGCAGGATCAAACACGTCGGCTTCGACGCCACGGCCCCGCTGCTCGACGCGTTGCGAAGCCGACAATTGGAAGGCCTGGTCATACAAGACCCGTTTAAGATGGGTTACCTCGGGGTGATGACGATGGTTGATTATCTGCAGAAGAAGCCTGTCGAGCAGCGCGTCGATACCGGCGTGTACCTGATCACACCTGACAACCTCGACGATCCGCAATTCAAGACGTTGCTTCATCCGCCGACAGAATGAGCGTGATTGAACTGAGCAATATCAGCAAACGCTACGGCGCGACCGTCGCGCTGGACTCGGTTAATTTTCAGTTACTCAGAGGTGAAGTACACGCGCTCATCGGGGAGAACGGCGCGGGCAAAAGCACGCTGATGAACGTTCTTGCCGGCCTGACTCAATCTGACACCGGCTCGATGAGCATCGATGGGCAACCTTACTCGCCGACGAGTCCGCTTGATGCGCAGCGACATGGAATTGCGCTCATTCATCAGGAATTGTCTCTGTGTCCCGACCTGACCGTCGCGGAGAATATTCTGCTCGGAGCCGAGCCCTCGCGAGCCGGTTGGTTAAATCACAGAGCGACGAAACAGCAGACGCTCGACGTTTTGAAGAACTTTCACCATCCGGAGATTCGGCCTGATCGCCGGGTTTCCGAACTGTCGATTGCTGCGCGGCAAGTGGTAGAGATCTGTCGCGCCCTCGCTGCTCACGCGAGCATCATCCTGATGGACGAGCCTACCAGCAGCCTGCAGCGCCAGGACATCGATAGCTTATTCGCGCTCATTCGCCACTTGCGACAACAAGGCATCAGCGTAATCTACATCAGCCATTTTCTCGAAGAAGTTAGAGAGATAGCAGATCGATTCACAGTCTTGCGCGATGGCAAGAGCATCGGCACCGGCAGGATTGATTCGATCAGCGACGAGCAGTTGATCGCACAAATGGTTGGACGACCGGTGGAGAACCTCTATCCGAAAGCGCCCTGTGATTCCGACGGAGAAGTCGTGCTCGAAGTGCGTGACCTAGTCGCGCGCAGGCTGAAGCGCATCAGCTTTGCGTTGCGCCGAGGCGAGATCTTCGGCATCGCTGGATTAATGGGCGCTGGCCGGACGGAATTGGTTCGTGCGATTTTTGGACTCGACGCCGTCGAGTCGGGAACCATCACGCTTCATGCTCATTCTAAAAGCGGACGATGGGTGCTGCCCGCTCGACGAATCGCGGAAGGCGTCGGCTATTTGAGCGAAGATCGAAACGGGGAAGGTTTGGCGCTGACTCTTTCGGTCGCGGACAACATAACGCTGACGAGGTTTCAGACTTGTTCGCGCTGGGGCTGGCTTGACGTCGGTAAACAACAACGGCAGGCAACAAGTTGGATCAAGCGACTGTCGATCAAAGCTCGCAGCTCCTACCAGTCGACCGGCTCGCTTTCAGGCGGCAACCAGCAAAAGGTCGCGTTGGCTCGCCTGCTTCATCAGGACTCGGACATACTGCTGTTGGACGAGCCGACGCGTGGAATCGACATCGGCAGCAAGGCGCAGATCTATGAAGCCATCGCGCACGCGGCTGCCTCGAACAAAGCCGTTCTGTTTGTGAGCTCTTACTTGCCGGAGTTGTTTGGCATGTGCGATCGGCTGGCGGTGATGTCACGTGGAAGGCTTTCGCCAAGCCGACCAATCAGGGAGTGGAGTCCGGAATCGGTGATGCAAACCGCCGTTGGGGCCGAGGCCGCATAAAATACGCTATGCACCTGTATGGGCGGCCCTACGCGGTCGCCCCTCTTCGGCACGAGGCCTATTTCGTATCGAGGGGCGGGCACGACGGGCAGCCATACAGGCTACGATCGTCGCGATCTAGCCGCAGCCAGTTCACTTATGAAGGCTACAGGTTCAATCCAAAAGGAAGCTGCCTCGAAAGTCGAGAAGAGCGTCAAACCTTTTCTGCGACTTTGGTTAGGATGGCTGGGTCCGTTCTTGGGACTCTTTCTTGTAGTCGCAGTGTTCACCCTGTTGATCGGTTCGCCTGCCCAATACCTTTCAGTCACCAATCTTCGCATCGTGCTATCGCAAACAGTAATCGTTGCGTTGGGCGCAATCGGGATGACGATCGTCATTATCAGTGGGGGCATTGATCTGTCGGCCGGTTCAGTGATTGCGTTGGCCGGAGTAGTTACTGCTCTTGGCATTGAGCGGGGTTGGCCGCCCTTGATCGCAATGCTCGCCGCGGTTGCGGTTGGAGCACTGATCGGTTTGGCTAACGGGCTCTCGATCACTCGCCTGCGCGTGGTGCCGTTCATAGCGACGTTGGGTATGCTGGGCATTGCTCGCGGGCTGGCAAAGTGGCTTGCTTCGGAACAAACGGTCAACGTGCCGGCGACCTGGGTGAATGAGTTGGCTGTGACTTTTCCGCGACCTGGCTGGATCGTCCTCGCGCCGGGGGTCTGGATTACGTTGCTGTTGGCGATCGCGATTGCTGGTGTTTTGCGTAACACGGTGTTTGGGCGGCACGTGTTCGCGCTCGGCTCGAATGAAGCAGCGGCGCGCGCTTGTGGCATCGCGACCGACAGGCTCAAGCTTTGGATTTATGGGATTGCCGGCCTCTTCATCGGGCTTGCCGGAGTCATGCAAATGTCCAGGCTGAGGCAAGGCGATCCGACCGTAGCCATCGGCGCGGAATTGGATATCATCGCAGCGGCGGTGATCGGCGGGGCGAGCCTGAAGGGCGGGCAGGGAACCATCCTCGGTTCGATGGTCGGCGCTTTGATCATGGCGGCACTAAGAAACGGCTGCCAGCAGATGGGCTGGCCAAACTACATTCAAGAAATGATCATCGGTGCGATCATCATCCTGGCTGTAGCTATCGATCGGTTGAGACAGAAGCGAGTGTGAACCACCTAACGTCGCCCTGACTCTTCGCGGGCCAACTTTACGATCTCGATGAATTGCCTGGCGCGTTCGGTGATCACTTTGTCATCGCCCGCGCGAAGCGCCTTTGTATCAACGAGGTCGGAGCCAACTCCCAGCGCGGCAGCGCCTGCCTTGATGAAGTCAGCGGCAGTGGCTAGCGACACACCGCCGGTTGGAATTAGTTCGATTTGCGGCAGTGGCGCCTTGAGCGCCTTGATGTAGCTTGCGCCACCGACGGCGTTTGCAGGAAAGACCTTCACGAAGTCGGCGCCTGCTTTCCAGGCGGTCGCGATCTCGCTCGGCGTGAGCGCGCCTGGTATCACCGGTATGCTGTAGCGACGGCAGCATGCGATCGTATCGAGATCAAGCGCCGGGCTCACGATGAACTGTGCGCCCGCCAGCATGCAAGCTCGCGCTGTTTCAGCGTCAAGCACCGTCCCCGCGCCGACGATTGCCTCGTCACCGAAGCGCTTAACGACCTCCTCGATCACGTGAACTGCGCCGGGGACGGTCATCGTGATTTCGAGCACAGATACGCCGCCTTGCTTGATTGCGTCTACGGCTCGCAATGCGATGTCTGGCGATTCGGCCCGCACAACCGGAATCAAACCGGTCTGGATGATCCGACTAATTGTTTCCGACTTGGTCATCACTCTGACGACGGGCCAATTTAAACATAGGCTACAGCAGCGGGCAAGCTACGCACTCGAATGAATTGGATCAGATACCGTTTTGACAAAGCGCGAGCGCCGATGTTAGACATTTGTTCTTTTAATGGTCGAATTGTTCTCGACGATCTTCTGCGGATAAGAATATGAGCTACTCTCTTCTGGATTTGGATGGCAAGGCTGCGGTAGTCATAGGCGGTACTTCAGGCATTGGGCGAGCAATCGCCCACGGCTTGGCGGAGGCAGGAGCCGATGTCGCAGCAACTTCGCGGCGCATCGATCAAGTCGAAACCGTTGCTGCCGAGATTGAACAGCGAGGTCGAAAGACATTGCGCCTTGCGTCAGATGTCAACGACCGGCAGTCTCTTGAGGATTTGCTTACCCAGACCGTCGCGGCTTTTGGAAAGGTCGACATATTGGTCAACTCCGCCGGTCGAACCAAACGTGCGCCAAGCCTGGAATTTTCTGAAGACGATTGGAACTTAATAATCGATACCAACCTCACCGGCACTTTTCGAGCGTGTCAGGTGTTCGGGACGCACATGGTCGAGCGTGGCTACGGTAGGATCATCAACATCGCTTCACTTGCATCGTTCGTCTCGCTTTACCAGGTCGCGGCATACTCGGCAAGCAAGTCTGCCGTAGCATCGCTCACAAAATCGCTCGCCATCGAATGGGCCTCGCGCGGCGTTTGCGTAAATGCCATCGCGCCGGGCGTGTTCCGCACCGCGCTCAACGAGAAGCTGTTGGACGGGAGTGAACGGGGCAGGGAGTTCCTGCTGCGAACCCCGATGAAGCGGTTCGGCAAGGTGGAGGAACTAGCCGGGGCAGCCGTCTTTCTGGCTTCCGATGCAGCGAGTTACATCACCGGCGAGGTATTGGTCGTCGACGGAGGTCTCCTCGCCAGCGGCGTCAATCAGTAGCCTCCGATCCGCGCGCGCTACTCTAATGAAGTCTCCAGACCGATCAAGGACGGGTCAAATTCAGGTCGTGATCACGGCGTTTGTCGCGTTGTTTTCGATCGTCGGGCTCGCGTTGTATGGGCTGCCGCTCTATTACGATTTCATGGTCAAAGAGTTCGGTTGGACGCGCACGCAGGTGACCTCAGGAAACGCGTTGAGCAAGCTCGTTGTCGGGCCGCTGTTCGGATTCATCGCAGGCTGGGTCGTGGATCGATTCGGTCCTCGACGATTGATGATGGCTGGAATTCTGATGGCCGGAGGCGCGCTGGTCGGGCTCGGCTCGATGTCCGCGCTATGGATGTTTTATTTCTTTTATTTGTTTAACGCTCTCGGCTATGTCTGCGGCGGACCGCTGCCCAATCAGGTTTTGCTTTCGAGATGGTTCGACAAATCTCGCGGCAAAGCGATGGGCATAGCGTATCTTGGAATCGGCTTCGGAGGCGCTGCAGTGCCGCTGCTGTCAAATTGGCTGACTGAGCATTACGGCTGGCGCGGGTCTTTGCGAGGCGTCGGCGTGCTGATGATAGCTCTCGCGCTGCCGCTGGCTTTGTTTGTGAAGGAGTCTCCTGACGGCAACGCCGAAAAGAAGAACGAACAGCCGCGGGTTTCGGCGGCGCCGGTCTTTCGCACCTCGTCGTTCTACTTGCTCGCGCTTGGAAGCATGTGTTCGATTGGGGCGGTCGGTGGAACAAATCAGCATTTGAAACTGTTTCTGAGCCTCGATCAGAACTACGCCCAGGGCGAAGCGGCGAGGATTATTTCGCTGGTGCTGACATTCAGCATCATTGGGCGTTTGTTAATGGGTTGGCTCGCCGATCACTGGCCAAAAAAGTACGTGATGTTATTGATCTACCTGCTGGTGGCGTCCGCGATCCCGATGCTGTTCTTTGCGTCGAGTCCCGGCGCGATGTATGTGTTCGCCGCGGTATTCGGGCTGGGGCTCGGCGGAGAGTATTTGATCATACCATTGATGGCGGCCGAGCTTTTTGGAGTTAGAGTTCTCGGCAGGTTGATGGGCGTCGTGTTGACCGCTGACGGGGTTGCAGAAGCTACTTCTCCGATGTTGATCGGCTATGTTCGCGACAGGACCGGCACGTACAGACTTGGTTTCATGATACTGATCGCGATCGCCATGCTTGGCGCGTTGGCAGTGTCACGGCTCAAACGAACCTCGACCGCAGGACATGCTGGGGTCGCAGTTGTATCGGCGGGAACTTGAAAACCACATTACGCCACCAAGACGCAAAGACACAAAGTCGCACAAAGAGCCTGGTGTTCCTTCGTGTCTTGGTGACTTAGTGGCGTTCAGATATTTGTAATGCTCGAACATCACTTCTTGCACATCGGAAGCCTGCGAGACGTCTCATCATTCAAGAGCCATCTCGAAGAGCACAATATCGCGATCCCCTGTGATGATGAAGTGTCAGCAGGAACCGAATCGCCGCTCGCTCAGCCGCTGAGCTTCAACGGCGTCAGAATCGGAAACCGTTTCGCCATTCATCCGATGGAAGGATGGGACGGCACAGCTGACGGTTGTCCAACCGAATTGACGTCGCGGCGCTGGCGGAATTTTGGGCGAAGCGGCGCAAAGCTGATCTGGGGCGGCGAAGCGGTCGCCGTGCTTCACGAGGGCCGCGCCAATCCAAATCAACTAATGGTCGGCGATCACACGCGAGATGATCTTGCGCGATTGCGAGACGTGTTGCTCGACGAACATCGCCAGGCTACGGGCTCGACTGACGGGCTGCTTATCGGGCTTCAATTGACGCACTCGGGCCGATATTGTCAGCCCAACATCAAGGGCAGACCCGAGCCTCGTATCCTTTATCATCATCCGATTCTGGATAAGCGATTGGGCCTCGACCCGGATTATCAGTTGCTGACCGATGGCGAGATAGGCGGGATCATCGAAGCGTTTCATCGCGCGGCGCGCACGGCGCAAGGCATTGGCTTCGATTTCGTTGATGTTAAGCATTGTCACGGTTATCTCGGTCACGAGTTCCTGAGCGCCCACACGCGCGAGGGTGATTACGGCGGCGCCTTCGAAGGACGCACTCGCTTTTTGAGAGAGGTTGTTGAGGGAATACGCTCGGTGGCGCCGGGACTTGAAATCGGCGTGCGGTTGTCCGCATTCGACATCGTACCGTTTCGGCCTGATCCGGCGCGCTCGACTCCTGGCAAGCCGGGTCCCGGCATTCCTGAAGACTTCGCTGAGCTGTTGCCCTATCGATGGGCCTTTGGCGTGAACGTGAGTGATCCCACTGAACCCGATCTGAGCGACGCAACGCGCTTTCTATCACTGCTCGGGGAGCTTGGCATCAAGCTCGTAAACATCTCGGCGGGATCACCTTACTACAATCCGCACGTGCAGAGACCGGCGTTGTTCCCGCCATCTGATGGCTATCTGCCACCCGAGGACCCGTTGGTTGGTGTCGCGCGGCAAATGAACGCCGCGCGAAGGCTGAAGCAGCAGTTCCCCGACGTGTTGATCGTGGGTACGGGTTTCAGCTATTTGCAAGAATTCTTACCGAACGTTGCGCAAGCAGCGGTGCGTGAAGGTTGGGCTGACAGTATCGGGCTCGGACGGATGGTCCTGGCGTATCCCGAATTGCCGCTTCATGTGTTGGAGGGCCGAACGCTAGAACGGAAACGACTCTGCCGCACGTTTAGCGATTGCACAACCGCTCCGCGCAACGGCTTGCCGTCGGGGTGTTATCCGCTCGATCCGAATTACAAGAACTCGGAAATGGCGGCGCGGCTTACCCAAGTAAAGAATCGTCATCGAGAGCGGTTCGCGGAGACCTAGGGTTTGAACGACCAGCATCGAATAGCCTTCATCACCGGCGCAAGCAGGGGCATTGGCCGCGGCATCGCGATCGAGCTTGCGAAAGCCGGCTACGACATCGCGGGAAGCTCTAGAGGTCTCTCTAAAGTCGGCATATTTGAAGTCAAACAACGAGTCGAAGAATGCGGCGTTGCTTTCTTGCCGGTTCAGGGCGATGTCTCGATCCTCGAAGACCACGAAAAAATGGTCAAAACGGTCGTCGATCAGTTTGGCCGCATCGATGTACTGGTCAACAACGCAGGTGTTGCGCCCGAACGGCGGCTCGATGTTTTGGAAACGACGCCGGCCAGCTTTGATCGTGTCATGTCGACCAACCTGAAAGGCGCGTTCTTTCTGACTCAACGGGTCGCGCGGCAGATGATCGAGCAGTCCGAAGCGAAACCTAAGATCGTTTTCATTACGTCGGTTTCGGCTTACATGTCCTCGCCTTCACGCGCGGAGTATTGTATTTCAAAGTCTGGCTTGAGCATGGCGGCAGCGATCTTTGCCGACCGGCTTGCGGAGTACGGCATCAACGTATACGAAGTTCGACCTGGAATAGTCAAGACCGATATGACCGCGCCGGTTCAGGACAAATACGACCGGTTGATCGAAGAAGGATTGATTCCGCAAAGGCGATGGGGACTGCCGGAAGACGTCGGCAAAGCCGTAGCTGCTTTGGTGTCTGGCGGCTTCGAGTATTCGACGGGAACTGTGATCGAAGTGAGCGGAGGCATGAACATCCGACGGCTGTGAGCGTGACGATGAAAGTTCCCGAGTGCATCGACGAACCAGCCCTACTTGCCCGGATCGAGCAAGCTTTTGACTTCGGCGTGCGCCAACTGGAACGCATGCTTGGGAAGTGGCCGGCAAACAAGTCTGCTCCAATTTACACCGAGAACGGCATCTGGACCCGCCCCGACTACATCTGGACTGACTGGTGCCCCGGTTTCTATGCCGGGATGATGTGGCTCGCCTTTGAAAGAACCGGCGAGAACAAATGGAGACAAGCCGCCGAGGAGTACACGCGGGCGCTCGAGCCACGGAAGTTTGACCGCGATGTTCACGATCTCGGATTCATTTTCATGTCGACAGTCGATCGCTGGTATCGTTTGCTCGATGACGATGATCCAACGAGGCAATGGCTAAAAGATATTCTGATTACCGCAGGCACGATTCAATCATTTCGCTGGAAGGAAACCGGAGCGGATCACTACATCTATTCGTTTCACGGCCCCCAGTCTCTGTTTATCGACGTGATGATGAACATTCGCTTGTTGTTTCGCGCGCATCAGCTTGGGGCCGACGAAGAGCTGTTTCGTAAAGCCGTCACTCATGCGAAGACGACCGAGAAGTATCTGGTTCACAAAAGCGGTGACAGGCTCGTGGACCGCGAGGGAATGGTTACACACGAAGCAATCTTCAATCCAGTTCGCGGCGACTTTCGCAACTTGTCGACTCAGCAGGGCTATTCGCCCTTCACCTGTTGGGCGCGGGGATTGTCTTGGGCGATCTACGGCTTCACCGACACGTTCTTGTTTACCGGTGATCGTTTCTTCCTCGATACAGCCGAGCGCTGCGCGGGCTATTATCTCGAGAACACTTTTGACGGTGGCATGCCGTTTTGGGATTATGGCGCTCCGAACATTCCTGACGAACCGATGGACAGTTCAGCGGCGGCCATCGTCGCGGGAGCATTCTGGAAGCTCAACAAGATCGAAGGCACACGTCGAGGCTCGGCGGCATACCGCAACGCGACGTTTGCGATTTTAGCGACCCTCACCGGCGATGAGTTCCTCGGTTCGCACGATGCGAGTTATGAGGGCATCCTGCGTCACGGAGTTTATCACCGCCCGATGAACTGGGGTGTCGACGAGTCGGTGATGTGGGGCGATTACTTCTTTATGGAGGCGCTTCACACGGTGCTTACTGAATCGCAAGTGAGTACTGAGCGCCGGGAGCGGTAGCGAGCGGCAAAGATGGAGATGGTCCCGGCATACGACGTTTACCGCTTGCCGTGCTGATCCCTTCCTAAAAGGAGTTTGGCGATTAGCCGATGCTTTGATAGACTGGCGGAACTGCATGGACTCTATCTCTGACTTTTGATACAGGAGGCTCAGATGAAGAAGGTTCGTTATTTCGCTTCTCTTGCTGTAGTGCTCTCTGTCCTAGGCTCCAACTCCGCGTCGGAGAACACTGCATTACACATCTTGAAACAAAGACAACGCTATACCTTGTCGGTAGCCTTGGAGTTCAGCAAAAAGAATCGGAATGCGGCCGAGCGCGTGCTCTCGATGCTGACCGATGTTGGCCCAAACGCATACGCGACTGGCTTCGTAGTGGGCGACGGGTTGGTGATGACTGCCTATCACGTTGTATCCGGCAAACTGAGTGTTTCCAAGAGGAGGCTGCTTGGGTTCAAAGCGAACGACGAGCTTCAAGTCAGAGCTTATGTGAACGGTTGCCCAGCGAGGGTCGTCAAAGCCGACCAGGAAGCCGACCTCGTTCTCTTGAGCGTGTGCACATCGCCAAAGGACGCAAAGAACCCGACGTTCCAGACCGATCCCGAGGTCAACCAGCCGATCGTCCTGATCGCTCGGCCTCACGAAAACAGTCTGTTGCGCAGAGGAGTTTTCCAGGGCCCTTATACATTCGAAGGCAAACAGTTTTGGTCGATCAAAGTGGATGCGGTCGATGGTTTCTCGGGCAGCCCAGTTTACAATGAGCAGGGTCAGATCGTCGGGGTTTTCTGCGGTTATGACTCGAGCGAGCGACTCGCCTTTATTAGTCCGAGCGCGAAGGCTCAAAAGTTTTTGGAAGAGTATAACGCTGGGAACCCATAACGCGGAACGATGCCGAGCAAGGCCATACCGCGAACGAAGAGCTTCTCTCATTTGATTCTCTTTTCGGTTAGCCCGGTGTTTCCCGTGTTTTTAATCACCAGCCAATCATGAAAGAAGCTGCTGAATTGATCGAAGCAGTACCTCGCCAGGCGTCCCCGCAAGAAGACGCGCTTCCTGCGGTAGGCCGTTATCGTTGGGTTATCTGCGCGCTACTCTTTTTCGCGACCACCATCAATTACGTTGACCGCCAGGTAATTGGAATCCTCGCCAAGGACCTCCAGACCATCATCGGTTGGTCCGAGATCGAATACGGAAACATCGTCGCTGCATTCAATGCCTCCTACGCAATTGGTCTGTTGCTGGCGGGGCGGCTGATGGATCGATTCGGCACAAAGATCGGTTATGCGATTGCCATTACGCTCTGGAGCATCGCAGGCATTTTCACCTCGATGGCCCGTTCCGCGCTTCAGTTTGGGCTAGCGCGCGCGACTCTGGGGATCGGCGAGTCGGGGAACTTTCCGGCGGCCATCAAGACTGTCGCTGAATGGTTTCCAAAGAAAGAACGGGCCCTGGCGACCGGGATCTTCAACGCGGGCACGAACGTCGGCGCGGTTGTAGCACCGCTCACCGTCCCATGGATCGCAATACATCTCGGCTGGCAATGGGCGTTCGTACTCACTGGGGCGATAGGATTTCTGTGGCTGCTGTTTTGGCTTCGCATCTATCGCAAACCCGCAGAGCATCCTCGACTCTCAACCAACGAGCTCGCCTACATCCGCAGCGACCCGCCCGACCCGGTTCAACATACCCCGTGGTTGCGCTTGATACCGCATCGCCAGACCTGTGCATTCGCGATAGGCAAATATTTGACGGACCCGATCTGGTGGTTCTACCTCTACTGGATTCCAAACTTTCTCCGTGATAAGCACAAGCTTGATCTCTCCACTATCGGGCTACCGCTGATTGTTATCTATCTGGTCGCGGACATCGGAAGCATCGCAGGCGGCTGGCTGTCGTCGTCGCTGATAGAACGAGGCTGGTCGGTAAACAGCGCACGCAAGACGACTATGCTGGCGTGCGCGCTTACGGTGACGCCGGTTGTGTTTGTTTCTCAAGTGTCGAATTTGTGGTTGGCGGTTGCGCTGATCGGGCTTGCGGCTGCTTCGCACCAAGGGTTCTCGGCGAACATCTTCACGACTGTCTCGGATATGTTCCCGCGGAAGGCAGTGGGATCAGTCGTTGGAATTGGCGGGATGGCAGGCGCGATGGGAGGCGCAACACTGGCAGTAGCCACGGGATACATCCTCGATCGAACCGGCGGCAATTACATGATCATGTTTTTGATCGCCGGTTTCGCCTACCTCTTTGCATTAATGATCATACATACGCTCGCGCCAAGGCTCGCGCCGGTTGACGAAACGCAGATCAACAAAGTTAGACCCCTGTCTGTTGGAGCAATCTTGGGATTTGGCTTCGTAGGGCTTCTATTCGGTTCGTTCGGCGGATGGGTAACCGGGCTGCTGTTGAAAATCGCGGGCCAGATGCTGCTCCGATATATGGTGTCGGGCGCGGCGATCGGAGCCTTTATTGGAGCCGCATGCGGAATAATAATTTGTACTCTCCTCGCCCGCACCAACATAAGACAAGTTGCTTAGCACAAAACCAAAAGCTGAATGCAAGTGGGACGAGGTCAGCCTCGGCGAAGTAATGCTGCGTCTAGACCCTGGCGAGGGGCGCATTCACACCACACGAACCTTTCAAGTTTGGGAAGGTGGCGGCGAGTACAACGTTGCGCGAGGGCTGAAGCGATGCTTCGACTTGGACACGGCAATCGTAACGGCGCTTGCGGACAATGCCGTCGGCCGGCTTGTTCAAGACTTGATCTATCAGGGCGGCGTCGATCAATCGCACATCACGTGGGTCAGGTACGACGGCGTGGGCCGCGTGGTTCGAAATGGAATGAATTTCACCGAACGCGGATTCGGTGTTCGCGGCGCGGTTGGTTGCTCGGATCGAGGTCACACGGCGGTCTCGCAACTGCGCCCGGGCGCGATTGATTGGGAAGAGATATTCGGTCGCGAGGGAGCGCGATGGTTTCACACTGGCGGAATCTTCGCCGCGTTGTCTGAGACGACTCCTTTGGTGGCTCGCGAGGCGATGGAAGCAGCGAGGCGTCATGGAACGGTTGTGTCATACGATCTCAACTACCGAGAGTCGCTTTGGAAGGGGATCGGGGGAAAGGAGAAGGCCCGCGAGGTGAACCGGGCGCTTGCTCCGTTGGTCGACGTGATGCTCGGCAACGAGGAAGACTTCACCGCTTGCCTTGGCCTCGAGGTAGAGGGATTGGACGAACATCTTTCCAAACTCGACGTGCAAAACTTCCGCAAGATGATCGCGCGAGCGGTTGAGCAATTTCCGAACTTTAAGCTTGTCGCGACCACTCTGCGCAACGCGAGGACCGCTACCGTAAACGACTGGGGCGCGGTGTGTTATTCGGATGGAGAACTCTATCAAGCGCCCACGCGAGAGAACTTGGAGATACTCGATCGAGTTGGTGGCGGTGACTCGTTCGCTTCGGGTTTGATCTTTGGGTTGATCACCGGCCGAGGACCGCAGTGGGCGGTCGAGTGCGGCGCGGCACACGCCGCCCTTGCAATGACAACGCCTGGCGACACGACTATGGCGACGCTGTCCGAAGTGGAGCGAGTCATGAGAGGCGGCACTGCCCGCGTCGCGCGATAAACACGGTTTTCTCCGGTGCTTCTGCATTTCCAGCTTGATTTCGAGGCCGATAATAAGTAGGATCGTTACCGGTAACAACGCCAATAATCGCCCCCGAAAGGCACTCCCGGGTTAAAACGCGATGACGACAAACCTGCGATACCCAAACAGAGTCGTGCTCATCACGGGCGCAAGCAGCGGAATCGGTAAAGGTTGCGCGCGCGAGTTCGTGCGTGCAGGCGCTGAGGTTGTGATTTGCAGCAACAAGGAAGACGAAGGAACGCGTGTCGCAGCAGATTTGCAAAACTCCGCCCAGCAGCAGGGGACAGGCGGTGCTTCCTTCGTTTACTGCGACGTCACCAAAACCGAAGACATCCACAATCTGATCGAAACCACGATTTCTAAACACGGCAAACTGGACTGCCTGATAAACAATGCTGGATGGCATCCGCCGCACAAGGCCATCGACGAATTCACTGAGGTGGATTTTCGATCGCTAATCGACCTCAACGTTGTCAGCATCTTCACCGCGTGTCGTTTGGCGCTGCCGCACCTGCGGCGAACCAAGGGAAACATAATCAACATCGCCAGTCTTGTTGGGACCATCGGCCAGCACTATGCGACAACTTATGTTGCGACAAAGGGCGCGGTGATCGCATTCACAAAGGCCCTTGCAATCGACGAAGCTGCAAACGGAGTTCGAGTGAACTCAGTCTCTCCCGGCAATATCTACACGCCGTTATGGCAGGAAGCTATCGATGCAGCTGCGGACCCCGGACTGTGCAAACATGATGGAGAAGCTGCGCAGGTGATGGGAAGGATGGGGAGCGCCGAGGAGGTAGGTCGGCTGGTGTTGTTCATCGCCGCCGATGCAAGCTTCACAACCGGAGTTGACCATATCATTTCGGGCGGCGCGGAGATCGGCTACGGCCGAAAGAGCGATCACTGATCAGACTGTCACGGCGGGTATCCCAAAGCGAGCGGCGTAACTCACGTCGGCAGGTGCAAACGGCCTCGCGCCGCACGAGTTTCTAATTACGAGTTCAGGCGGGAGAACGATAGCTTGCGGCTTTGAGCGCGTGGATTCGTTATTGATCAACTCGATCAGCAGCCGCGCCGCCTGCTGGCCCATTTCATTCCTCGACCACGATACAGTCGTCAGCGGAGTTCTGAGCATATCGCCGTAGTGAATGTTCCCAGCGCCTACCAGCGCTATCTCGTCGCCAACTCGAACGCCCGCTTCTTCCATTGCCTGCATTGCCCCAATCGCTGCCGGATCGTTAACGGCGAAGATCGCGTCGGGCACATTTCCCTCGGCGAGCCAGCTGCGCATTGCCGCGTAACCTTCGGACTCGAGCAACCCGCACGGGCGTACCTGCGCCTGCACGTACCGCAGCTTGCGCTTGGCCAACGCCTGTCTGTATCCCTCTAACCGCTCTACACTCACCGATGACGCATCGCCGCAGAGATGGCCTATTCGACGGTGGCCGAGATTGATCAAGTGTTCGGTAGCAAGTTTACCGACTCGCACGTTGTCGGTCGCGACCGATGGGCTGCGAAGGTCTTTCATAGTGCGGTCCACCAGGACGATCTTTGCGCCGTCCTTTATCAGTTTCCGATATCCTCTCGTGTCGGTGGGGTTCAATACAGAACTGATGATCAGTCCATCGGTTCGATGCAATAGAGCCTCAACCTGGTCGAGTTCCCTGGTGGCGTCTTCCTCGGTGCTGCTGATCAAAAGCTGAAAACCGGCGGGCCGAGTTACCGACTCGATCGCGCGAGTGACTTCAGCGAAATACAGGTTCATCAAGTCGGGCACCACGACTCCGATCAGATACGAGCGATTCGTTGCGAGGGCTCGGGCATGCTGGTTTGGCTGATAGTTGAGCCGGCGCGCGACCTCCAAAACTCGCTCGCGCGTCTGCGGATTGATCAACGGATGATTGTTGATCGCGCGCGAGACAGTCATCTTCGAAACCCCCAACTCGCTTGCGATGTCGGCAAGAGTTATGGCCATGATTGGGAGACATTGTAGCTGTTACCGGTAACAAGCACAAGGGAATGACGGGCGCTCAAGGGACCGACTTTGGTCGGCGTGGTGTGGGCCACGAGAACCGGGTGTCCGAAGCCCGACTGAAGTCGGTAGTCTGAACGGCTGAGGTTTGTGATTTTCTTGTGTCCGTGATTTTCTTGTTGACATTACTCGCCCGACCATGATAATTAGGCCCAACGTGAGACAAAAGAAGATGATTTGGGCGACCCAAAAAGCCTAAGCCGTCGTTTAGGAAGTACTGATTTCGCTCGCTTTTCGATAGATCAATTTAAGTTCGCTCTTTGGCTCTTGCGCAAATCGCGCGTTGTTGATCGAAGCCTTTGAGAAGGAATTTGGCCAATTAGAGGGCAAATCATTGGACTGTCGCCCTCGCATTTGCTCCGCTCGGAATGGACTAAAGGAGGCGTTATGAAATCGCACAAGCCGTTCGCTTTGACGATGATCATGATCTGCGTGCTGGTGACGCTGCTGCTGCCCGGCACATCGCGAACCATTCTTGCTCAGACCAATGTGGGTCGCATCTCAGGGACGGTCACTGACACGTCAGGAGCCATTATTCCCGACGCGACTGTTACGGTCACAAACGAAGCGACCAAGCTGACGCGTACGGTCACGACCGATGACAAGGGTTTCTATGTCGTGACGAACCTGCCGGTTGGGACCTACACCGTGGCCGCAGAGCAGAAAGGCTTCAAGAAAGCGGTAAAGGCCGACAACAACCTCGTCGCCGACGGCCGCGTTTCAATTGACTTCGAGTTGGAAGCCGGCGCGGTCACGGAGAGCGTGACGGTTTCAGCGTCGGCCGGTGAGACAGTCAACACCACCTCGGGAGAAGTAGCGCGCGTCATCGACACCGCGCAGGTGCAGGAGCTGGCGCTCAATGGGCGCAACTACATGCAACTGACGACGCTCATACCGGGCGCGCCTCTGCTGAACGACGATCAGCTTGGTCTGATGACGGGCTTGAGCGTCAATCAGCCAATCAACGGGAATCGGGGCAATGCTAATTTGCTCACGGTTGATGGCGGGTTCAACCTCGACTCGGGAAGCAACAACAGCCAGATCAACAACGTCGGCGTTGACTTCATTCGCGAGGTCAAGATTCAAACGTCAAACTTCTCCGCTGAGTACGGGCGAAATTCAGGAGCGTCCATTAACATCGTGACCCGCAGCGGCGGCAACAGGTTTCATGGCAGCGCGTTCGAGTTTCTGCGCAACGACAGGCTCGACGCCAATAACTTCTTCAGCAACGCGAGAGGCCGCTTCACCGACAACCCAAGCGCGAAATCGCCGGACGTAATAGTTCCAGTCGGCGATGCTCGCGTGGGCCAGAAAGTAGTCGAGCGCCCGACCCTTCGTTACAACAACTTCGGCTTTAGCTTCCTCGGTCCTATCAAGAAAGACAAGCTCTTCTTCTTCACCGGTGTTGAATGGAAGTACATTCGTCGTTTCACAAACGCAACTAATCGCACACTTCCGACGAGAGCCGAGCGGGCGGGCGATTTCTCCGCGCGGTTGGGATCGACTGGATTTCTTAAAGACCCCACGAAGACCGGAAGCTGCAACAGCACGAGTCAGGTTGCGTGCTTTCCCGGCAACAAGATTCCGGATAACAGGATCACGGCTGATGGTCGCGCATTCGCTAACGTCTACACTGGCATGGAGGGGCTGGCGACCGCCTACACTGACACAACCGCTGCGAACAATGCTCTGTTTCAGATGCCGAATCCTTTCGACTTCCGCCAGGAGATTTTGCGAATCGACTATCTGATCAATAGCCAGCACAGCATATACGGCAGGTACCTGCACGACAACTACGACCTGGTCGATCCTTTCGGGGTTTTCATTACGTCTCAACTGCCGACGATACCGACACGCCGAATTCGTCCTGGATTTAGTTATCAGGTTGGTCATACGTGGCTCATCAATCCGAAGCTGATCAACGAAGCAAAGATCAACGCATCGTGGAACGGTCAGCGAATCCCGCCTGTTGGTGACTTGTGGAAGCGGGACACTTATGCCTTCCAGTATGCGCAACTGTTTTCGGGCGGGCGGTTCGATAACGGCATTCCAAGCACTACGATCTCGAATTTCGCGAGCTTTGACGGGCCTTCGGGCTCGTTGCTCTCGCCGACCACGGACATAGCCTTTGCCGACAACGTTTCGATAAACCGCGACACTCACTCGATCAAGACTGGCGTCCTCGTCGTGCGCAACCGCAAAGACCAGAATGGGCGGTCGAACTACACGGGCACAGTAAACTTCAGCACGAGCGGCAACACCATTACAACGGGCAATGCCTTCGCCGATGCGTTGCTCGGCAACTTCCGCACCTACAGCGAGGCCGAGAACGACCCGATAGGGTTTTTCAGGTTCACGCAGTTTGAGTCTTACGTTACGGACAACTGGAGAGTGCGTCGCAATCTCAGCATCGAGGCAGGACTGCGATACCAGTACGTCTTGCCGATTTACACCCAGGCGAACAACATCGTAAATTTCGACCCTCGCCTTTATGATCCGACTAAGGCGGTAACGGTTCTAGCCAACGGGACCATCGACACAACCAAGGGCGGGAACCGCTTCAATGGATTGGTCAGGGCTGGAAGCGGCGTGCCCTCGAGCGAGCTTGCGCGCGTTCCGAACGGCAACAGCGCTACTGTCCTCGCCGTGCCGGCGGGCGCGCCTCGCGGTTTGTACAATTCCGCTCATCTGATTGCGCCTCGACTCAGTTTTGCGTGGACGCCGTTCAAAGACAACAAGACTGCAGTGCGCGGCGGGTTTGGCATCTTCTTCGATCGGCCCGAAGGCAACTTGATTTTCTCTCAGGTCAATCTTCCGCCGTTCTCCGGCAGCGCGCAGTTCGAGAACGGCAACATCGGCAGCATCGCGAGCGCCAAGGCATCTGCGCTCACACCCTTCGGCGGAATCACCGCGATAGATCCAAGCTTGAAGGTGCCTTACACGATGAACTTCAGCGTGAGCGTACAGCGCCAGTTGCCGGCCGGAATCTTTGGTGAGATCACTTACGTCGGCAACCTGGGCAGGCATTTGCTGCGCCAGCCCGACATCAACCAGCCGACATTTGACGCGCTGCTCGCAAATTCCAAGGTCCCATCGAGTTCGAGACCGTCGACCAACACGTTGCGTCCGTATAAGGGATTCTCGGCGATCAACATGCGACTGTCGGATTCAACATCGAGCTACAACGCGCTTCAGCTTTACGCCGCGAAACGAAAAGGGGCGGTGACTCTGACTGCGAGTTACACCTGGTCGAAATCATTAGCGGACGCGAGCGGGAACGGAGACGGTCTGGACGTCGGTGAGGATCCATTCAACAGACATGCCAATTTCGGCCCGACTTCATTCGATCGCCGGCATATCTTCGTGACCACCTACACTTATCGCATACCTTTCTTCCACGGATGGAAGGACGGGATAAGACGCATCGGAGACAAGACTCTTTCGGGGTGGGAGCTGAGCGGCATCACTAGAGTTCAGACCGGCCAGTTCCTAACGGTTACTGGAAGCACGTCGATTGGCACTCGCCGCGCTGACTACATCGGAGGAGATGTAAGCCTTCCGTCTGATCAGCGCAGCGTCACGAGATGGTTCAACACGACGGCGTTTCTCCCGTCCCCCGATGAGCGTAGAGGCACGAGCGGTTCTGGCATTGTGGTAGGGCCGGGCCGATATATGTGGGACATTTCGATGCGCAAGAAGTTTGCCGTGAGAGAAAGCATCAGCATGCAAGTCCAAGCGGATTTCTTCAACGCATTTAACCAGACGAACCTGAACAATCCAAGTACGAGCTACGGCAGCCTCACGAGTCCCAGCAATTCTTTTGGCACGATCAACGGAGCTGCGCCCGGCCGAAACATTCAACTGGGATTGAAGCTCGTCTTCTGAGGATCG
>DASXSR010000335.1:0-3163 GCA_036505875.1 Blastocatellia bacterium | reverse complement strand
GCGCTGGGCGCGGCTGTCGGCGCAGTCACGCAGTGGTACATCGGATGGGTAGTACAGAACTTTTCGTTCATGCCGATCTTCACAGTCTGTTCAGTTATGTACCTGCTGGCATTCACTCTTGTGCATTTGCTGATCGGTGAGCTGGGCTCAATTCGGCGGCTCGCCCCTGCGCAGGTTCTGCAGAGCGCGCCTTAGAGCGAAGTCCTTCTGCGTCAAACACACGTCGGCCTGGGACCGCGTAGCGGTCACCTGTCGATAGGGCATTGTCCACAAAGCGGCGAGGCTGAGGTCTAGGCGAGCACTAAGGGGACAGCATTTCTGGTCGCTCTGCATTGCTATCGAAGGTGACCGCGAGGCGGTCCGGCGCGGCCGTCGTTCTGCGTTGCTATCGAGAGGCCACCGCTACGCGGTGAATGTCCGCCAGTCCACTACTCGACTCGCAGGATCATGCACTTCAAGTAAGAAGTCTCCGGCATCGAGATCAATACTGGATGATCGCGAGCCTGCGTGCGCCTTTCTATTAGTTGAACGCTGCGACCCGCGTCCGCCGCCGATTCTGCAAGAATGTTCAAGAATGCTTCTTCGCTCATGTGATACGAGCAGCTTGACGTGATCAGGATACCGCCCGGCACGAGCAGCTTCATCGCTCGCAGATTGATCTCCTTGTAGCCACGGGTCGCCGCGTCGACAGACGCCCGGTTCTTTGCGAAGGCAGGCGGATCGAGGTTAATCACGTCAAAGCGCTCACCTCTTTGTTCCATCTCGCGCAACAGATCGAAAGCGTTCGCCTCGATAAACTCGATATTGTTGGCGGCATTCAACTCAGCGTTGTGCCGGGCTTGCGCGATTGCCGGCGCCGAGACATCGACGCCGATAACATACTCTGCTGCGCGCGCAAGATGAAGCGCGAACGCGCCTTGATAAGTAAAGCAATCCAGCGCCCGCCCGCGAGAGTACAGACGCGCTGCGACGCGATTCTCGCGTTGATCCAGGAACGCGCCGGTCTTTTGTCCGTCGAGCAGGTTGATCGCGAGCTTCACATCGTTCTCCTGCGTAACAATCTCATCGGGGTCCGAGCCGTAGACGACGCGCGCGATCCGCGGCAATCCTTCGAGATCTCGCACTCGCGCGTCGTTGCGCTCGACGATCGTGCGGGGACTGTATCGCTCAACGAGTAGTTCAATCCAAATCTGTTTGAGCGTCTCCATTCCCTGCGACAGCGTTTGAATGACAAAGCAGTCGTTGTAGCGGTCTATGATCAGCGAAGGCAACAAATCGCTCTCGCCATAGACGAGTCTGTAAGCCGTTGTGGCTTGAACGACGCGATTGCGCAGGCGTTCGGCTGATAAAAGCCGCGACAGCCAGAAGTCTCTATTGATTTCAACATCTTCAAACGAGACGATACGAACCGCGATCTGGGACCGCGAGCTAAACATAGCCCAGCCCATCGGCCGCCCGCGCGAGTCTGCGATGCGCACCAAATCTCCTGGTCGCGCGCCGCGATGATCGGCCACGTCGCTGCGATAAATCCAAAGATGTCGCGCTCTCACGCGCTCGGCGCCGCGTTTGGTTATAGTGACCGTTGTTGGCATCGGCTTGCAGCACTATCATAACTTCTGAAGCTGAGATGACAAACGAGAGTGAAACCGGAATGGAGAAGCTTCCGCCGAGCGTATACTTGAGTCTCGGATCGAACCTCGGTGATCGCGAAGCCAACCTTCTCGAAGCGGTCGATCGCATCAAGGCGCTTGGGATTGAGATCATTCACGAGTCTTCGATCTATGAGACAGAGCCAGTCGGCCGCAAAAACCAGCCGTGGTTCTTGAATCAGGTGATTGAGATCCGAGTGACTCCTGAGTTGAAGTTCGACGGCGATAGGCGGGTGGAAGAGCTGGTCGAAGTCGACTCGCACGACGAGCGCGCAATATCTCCGGAGTTCCAAGTCTATGAACTCTTCCTGGCGTTCCTGGACATTGAGCAACAAATGGGACGGGAGCGGAAAGTTCCGATGGGCCCGCGATTGATCGACATCGACGTGCTCCTCTGCGGCGACATTCAAGGCTTTTTCGTACCGACTAGCGGCGTAGGAAACGATTCTGACGTGACGGAGGCGAGCGCCCCTTCCTTGATTCTCCCTCACCCGCGGATGCATCTTCGCCGCTTCGTGCTCGAACCTCTTTGGGAAATCGCTCGCGACTTAGTGCATCCAACGCTGAAGAAAACGTTTCGAGAGCTGTTGTCTGCGCTTGACGAACCATCTACTGTGAGACTCTATCGAAGGGCCAAGAGGTGATGCTAATTCAAAAATCGCCGTTGACAGCCCGATCCCATCGAAATACAATTCCACCCGTCTAACGAACCAATCAGGCTTTTGTGACGGCCCGTTACGACCACGCCTGGTTCAAGACCAACACCACATCAAAGCGAATCGAGCCGACCGCCAGATGCGATTCCTCGTTGCGCTCGACCAAAAGCGGAGCTCGACCAGTGGAGGACAATAATGAAACTGCTGAAGATGTTTGCGTTGCTAACTTTCGCAACTGTGTTTGTCTTTCCGATCACCCGCACGCAATCGGCCGAGGCCCCTGCCGTAGTCGAAGCGGTTGCGGGGTTCGATGACCAGACGAATGGCTTTCTCAAACCGAAACAGTTCAATGCTGCCAGAGATACTTTCAACGAGCGCGAGGAGATTAAGGATGGACTCGGCCCGGTCTACAACGCTCAATCCTGCGGTGAATGCCACCAGAATCCGGTGTCCGGCGGAATCAGCCAGGTTGTCGAGCTGAGATGCGGTCACTACGACGGAGAAAGTTTCATCGAACCGCCTGGGGGCTCGCTGGTTCATTCTCGAGCAATAAACGCGGCGATCCAGGAACGCGTGCCCGAGGGAAATGAGGTCAGGGCCTTTCGCTCTTCCCTGAACACTTTGGGCGACGGCTTCGTCGAAGCGATCGAAGACCAGACGCTCATCGCAATTGCGAACAGCCAGCCCGATCAGAGCAAAGGGAAGATCGCCGGCCAGGTAATTCGCGTTCCTTTGTTTGAGGCAACCGGCGTTCGCCGCGTTGGCAGGTTTGGCTGGAAAGATCAGCACGCAAGTCTCATATCGTTCTCCGCCGATGCTTATCTTAACGAGATGGGGATTACCAGCCAGTTTCTCACA
>DASXSR010000334.1:0-12857 GCA_036505875.1 Blastocatellia bacterium | reverse complement strand
ATCAGCAAGCGTGCGGCTCACCTTCAGGATTCGATCATAAGCCCGCGCCGATAGACCCAGTCGCGTAATCGCGTTCTCAAGCAGAGCCTTCGAAGCCGAATCAATCACGCAATACTTGCGAATCAATCGCGGAGACATCTGAGCGTTGCAGAAAATTCGCTCGCTGGTGAACCGCTCCAACTGGATGCGTCGCGCTCTTACTACTCTCTCACGTATCTCGGCAGAGCTTTCCGCCGGTGTGTCGCTCGCAAGCTCTTTGAACTTCACCGCGGGGACATCGATGTGAATGTCTATGCGGTCCAACAGCGGACCCGATATTTTAGAGACGTATCGCTGAATCTGAATCGGAGAGCATTTGCATTCGCGAGTCGGATCGTTAAAGAACCCACAAGGGCACGGGTTCATTGCGGCGGCGAGCATGAAACGCGACGGGAATGTTAATGACATTGACGCGCGGCTGATCGTTACCCGGCCATCCTCAAGCGGTTGCCGAAGCACTTCAAGCACGTTGCGCTCAAACTCCGGCAGCTCGTCAAGAAACAGCATGCCATTGTGAGCCAAAGATACCTCGCCCGGCCGCGGGACAGCGCCTCCTCCGATCAAACCGGCATCGGAGATCGTGTGATGCGGCGCGCGAAACGGTCGCGTAGTGATCAGCCCATGCTTTTCCGTTAGACCGACAACGCTGTGAATCTTTGTGCACTCGATGGCTTCTTCAAATTCGAGCGGCGGAAGAATTGTCGGGATCCGTTTGGCAAGCATCGTCTTGCCGGAACCGGGCGGGCCGATCAGCAAGATGTTATGACCCCCGGCAGTCGCTACTTCGATTGCGCGCTTTGCGTGAGGTTGGCCACGCACTTCGCGGAAGTCGTCCGTGTAATGATCGAGGTTCGACAACATCGCCTGCGTATCGATGTTCAACGGCAACGGCGGTGATTGAGTGTTTATTAATTCGACAACGGCCTTCAATGTTGAAACCGGATAAACATCGAGCCCGCTCACGACCGCTGCTTCGTGCGCATTCTCTTCGGGCACAAGCAATCGCTTCACGCCTTGCGCCCGCGCCGCCACGCCTATCGGCAACGCGCCCTTAATTGGACGCACGCGCCCGTCCAACGACAATTCGCCCACTATCAGCGTGTCATTAAGCTCTTCGCGATTGAGGTCGCCGTTCGCTCCGAGTATTCCGACCGCGATTGGCAGATCGAAGCTCGAGCCTTCCTTCTTGACGTCTGCCGGAGCTAGATTCACCGTGACGCGATGGATTGGAAAGAAGAAGTTACAGTTATTGATGGCCGCGCGGATCCGCTCTCGGCTTTCGCGAACCGCGGCATCGGGCAAGCCAACCATCGTGAACACCGGTACCTGGCTGTCTCCGGCTCGCGGAGTCAGGTCGATCTCGACGTCGACAACGTATGCGTCGATCCCGAAGACAGCCGCACTTATCGTTTTGAAAAGCATGCCGAGCTCCTCCTTCCCGACTCGCTTCGAACTAAGCTGGCACCCAGAAGCCTCGCAACCTGATGCCACAATTCTGAACGCCGATCATTATAGTCCTAATCACCACTAGTTGTAATTAAGATTGTGAGTTATCTCTTCGAATTCCTGGAACCTGGTAGTCGCCTTTTTGCACAACGTTTTGTCCGTTTGGTTGACCGGAAAACTGAAATGCGTTAATGCAGCGAGACTGCTATCATCTTTGATATGGATGATTTGACGCGACGAGTCCTGCAGCTTTTCGGGGAGCTAAACCAGGACAGCTTGGATTTGCACACGCTGTTTGAAGCAGGCGGCAACGATCCTCGCGCGCGGGAGCAAGTGTTTGACGTTGTGCATCAACTGGTCAGTGACGGATTTCTCGACGAGCGCGGCAGTGACTTTTACTCGATCACACCAAAAGGCCAGGCAGCGGTGAACAACAAATGAGCAGTTTGAGCGATGCTCTACTGACCATCACGGTGCTCGGCGGAATCTTGGTGTTGAGCGCTGTCTTCACCAGCCTCTTCACACGCAAGATGTATTACAAGTGCGCTCAGTGCCGAAACCTCAACGCCAAGCGAAGGACTCATTGTAGAATCTGCGGGAACCTTCTGCGCTGAGAGCGTACTTATGAGGAAGTCACAGATTTAACCGCTTCGACTTCTCTTCGATTGCCTCGAACAATCGCTGTCGCTCCGTTTCATTCTCGGCGCGGCGGTAAGCCGCCAGCAGTTCCTTGGTAGACGCGAGCTCTTTGTACAACCCCGCGTTCTCGATCGGCGGCGTCAGGTAAGAAACCAATTCCGCATAGGAACGGCGCTTCGCGATGGTACCTTCAGAAGGATTGTTGACGCTGTAGATGTAGACGTTCGGCAGCTCGCCGATCAAGCGATCGGGCCAACAATTCTCTGACAAGCCCACTTGCTTTCCAGGCATGAATTCCATCGCGCCGTGAGTGCCTACGTGAACGACTGCATCCGCTCGGAAGACATTCTCAAGATAAGTGTAAAGGGCCATGAACCCGTGATGTGGCGCGCCGCTTTCAGCCGAAAGCAACCGCATCGGATCGCCTTCATAACCAAACGTAGGCTGCACGCCGATGAACATGTTGCCGAGGTGTAAGCCTAATATCAGGAGCTCGCGCCCATTTGAATTGATCGAGCCGGGCGCCCGACCCCACTCGCGCTCGATGTCGCCGACGGAAGGGCAAAGCTTTCGATATTCATCGACGCTCATGCGATAAGCGACGTTGGCGAGCATGCCAAACTGGCTTGAGTTCCCTTCCAGTAAAAGCTCGCGTAACTGGTCCGGCGTTTCCGGAACATCTACGGAGTAGCCTTCTGCCTTGAGTCTCGCAAGCGACTCGAACAGGCTTGGAAAGACATCGAGATCCGCAGCCGTTCCGATGTTGCCTTTGTTCGGCGGAAAGCAAAAGATTAGAAAGGCAACTCGCAGGTCGGATCGCGGAGTGACGCGAAGCCGATTCCAACGAGCCAATCGCCGGGCGACCCTACGGCAACGCTCATCGAGCGGCTCAGGTTGATTCCCGGTTTCGGGCAGGCCGCCGAAGACGAACGGCTCGGTCGCGCCATCTATCTCAGGAATAGAAACCTGCATTGCGGTTTGTATGGGATTCAATCCCAACTTGCTTTGCTTCCAGCTCTCGATCGTCTGAACGTCAAGCGAGACCATCGAGCGAAACGGCACGTTGAGCCCCTTGAAAAACTCAGCAGCCGCCGCGCTGTCGTTCATCGCAGGCCCGCCGACGAAGCTGAACCCGGTCAGCGACACGATCTGGCTCACACGCCTCCTTCGATGCTGATCGACGAAGAACTTCTCGCAGGAATCGCGATTGTCCATGAATGTCGAGATCGCCGGTATAACCGACAACCCTTCTTCCTCAATCGCATGAATCAATCCGTCGTAGTGTCGCCTCGCATCGCCGATGACCTGAGGCCGCATCAACAACAGTCCGATCGTGCGATCAGGGTCAATTTGACTCCTGCCCTTGCGTTCATACCATTTTTTGTATGCGGCGAAAGTTTCGAAGAGCTTTGTCGCGTCGGGGTGATAGATTCCAGTGACAGGCAGCGTTTCCGGCGGTTCGATTTTGATAAAGCGATGATCGCCGGACGCGTAATGCTTGATTGCATAAAGCAGCATCGAGCGAATGTTATTGGGGCTCGGCTGAAGAAAATAGCAGAACAGCAAAAGGTAATTCTTAATGTCCCGGAGTCGGCCCGCGCTTGGCACAAACTTCAGGATGGCGGGCAGCCTCGCGATGAGTTTGACATATTGGTCCGCATTGGCCGGCCCGCCTCCTTTGTCGGAGGAGCTCCTGCTGTCGAACTTGCGGCCCTTGACGAAGTCCGCCATCCAGGTAGCCAGCTTCTTGGCAGTCCCTGATGCCCGCTCGCCCTTCCCACCTCGTGACTTCATCAGCTTACCGAAGTCGAGCTTGCCCAGTCGCATACATCGCATCAGATCGGGCATGCAATTAAAAGCAATTACCGCGCGCGCACGTTTGTTGTGACGCTCGAGCGCCCGCGCAATCCGACCGGCGTTCTCGCTCTCCGTGACGTGGATTATGAAGACAAGCTCACTGTTGGCGACGTCGTTTTCAGCAGCTTGCCATTGAGCTTCGTCCAGCGGCGATCCGCAATTGTACGCGGCGACTTGCAGAGCGAGGCGGTGACGCGAGTTGATATCGGATTCAGCTCGTCTTAGCGGAGCCAGCAGGCTGGTCCCGACGTAAAAAACCGTTATCTTCACTTTAGGCGTTGCCCAGGTCGTCCCTTTCGGGTGACCTGAGCGGTTACTCTGCGAAAGGTCAGTCTCCTACTGGTTCTTGCCTTCCATCGCGGGCTTGGCCGCTTCCTTCTTTGGCGGCGTCGGGCGCTTGGCAACTGGCTTTGGAGTCCAGAACTTTGGATCGCCCGCCGCAAACTCCTTCGACACATTGCTCATGTTTGGATTGAAAGCGTAGACGTTATTCTCCATGCTGATGAAAACGTCGCCAGCGCCTTTCATCAGGTTCTTCATGTTCTCCTCACCCATCGCCTGCATGAACGCGCCTTGGGACGCAAACTCCTCATCGACTTCTTTCAGCGATTTCATCGGAGCGAATAGAAAGTAGGTACCTTCCGGAGCTCCCATCACCACCTGATACAAAACGTAAGGCCGATCGCTCTTCATCTTCTCGAACGCGTTGTGAAAGAGCTTCGTCCCTGCTTCAAAGTCCGCGTCCTTCCCCAGCCGGAGGCGAAACGTTTCGATGCTGAAGTAACGCGACTGCGGCAGCACGCTCATAAGCCGCTCAGCCTTATAACTCAGGTCGGGCCGCAGAATTGCAACCATCGAGCGCACGCTGTTGACCAACTCGGCTTCCTGGCGTTCTAGTGCGTCAAACTCTGGCCCGCTAGACCCCTTATCAAACGCCTGCATGTCCTTTTCCAGACTTGCGAGCGAATCATAGCCTGAAAGGAACATCGCTTCGGTGGCATTGCCCGACACTGCGTCGAGGGCGAGGAACGGTTGCACCTTGTTCTTCGCCCAATGCTGAGCGAACCCGTGCTCCACCCTGTGGTGAGCGGCGCCACGAGCAGGCTTTACATCTTCGCGATAGATCCACAGCACCTTAGGCAACTGCGGCTGCTGCGCCGCGGCACTTATCGAAGCAAACGATACCGCGCAAACTGCCAACATCAAACAAAGCGTCCTTTTCATTTGTCTCACTTCTCCTTTTAGAATGTTTGGAACTTTATGCCGATTTTTCGACGCCCGGCGATTCAAGCCGGCGTGATCTCGTCGAACCGTATTCGATCAACCAGTCGACGTCGCTTTTGATTCGTTGAGCCCACGCGTAAACCGATTGCACCGTTTCCTTCTGGTCACGCGTTAGGTCGCCGAAGACGCCGCGATCGAGCAGCTCGGACAAACCCAAAACCGATTGCAGCGAAGCTTCTATTTCGTGACCTGCGTTGACGATGAATTCGCTCTTCAATCTGTTGATTTCGAGTAACTGCTGGGCTGATCCCTGAGCTTGTTTGTGATCCTGCACAGCGCGTTCAAGATGGCTTTGCGCTTCTGCCTCCGCTCGACGCAATGAGTCGGCTTCAGCGCGGAGGTTCGCTTCGAGTGCGGAAGCTTTCGTGTACATCTCGAGCGCCTGTTTTTCTCCGCTTCGTGCGTCGGCAAGCTGGTGATCGAGATCCTCGAGGCGCCGCTCAAGTTCGTGAATTCGCGCAGAGTTTGCCGCCTGCTCTACCTGTCGAGCTTCCGCGCGCGCTTGCTGCGCATCATTGAAGGCCATCTCGATCAGGCCCAGATTCGTCAGTGAGAGCGACAACTGGCTGACCACTCGCTCTGTGAACTCAATCTCGTCTCGTCGCCATTCGCGAGCGCGGTCGCATTGATGAACGTACACGATCGAACGCGTCTTGCCATCCAGTCTAACGGGGACGGCCAGTTCCGATAGGACACCTAACTCCTTCGCGGTTTCACTGCCCGTCAGCGAATGCTCGCGCGAATCGGAAATCGCCTGACTTCTTTGCGAGGCTTGAACGCGAGAAGCAAGCGCTTCCGCGAAAGTGACTCCCAGAGCCGATTTCACGGTAGGCTGACGGTATTCCTCCTTGACCGGCTGGGGTTGGCCCTGGCCGTTGAGCTCAACGACCACCACGCGGGACGCTCCAAGCGCATGACCAAGCACTTCGACCACCGCCTCCTTTAGTTCGTCGGGAGTTCGCAGTCGCTGCAGCGCTTCAGACAAACCGAGATACGCGCTCTCAACCTTCAGCCGGTTTCCCCGGGAGTCGAGGCTCTTCAGCACTTCGGACACGATCGGTGCAGCCGACTCGATCGCGGACCGTTCGCTATCGGTCCAAGAGTGATGGCTGGCGAAGTGAATCTCCAAAACGCCGATTGCATTGCCGTCTGACGAAAGCGGCACGCCCATATAAGACACGATGCCGCTCTCGCGCGCTTCCCTCGGAAAGATGCAACGCTGATCGGCCGGGGCGTCTTCAAGCGCCAGCACCTCTGAGGTTTGGACGACGCTTCCCGCGAGACCTTGTCCTAGCGGCAGCGGCAGGAACTCGGCCGACTTCAATCCGTGCGAAGCCGCGATCTTTACCATCGATGTGGACTCATCGATCCGCCAAAGCGCAGCGCTGTCGCTTCCTGTGTGCGCAGTTACTTCCCTGACAATTGAGTCTAACGGCGACGTCGCCTCCAGACAGGAAATGAGCGAGCGCGAGAAAAAGGACGTTCTCGAGACGATCTGCTTTGTCGACTGAAGCTCAGCATCTGCCCCTTCAAACTGCAGCGCGACTGCGAGCTTCTCGGTCAACCGCGACAGCGGCTCGCGGTATCGGCCGATCGCTTCGGCAGGCATTGCTGCCGGATTAGAAGCGACAATCAATCCGTTCCAGCCAAACGGGCCTCGCCACGGCACAAGCAAGACGTACTCGCCGCCTTGAGAAGGTGCAATTTGGTCCAGCTCGAATTCCTCGAGCGACGCATATTGGTCAGCAGCCTGCCGAGAGTTCGAGGAATCGCTTCCCCGATAGCTCGTCAACAACGACAGCTTCTCCACAATCGGCTGCGTACACTCTTTCAACAGCATTGAAGGCACCGAGTCAGGCAAACGCGATGAGGTTTGTAATACGTCTATCAGACTGCCGTCCGTCTCACGTCCGGCGAAAATCGCCAGCACGGGAATCGAGAGGTGCTCTCGCAACACCGCGGCGATATCGGCTGCGACCTGGTTCGCATTTCGGGAGTACTTTACGCCATCGACCGCGGATGCGAATTGAGCTTCGCGCTCCATCTGCAGTAATCGTTCGCGCGCTTGCTTCTCGCGTTCCTTCTGTCTCGCGAGATACCGCAAGAACAGAACTATTATGATGGCAATCACCAGGATTGCGACTAGTATCGCAATCGCGACCGCAGCGGTCGAGTTAGTCTGTATCAGCCCCGTCGGCACGTTTAACCTCATGCAACCTTAATTGCAGCACAGCGCGAAGAGTCTAGTAGGAATTACAGTGCCAGCGCAATGTTTAAAAATATGCCCTCGTGCTGAGCCTCTTCTCTTACCGGTAGTTGCTGATATAATTTCCTCACGGTCGAAGTCGCGTCGCGAAAAGGAGCTGGAGTTGTTCGACCAAATACAGATCAAACGACAGGGTAGTTATCTATACGCCCGTTCGTTCTGGATCATCGTCATCCTACTGACCGTGATTTATGGCGGCATGGGGGCGGTATTGGCGATCATCACCGACTCGGATCTTGAGGACGTGCTTGACGAAATTATCTTTCCGATTCTGGCTTTCATACCGGTATTGATGATGTGGCTGAGTTACGGCGCCATTGTTTTAGCATTCAAGCGAGAGGCGAGATGCATGATCGAATTGAGCGAAGACGGCATCAGAGAAACTTGCGTGGGTCGCGAGCGCCGTTTCATCCCGTGGGCCGGGGTGCGCGAGATTGAGATGTCGGCCGATCTGTTGGGCGGCATGAGTCTGAAAGCGAAGGGCGCCTTCTCAGAGATTTCGATATCAAACGTCGATCTGGAAATCACGCGACCGATGAGCATCACAAAGATGCACCGAGCGCTGGGCCGAGCCAATCAGATGAGCAAGCTGTTCAGTAAGCTCAGAGCCGCCGCCCCTCAAGCGGCGCTGCGGATGAATAAGCTCGCGCGGAGAAGATTGAATCGTTACGCGTTTGTGGACTCGATTTAGGATGCCGACGCATTTGTCAGGCTACTTCGGCATCTCGAACTTAATGTTTACCTTTACCTCGGCGAACTTCCTAGCAGAGGAGAATGGCGAGCGCGACCAGATGATAGTGAAAGGCAGTTTAACTCCGCTCACTTCTCGATAATCATCAAAGTCCGTGATTTCAGGAATCGTGCCGAACGCGGTATTGAACGCAACATATTTTCGAAGCAGTAATCCGGTCCGCGTATCAAAGTAGAGCTTCTCGCGGCTGCCGTCTGTCGACGTAGCGCCGACTATATACGCTTCGCGGTCGCCCAGCTTTTCGCGACCCAGCGTTCTCGTTTGCGGATAGGTCGTTTTGATTTTCAGAAATCGGAAAAAGTCGGCGTCCTTGTGTGCAGCATCCAGTTCTTTGGCATTCATCTCACGCTGCCCGCCGCCGTCCTTAATCCAACCGGTCGCGCCATTGAACGCCACTACAGCTTCGCCGCGCTGGTCCTTCCTGGTGATCAACAGTTTGTTTTCTGCTGTTTGATAGGTTTCGATTTGCACTGTGACCGCAGTCGCTCCGTCAGTTGTAGTCTCAGTCCCGCGCGACACTCGCGTCTTGATATTGTTAATCGCAACCTGACCGCCAATCTCGCGAATGTAGCGCTCAATGATCTCGTCGCTGGACGGTAACGGAGTGGTAGGTTTGGAGACGGTCGTGCCGGCGTCAGGTTGCAACGACAATGGATTTGCGGGCGGCGACGTCGCTGTTTGAGTCTGACCTCGATGACACGTGTAGCAGTTGACCACATTGTTGCCGCTGAAGTTCTCTTTGTTGATGGTTCGCATCATTTGAATCATGCGACGGGTCGTCAGCTTTGATGTTTTCTCATCGCTGTCCCAAGGGTTCGTGTGACAGTAGGAGCATGCGACTCCAAGCGAAGCCGACATGAAATACATCACCCCATCGAGCTGCGACGCAGGCAGCCCGGTCAACACTTGAATGTTCTTGTAGACTTGCTCGGCCGTCTTTGTAGAATTGTCGGCGCTTTGCAAAGGAACTCCCGCATCTGAGTATGCGGGACCAACTGCGTTAATAACGCCAAGGGTTGTTCCGACAACAAAGATCGTAATCCACTTGGCGCAGGTTTTCTCGATCATCTGGATCTATCGACCGCCGAGACTTAACCTCAACCCGACCCGAGCCAATACCGGCGGACCCAATGTTGTCACCGGTGTGCGCCCAACCTCGTACCGCTGGCCTGTCAGATTCTCGAGCGCGCCAAAGATCTCAACGCCATGTCCGATCAATCGCGATGCGAACGCGTCCAGCGTGAAATAGCGATCTAGCCCGAACTGGTTCAGATCGTCGTCAAACTGCGATCCCGCCGCGCGAGCTTGAATCGCAACGGTCAGCCGGCGCGGGTTCGAATACCGCGCCTGAAATGTGAACAGATGCCTCGCCACTTGCGGGATCAGCAGTCCTTCAAGCGCGGTGTTGGCGGGGAACTTCAACACCGTCGCGTCGACGAACTGATACCCACCCGTGACGGTAACCGAGTTTGTAATGCGCGCCTCGGTTTCGAACTCAATCCCCCGCGAACGCGTGCGGCCGAGGTTTTGTCGCTGGCGAGTGATCAACGTCGGCGTCGTGCTCAATGTGACGTTTGCGATCGGACGAGTGATTTCACTCCAGAAAAATGTTCCCCGGACGTTGAGCTTGTTCTTGAATCCCGCGAAGCTCGCGCCGGCTTCGGCGCCCGTGAGCCGCTCAGCGCGCAGCTTGTCGTTAGCTTGCGTCAACACGTTGCCCACTCTGAATGAGCGGTAAAGCTCGTTTAGCGTAGGCGCTCGAAACGCGCGATACCCGGAGACCATCAGCGAAACATTCTCGGAGAGCTTGTGAAGCAGCGACACACGCGGACTGAACGCTGTCTCGATTCGTTCGGGAAACCTTGTTACTGTGACCGGGGTCTGAGCCGGCAGCGGTCGCGATGAGGAGAACGAATCGTAGTTGCGCCAGCGATCGCCACGCGCCCCCAACGTCAGCAACCATCGTGGAGTAATTCGAATTATGTCTTGCCCGTAAACGCCCAAGATCCGCTCGCGCCCTCCCGCTCCCACAGTTGACGTCACTCGACTGTTGGTGAATACAAGCTCGTCGCTTGCGCCGCGAACCTCACGCGCGTCAATGCCGGCAACGAGCGTGTTGTGCGAACCTGCCGCTCGCGACCACTGAGTGACGAAGCCGACTTGTTGCGCGGGCACTCGCTGGCTGCGCGTGAGAGTCTCGCTGTTTCGATTAGTTGCGATGGACGAAAAGTCCTGGTTGTAAATCTCCTTCAGCGCGAAGCCTCTGGCAGAGACTGAACCCGCGCGGCTGGAATGAAAGTCACTGCCGACTGCGAACTGCCGAATGTGCCCATTATTAGTTTGAAGCGGCGTGCCGTTTTCGCGCGATTCGTCAAACAGCGACCCTCGTGCGAAGACGCGCCCGGTGTCCGCGATCAGCCGTTCCAGCGTCAACTCGAGAGTTGTATGCTCGGCGCCGGCCTTTGTGTCGACGAGTCCGCGCTCGGCATCGCGAACCAGAACGTAGCCGTCGGTGTGGAAGACTTCGGCAGAAAGCGAACCCGCCCACTGAAGCAAGCTTCCCCCCGAAAACAGCGAGGCGTCGGGCGTGCGCTCGTTTCCGTAAGAGGTTTCAAACGAAAGCGCCGGCTGGCGAGCATCGCGAGTGAGTAAGTTGATGACGCCGCCAAGCGCGTCCGTTCCATACAAGCTTGAAGCGCCGCCCTGGACGACTTCTACTCGGTTGATTGCTTCGCGTGGAACGCGTCCCCAGAAAACCCATCCGCCGAACGGGTCGTTGATCGGTATCCCGTCAGCGAGCACGACTGCGCGGCTGGCCCCGCTCGCGCCCACGCCTCGAAGCGAGACGCCTTGCGAGGTCGGATTCGCGGTTCGGCTGCCCGATCGCCGAAACAGCGAGAAGCCCGGCACCTGACGCAACGCGTCGTCAGTTGTCAGCGCAGCGGTTGTCGATATGTCTTCGGTTGAGAGTACTGCGACGCTTGCGGCGGTCTCGCTCACGCGAGTCTCAGCGCGCGCGGCGGTGACCGTGATCTGCTCGGATAAACGTTCCGCTGTCATCGTAATCCGGACGTGAGATGCGTCCTTGTCCGTCGCGTTCCAAACCCGGCTAACCGTCTCAAATCCTCGCGCGCGAACTGTCAGCATCGCGGAGTCGCCCTGCGCCTCGATCATAAAGCGACCGCGGTCGTCGGTCACCTGAGTGATTGTGTTCAGCCTGCCGGCGAACGTCACTTCTGCCCCGGCGATTGTCGCGCCGTTTTGATCGGCGACTGTTCCTTCAATCTTCAGAGTCTGCGAAGCGGCAGTCACGTGAAGCGCAATCGTAACGCAAATGACCACAACCGCTGGTTTGAGTCTGTTCATCTAATCCATCCGAAAGAAGTTGAACCGCGATGACGCAGAAGCCAAGTTTATTCCACTGGACCTGGCCTCGGCCCATCCGATACTTGTCGCTATGGCAGCGCGAACGCGACGACGTTGTCGCCCTTTTTCGTTCCCAACTTGCCGTGTCCGCCCGCGCAGATTACCAAATACTGTTTGCCGCGAACTTCGTAAGTCATCGGCGCAGCTTGTGCGCTTGCGGGAAGCTCACTCTTCCAAATCTCTCTGCCGGTTTCAACGTCGAACGCGCGCAAGTAGCTGTCCATAGCCGCTGCGATGAAGACTAAGCCACCGGCGGTGACAACCGAACCACCCAGATTGATCGATCCCCAATTTCTGGACTCCGCAAAAGGACCGAGCTGGGGGATCGTTCCAAGCGACACTTCCCAACGCACGGCACCGGTCGCGAGATCAACCGCGGTGAGAGTTCCCCAGGGTGGTGGATTGCACGGCGCGCCGCTCGGCCCGCGCAGATGCTCACGATACATGCCGTAGGGAGTTCCCCTTTGAGGTCCGAACTCACCGGTCATCCTGTTGCTCGCGGCTGTTGACCGCAGCTTCGCATAGTCGTCTCGTGGAATAAGCTTGACCAGAGTCGCGATGCGGTTGGTGTTGGTGATCAACAGTCCGCGCCTCGGATCATAAGACATCCCGCTCCAATTCATCCCGCCTACGTTGCCTGGAAAAACAATAGTGCCCTCGAGACTCGGCGGAGTGAACAGACCCTCGGAGCGTGCACTTTGAATGATCTTGCGACAAGCTTCGCGGTCTTGAGGGGTCAAGCCCCAGGCGTCCTCAGAAGTCAGCTTCTGCGGGACAATCGCCGCGGGAAGCTTCGGGAAAGGCTGAGTGGGTGATGCCTCTTCTCCGGGAACGGTGCTTCGCGGAACGGGCCGCTCTTCAATCGGAAACAACGGCTTGCCGGTCTCGCGATGAAGCACAAAGATGTGGCCGATCTTTGTGCCGACGGCCACGGCTGGGATGTCTCGGCCATTTCGCTTCACGGTGATGAGCATCGGCTGTGAAGCCACGTCATAATCCCACAAGTCGTGATGAACCACCTGAAAGTGCCAGAGAACTTTTCCGGTCGCAGCTCGCAACGCTACTACCGAATTGGCGTACTCGTTATTACCCTTCCGTTCGCCGCCGTAGAAGTCAGGGCTCGGGCTGCTGGTGGGAACGAGGACAAGA
>DASXSR010000333.1:0-9087 GCA_036505875.1 Blastocatellia bacterium | reverse complement strand
GTACGACGCGTACCTGCGTGGGTTGGCTTATACACTGAAAACGCTACCCTCAAGCGCTAACACACTTGGCGCGCAGAAATATCTAAAAGAAGCGGTGCGGTTGGATCCGAAGTTCGCCCTTGCCTGGGCGCTGCTGTCATACGTTGATGCGCGCGGGCTACATCACATCGTTTCTGCAACCAACGGTGGCTCTGCGTGAAGAGGCACGGCAGGCAGCAGAAACCGCGCTGACTCTTCAGCCTAATCTCGGGGAGGCTATACTTGCCAAGGGATGGTATCACTATGCCTGCCTAAAGGATTACGACACTGCAGTGCGTTACTTTGAGCAGGCACGGCAGCTCCTGCCCAATAGCAGCCAGATTCCTGAATCGCTGGCCTATGTCGCGCGGCGGCAAGGCCAGTGGGACAAGAGCGAGGCGTACTTTAACGAAGCAGAGCGGCTCGACCCGCGCAATGTTGAACTGCTCAGCCAGCACGCGCTTTCCTATATCGCACTTCGTCATTTCCGCGAAGCGGCGCGAAAGCTGGATCAGGTACTTGATATAACACCGGACCGTATTGATCCGATCGGACTAAAGGCCGCTATCGCACAAGCTGATGGCGACCTTTCGCGAGCCTCGGCGCTCCTTGCTCCGTTACATCCAGCTGCGAGCGACACCACTGCGTTGAATACTCAGGTTTACCAAGCGATCCTGGAGCGCCGCCCCGCACAAATCATCCCTAGGCTAAAAGAAATACTTGCGAAACCTGATCCAGCACTTGGTTTTTACAATGGCGACCTGCGCTTTTGGCTTGGCTGGGCGCAAGATGTCGCCGGTGAGCACCCCGCCGCGCAGGAAACTTGGCGACACGCGCGCAGCGAACTGGAATCTTTCCTCAAAGAACAGCCAGAAAATTATTACCTCCTTGGAGATCTCGCGCTGATCAATGCGGGCCTTGGTAACAAAGCCGCTGCGTTGGCTCTGTCGGAGCGGGCTATGGCAACGAATCCGACCGAAAGAGACGCGATGACCGGTCCCGCTCCAATCGAGATCCTCGCCCGAGTGGCGGCGCAGATAGGAGAGCCTGACCGCGCCATCGCCGCGTTACAGAAATTACTATCGATACCGTACGCTGGCCCGCTGGCTACACAAAACGTGCCGCTCACTTCGGCCCTGCTTCGGCTGGATCCAATGTTTGATCCGCTCCGGAATGATCCGCGCTTCCAAAAACTCGCATCGAGCGCGCCGAAAGAAGCGAAGTAAGGACGATTGATCTCAATCGCGTAGGCGGTTCCGATGAACCGTTCTTACAAGTCAGGCGGGCGATCAGCAATGCGATTCACTACGCGAAGTTTTTCAGCCGGTCACATGACGCCGTGATTTGGGTTTACGATGAAGCGAGCAACGTGATCGAGACACACGAGCACGCGGGCGATTTGAAAGAGTGGTGAGCACGATTGTCACCGTTCCGCTGGATTCCGCTTCCTAAATGCGAATAATTCCGGCAGAATTCTAGCGTCGTCATCGGCCTTGTGCTGGCTGCGCATTCGCACACGCTCGCTAACGTGCCGCAGTACCTGATTAGGCGTTCACGCCGTAGCTTGAGAATCGAAAGTTTTGCAGGATAGGCGAAGGGCTTGCGGCGGGTGCGATGAAAGTACAGAGATTTTCCATGAGGAAGTTGATCGCGATCGCATTGGGTTGCGTCGCAATATTGTGCGCGGCGTTCGCGAAGCTCGATTTTGCGAAGGCCCTATCTGCTGCGTCCCATGTGGTGTTGACGTCCTGCCACGTCGAGGGCGTAAGGGAGGAGTTGCGCTGCGGCGTCTACAATGTGTTCGAGAACCGCCAGACTCGAAAAGGCCGCATGCTGCCGTTGAAAATCGTCCTCATCCCCGCCCGCCAGCCACATCCTGACCAGGGCCCTGTCTTTTACATGGCTGGCGGCCCGGGCGAGACGGCGACCGAGCTGGCGGAGTTGATAATGGGGTGGGATGACGCCGACGAACACGATGTTGTCTTGGTCGATGAACGCGGGACCGGCGATGGTCATCGGCTGGATTGTCGATCGCCCGGATCGGACGACAATTTGGAAGGATACCTGAATGGTCCGTTCGACCCGGCGGCAGCACGCGCCTGCCGCGACGACTTACAGAAAAAATACGATCTGAGCCAGTACACGACGCCGAACTTTGCCGACGACATAGATGAAGTTCGCGGCGCGATGGGCTACGACAAGATTAACATCAATGCCGGCTCCTTCGGAACGTATGCCGCGCAGATTTACATGCGTCGCCACGGCAAACATGTGCGGAGCGCCTATCTCACTAGCCTCGTTACTCTCTCGAATCGGGTGCCGCTTTACCACGCCAGTGCAGCGCAGGCCGGACTTGAGCAGTTGTTCAAAGATTGCGAGGCAGACACGGCCTGCCACGCCGCGTATCCGCGGTTTCGCGAAGATTTCGCCGATGTGTTGAACAAAGTGCGCGAGAAGCCGGTCCCGACCTACGTTCGCCATCCGGTAACCGGAGCCCGGACAGAGATCCACCTAACCGAGCGCGCGTTCGCCGATGCCGTGCGTGTAATGATGTATCACAACGCCCGGGAAGTCCCATTCCTCGTCGAGCAAGCACTAGCCGGCGACTTCACCCCGTTTGCAGAAGCCGCTCTGCGGGCGAACCGTGGCATCTATTCAGGTGGCAGACTGGGACTACATTATTGCATTACCTGCAACGAATTCGTTAGCCGGATACGTCCTGAGGAGATCGAGCCGGCGACGGCCGGAAGTTTTCTCGGTTCCTGGCGAGTCAAGGACCAGATGGCCGCCTGCAAAGAATGGCCGAAGACGGAGTTGCCCGCGGATTACTTTGAGCCATTCCGCTTGGAAACGCCGGCCGTATTGGTTTTAGGAGCAACCGATCCGGCTTCGCGGCCTAACTGGGGCGAAGAAGTGAAGTCCAATATGCCTGACGCCATCCGCGCTATCGTTCCCGGCGGCGCTCACACTCCCGAAAACGAGTGCACCCGATCTATCAGACACGAGTTGTTCCGAACCGGCACGACGAAGGGACTCGACGTCGGCTGCATTGGAAAGGTACAGCCTGTGCCGTTCAAGTTACCTCCAAGATCGGGCGCCGAAAATAGCACTCCCTAAGGGGACACACGATCAATCATTCGGAAAGGACGTTTAATCTTTGCCAGATGCACGGACCGACGCCTTGCCGACACTACTGGATGGCCAATAAGGCGCTCCAGCCAACCGCTGGCCCGGCGCGATGACCAGTTCACAACACGTTTACGAAATCCGACCGCGCAAAGATCGACGTGGGTTCGATCTGATTTCCGATGTGCTCCCGTTTGGTCACTTGTGGTATGCGGAGCCCAACGCAATCAGCAATGCAATCGGTTACGCAAAGTTTTTCAGCCGCTCACATGATGCGGTGATTCGTGTTTACGATCAGGCTGGAACCGTGATTGAAACACGCGAGCACACGGGCGATTTCAAAGAGCCATGAGTTGGGCTTTTTTCATCGAGCAGGTTTGGCTTGCCGCCGCCGGAAGCCGCAGTTACAGGGTGAATCATGCCTTCCTTTTACCGGGAGCACTCCGTGAGTGAGAGCCGAAATAGGCGAAACAACCTTTCGTCGAATTGTAGTTGGGCGGCGAAGTATAATGCAAATGCGCAAGGAGGATAATCGAATGTCCGTTTATGTCATCGCACAAGGCAAAATCGAGAATCGCGGGTTGATCGATCAATATGTGACAAAGGTTATTCCAACCATCGAGTCTCATCAGGGGCGAATTGTCGCCTTCGATGAAGAACCGGAAGTGGTAGAGGGGCCGATTGAGCACCCGCGCACCGTTATTCTCGAATTCCCATCAATGACGGCGTTCCATGCGTGGTATGACTCGCCCGAATACCAAGAAATCCTCCCTCTGCGACTGAAGTCGACACGAGGTACGCTCACCGTTGCAAAAGGCTTCACGCCGTCTTGATAGTACGTGGCGCGCCGCCCAACCGCACACGAGCACGCGGGCGATTTCAAAGAGTGGTAAGTGCTCGGCAGCTTTACTGATTGCCGCAGTCGCCGGGAGCGGCGGTGCATTTGTAATACGGTCGTTACCTTTTATCTTTTCTAGTGCCGCAACTTTCGAATCTCGGGGGTTTCAATCTTTGGAAACCTATAACGCTATGAACTGGAGAAAATTTGTTCTCCTTAGTTGCGTGGTAGCATGTGTTTTCGCAGCCTCGAGTGCGACGGCGCAGATGAGGGGGCGCGGTAATTCGGTGTCCCGAATCGGAATGCGCGGCGCATTGACGCCACGTTCGATTGCCCGAATGCCAATGCACCGGGCTCCAATAATGAATGCAGCCTTGAGCCTTCGACGCTTTAACCGTTTCAACGTTGGAGACTTTAATCGAGATAATCGGTTTCATCGCTTCAAGCATTTCAACGAAATCATCTTTATCGGCAACTTCGCCTCTCCATGGTGGTGGGGTCCTTGGTGGGGCTGGAACTGGGGCTACTACCCAAACGGATCCTACGGATATTCTGATTATTCTTATCCGTCCTTCTACCCCGGCTACGGATACGTGTATGGTAACTATGGCTATGGTTATGAGTCGCCCGGCTATGGTTACGTATATAGCTACCCGTATGGGATTTACTACGGCAGCTATTACAACGCCACGAACTACGAAATGGATGATGAAAGTGCCGTGCGCAATGTTCTCGCCGAATACGCTGTTGCTTGGAACCGCCATGACACGGCCGCTTTCGGTCGTCTCTTCACTGAAAACTGTGACTACGTAAACGTCGCCGGTGTCCACTGGAAAGGATTGCCGGAGATTGTCCAGCGGCAGCGGGAACTGTTTCAAAACAGACTAAAGACCGCCGTTCAGATTCTTACCGGTGTAGAAGTTCGTTTTTCGACATCCGATGTTGCGCTTGTCCATGCTACGTGGGACATGACCGGTTCGAGTCGTCCCACTAGAGAGGCCGTTCCAGTTCTGAAAGAAATCACCACGATGACGATGGTCAAAACTAACGGGAAGTGGCTAATCACGGCTTTTCAGAACACGGAGAGCGACGGCTCGACGAACTAAAGAGCAGAATCTTACGATCCGCGTTTACGATAACGCTGGCAAGTGATCGAGACGCGCGAGCACGCGGGCAATTTCAACGAGTGGTGAGCACTTTGTGTGCCGGACCTCACCGACACGATTCTCTGGAATCTTGCTTTATATCTTCTTGGTTCTGCGCCGCCGCTGGTTGGATTTCTGAAGTTCAAGGCCTTCGTGCGCGATTTCGATCGATTCGATGGCAACCTCGTTACCGCTGGCCTTCAAGTCCGGACCCTCCACTTTCACTGGGAAGGCGTGATGGATTTTCCAAACCATCGCTGGCCGATGCTCTTCATTGAGCAAACTGATCACGAGATCGCGGCGCTCGGCCGCGTTCAACTTCACGGTGGAAAGCCATTTGGCGAAGGGGTTGTCGCTCTTGATGATTCCACGCTTGAGCGTGACGTTAGGGAACTTGCGCAAGCCCGGCATTTTGATTGCCGAATATTCTGGGAAGGAGCCCTCGCGATATTCGATCGCCTGGTTTTCTTGTGTTAGGCCGTCGACTTCTGAAAAGCCGACGCGCTGGTCGCCCCATTCGACGATGAAGCGAAATACAGGAAGAGGATTCAGTGTTGGCCCGATTTTGTAAGGTCCTGACCCTGATAATCTCGTCAATTGTCTGAACATAAAGAACCGCGCTGACCTCCTACGTGTTTTCGGCCGGGCTCTGCGCTCTCTGCGTCCTGCGCGTGTACCAGAACAGCGCGCCGATTCCGCACCACGCCAGAAAGGACGTCCACTCGATCCGCGTGAAGCTTCCGGGCACGAACGGCAGCACCTTAATGGCGACGATCAGAGCGCTGACGGTCGCGCCAGCCCAGGCCGCCGCCGTTCCGTTCGCGCGTCCTGCGCTCGCGATGTAAGCGGCGCACGCCGACAGCCATCCGACGCCGACGGCGAGCGATCCGACCTCGGTGATCGGCACGAGGATGGCATCGCCAAACATCGCCGCAGCCATCGTCAGAACTGCCATCAGCGCAATCGCCACGATGGGGGTGCCGTGGCGCGCGTGCACGCGTCCGAGCGACGGGTGCACCAGATTGCGCCGGCCGATTGCGTAGAGCATGCGCGTGGCCGCGACGAAGTTGCCGTTGAAGATCTTGAGCAGCGACAGGAATGCGCCGAGGAGAATCAGCTGCGCGATCGCATGCGAGCCGAACGTGCGCTCGAAGGCCACCTCGGTGCGGACGTGCCCGGTAACGATTTCGCGCCACGGGTATACGTAGGCCACGACTGCGATGACCGTCACGTAGAAAACGAATCCCACAATCAGCGCCGCATAGATCGCTTTGACGAAGCCGCGCGGATCGAACCCCGACTTCGCTTCCTCCGAGCCCTTCGCGACCGATTCCCACCCGGTCATGAAGTAGGGGACGATCTGCATGACGAGAAGAATCGAGAGCCACGCGCCGGCCGTTCCGGGATGCGAGAAGAGCGGCTGCATGTTCGCGGAGTTCCCGCGCGCGAATCCGAGCAGCGTGAACACAACGAAGATCGCGAGCAGTCCGAACGTCATCACGTCCTGAAAGAGCGCGCTCGGGTCGATCCCGCGATAGTTCACGGACGCGACGAGCACCGTCAGCGCGAGGCCGACGGCGAGGCGCGGCAGATAGATCGCGCTGTCGCCGACGGTGTACAGCTGAAAGGAGTTGAGCGCCGGAAACACGCGCGCCAGCAGATTGCCCGTCGCGACCGCCTCCCAAGGGCATACGATCGCGTACGACAACACCATGATCCATCCGGCGGCGAAGCTGACCGAAGCGGGGAAGACGCGCTCGGTGTAGGCGATCTCGGCGCCTGCGTCCTGAATTGTCCGAACGAGCCGGCCGTAGGTGTGCGCGATCGGGAGGAGCAGCATGCCGCCGAGGGCGAAGCCAAGCATGCCGCCGGCCGGCCCGCCTCGCGCGAGCCAGTTGTCCATCAGCACGAGCCAGCCCACGCCGATCATCGTGCCGAAGCCGAACGTGAAGTACTCGACGGTGGACAGGCCGCCGTGCAATCGGGGCGAGGGCATGGGGGTATATGTTATTGCTGATTGCAGATTACAAAGTGCAGATTTATTCGGTGATTGAGTTCTTCAAATCTGCAATCTGCAATCTATAATCTGCAATCCATGACCCACCAGCCCCGGCCGGCGTTCGAATCGCCGCGCTTCGCGCAACCGGCGACGTTCATGCGCCTGCCGCACGTGACCGATCCGAAAGGCCTCGACGTGGCGATCGTCGGCGTGCCGTTCGACGGCGGCACATCATACCGTCCGGGCTCGCGCTACGGACCGCGCGAAATCCGGAATCAGTCGTCGCTGATACGCTCGCACAGCTTTTTTCAGAATGTGTCGCCGTTCGACCGCCTGAACGTCGCCGACGCCGGCGACATCGACGCGGCGCCGGTGAGCATCGAAAAATGCTACGAAGCGGTCGAAGCCCGCATCGGCGCCATCGCCGACGCTGACGCTCGTCCGATCGTCATCGGCGGGGATCACTCGATCTCGCTCCCCGTGCTGCGTGCTCTTGCAAAGCGCCACGGGCCGCTGGCTCTGGTGCAGTTCGACGCGCACATCGACACGTGGGACGATTACTTTGGCGGCAAGTATTTTCACGGCACGCCGTTTCGCCGCGCGATCGAGGAACGCCTCGTCGACGGACCACGGTTCGTCCAGGTCGGCATTCGGGGGCCGATGCTCAGAAAGGACGATTTCGATTTCCATCGCAAGCACGGGATCACGGTGATCGATATCGAGCAGGTGAAGGATCGCGGCGTCGCGTGGGTCGTGGCCGAGATCCACCGCATTGCAACCGGTCCGGCATATATGACCTTCGACATCGACGGCGTTGATCCGGCATTCGCGCCAGGGACGGGGACGCCGGAGGTCGGCGGGCTGACGAGCCACGAAGCGCAGCGGCTCGTGCGCGGCCTCGGTGCGCTGTCGCTCGTCGGCGGCGATATCGTCGAAGTGTCGCCGCTCTACGACGGGCCCGGACAGATTACGGCGGTGCTGGCTTCGAATCTGATGTTCGAGTTCCTGTGCGCGATGGCATGCGGCACGACGAAACCGAAATGAAGGAGGACTCCCGCCACGATACGCATCAACAACGAAGATCGTTCGCCCGCGAGAATCCACGGTTTAGACGCAGCCCCAACTCGAACCGGCTTTGCTGAGATTGTCAGCGATGGTTTCCGAATACGTCATCCGCCACCTCAGCACGCTAACGAGTTGAAATTGACCCAACAGGAAGCCATCGTGGTGCCTATCCGATCTCTAATCATCTTCGCAATCACAGTCGCATTACCCGTCGGCCTCCGGGTGACGCCTGCATACGCGCAAGATCCGGCCGTCGTCAATTCTAAGACAATACGCGTCAGATTCGAAAACGATCGTATCCGCGTCCTCGAAGCTATCTTGCCACCCGGTACCAAAGAGCAGGTGCACTCAGACCCCGCCTACGTCATCTATGTTTTGGGAGGGGGTCGGTATCGCAACTACGCAGCAGATGGCAAGATCACGGAGGGCACGTTCCAAACGGGCGACGTTGTCTATCGCGACCCTTTGACCCATGCCGCGGAGAACATTGGCGATAAGTCTATGCATATGATCCTCGTGGAGCTCAAACGCGAGGCCGGCAGTGGTACGTCGGCTCGCCCCTGACACGTGCCATCAACCACAGCGCAGCCGCAAGAATCCCCGCCGTTGTCCAAGCGGATTAGATCGAATCATTCCGCTTCCTAAATGCCGAATAATTCTGTACAATTGTCGTTAGAGGGTAAACCAACCACACCATCATTTGAAACGACCTTACGACATAATTCTCGCTGGAATTGTAATCCTGCTAGCCGATTTCGCGGCTGCGGCTAAAGGTGACGAACAATCAACTTCGCCATATGCGACCGCGGCGGATCTTTTCAAATATGCAATGAAGCTGCGAGAGCAGGCATTGCTTAAAGTTGAGCCGCCAACGCGCCCTGCGATACAACGTTTCC
>DASXSR010000332.1:0-7944 GCA_036505875.1 Blastocatellia bacterium | reverse complement strand
GTCCTTCGATCCGGGGGCCGCATCACGGGCCGGAACGTTAAAGATCCCGGTGGCCGATCCCGATCTGGCGGGACTTCTGATGGGGGCAACGGCGTGCTTCGGGCTGGGTATACCGTTGCTGCTGCTGGTAGAGATGCAGTGGGTTTTCTTTCTCTGGCCGCTGAGAATTATGTCGCTCGGCGCTTTGGGGCTTGGGGTGTTGTTGTCGCACTCGGCGCTAAGGGTCAAACGCCGCAAGTTGAAGAGCGTCCGGCCTGACTATCCGCGCGCAATTCTCGTGCTGCACGAGCTTTTGTTCTGGATGGTTGCTGTAGGACTGATGGGAAGTATTGTTGTGCTTTTGTACTTCCCGTAGCCTGCTTGGAAACGAACTCAGTTCTGTTTACTGATGAACCACCTTGGTCCCGGGAGGCCAACTCACCTTGAACTTTTCACCGGACAGCTTACCATTCTTGATCATTCCGCTTAGCGTAAAAGTCGTGGGGTTATTGTTCGCTTCCACGACTTGATACTTGACTGGGAGCCACGAAGACTGATCAACCCACAGCGTCAGCTTCTTCACTGACGACTTTCGTTTTGGTGTCAACTCGAGCTTCGCCGTGGAGCTCTCGTCCCCGACGTATACGATGTCATATTGGCTCTTGAGCTCGGGGACCGATTTGTAGGGCGTTGCGATGAAAGAGAACTCCTGATTCTTTGAAGCCTGCGCTTGCCGCGTGGTGATGATGACCTGTTTGATTTTGGCCTGATACAGGTAGATTTTGTCGCATAGTACGGCGACGAATTGTCCCTCGGGAATCGAGTAGTCGATCCGAACTTTGTCGCAAACCTTTCCATGCTCGAAGTATATCCGTCCCCGATAAACTTCTCTGCCTCCGATCTGCATATCACGCTTCTCCTGTGCCATGTCGGCTTCGATGGTCTTAATTGAGCGCGCGGCTTTTTCCATATTGGCTAGCACTTCATCGAGCTTCCCGTTGGCGCTCGTTCGTAACACGAACACAGTTGTCGCAAAGATCGCTGCGATTGCGATTATGAATGAACTTCGTTTCATCTTGATTCCCTGCTTGGTGGACTAAGAACTTCCGGATCACTTCAGGTAGACCACATAACTGATCTCGCCCGAACTCTCTTCAACCCTTTCGATGCGCGAAACCTTAACCGGGTGTCCATACTTCCGTTCAAGTCGGTCCGTTATCTCTCGTTCGAGGTTGCCGGGATCGACCTGTCCGATCTCGCTGCTTCGCACGATCACCGGCGCCGGTCGTACACTATGAAATGCGGTGCCCGGAGCAAACATAACAAACGCGAGAATCAGCACACACATTACATCATACTGCCAGGTCCCTCGGTCGTAAGACCAAAACAGAATCTTCTTCAGCGTGCTTAAGATTAGCTTCAAGAGCGTCCTCGCACCGCATCTGCCGAGCCGCTCGAAGCAATAACGTGTCCGTCTCGCATCTCGATTATTCGATCTGCGCGGGCGGCGGCTTCGGCGTTGTGCGTGATTATTATGATCGACTGGCCGAATTCCTTGTTGAGCTGGCGCATCATCTTTAGAACGATATCGGAGTTCTCGCTATCGAGGTTGCCGGTCGGCTCGTCTGCAAGAATAATAGCGGGGCGGTTTATGACCGCGCGAGCGATTGCCACGCGCTGTTGCTCGCCGCCCGAGAGCTCGAGCGGTTTGTGATGCATCTTGTCCTCGAGCCCCAACAGCCTGAGCACCTCGTGCCGGCGGCCTGACTCCTTGTTGTTCTTGCCCCCGTAGATTCGCTCGGCCAGCTTCAGGTTTCCCTCGGCGGTCAGGGTGGGAAACAGATTGAAGCGCTGAAAGACGAATCCAACTTTGCGGCGGCGCAAATCGGTGCGTTCCGCGTCGTTCATCGCGGTCAGGTCCTGGCCGTCGATGATCACTCGTCCAGAAGTAGGCTTGAGCATGCCTCCAACGATGTGCAGAAAAGTCGACTTGCCGCAGCCCGACGGCCCCATGATCGCGACGTATTCACTAGGCTGCACTTGTAAGGTCGCGCCTCGCAAGGCGGGCACTTCGACCTTGCCGACGTGGTAGACCATCCTCAAATCGATTGTTTCAAGAACGGGAATCATTGATTCGTAGTCCGTAGTCAGTAGTCCGTGGTCCGTAGCGCTACGGACTACGGACTACTGACTACGGACTAATCATAACTTATCGCTTCGACCGGATCGAGGTTGGCCGCGCGCATCGCCGGATAGATCGCACCCAAGATTCCGCCGAACACCCCGATCAGCGCCGCGATCAGCAGCCATTTCGGTTGCAGATCGATCAGCAGTCTCGTGTTTGCTTCAAGCCACAACTTTCCGATCACGGCTGCCAGAAATCCGAGCAAAACGCCGAATGCGCTGATCAACGCCGCCTCCTTTTCGATCGTGATTACTATGAATCCTTTCGATGCGCCAAGGCTCTTGAGAATTCCGATCTCACGCGTTCGCTCGATGATTGTTGTGTACATGGCAAGTAGTATTACGAGTGTGCTGATGACCACGGCCAGCCCGATCACCACTTTCAGAAAGACCTCGACCGGCCCGAGACCCTGCGAATAAAGTGCCGGGATCTCGCTGGTCGAGATGACGTGGTGACCCGGATAATACGTTCGCAACTGCTCGATGACTTGATCCGCAAGCTCGGGGCGTTGGCATTTGACCATCACAAACGTGCAATTCTCGACGCCGCCCAACAACTGCTGCATTGTATGCAGCGGTATCTTGACTCGCGCAAGAACGGAAGGCTCGTAGATTCCCACGACGGTGAACTGGTGGCCGAGCACTGTTATCCTGCTGCCGATATCAACAGGCCTTCCATCGAGATCCTTGCCGGTGTCGGCGTAGTAGCGATCGACCACCACTTCATATTCGGAGCCAGAGGTTCGGCCATCGCCAAGCCCTCGTCCCTTTGCCAGGTTCAGCCGGGTAGTCTTTATGAAGCTCTCGTAGTCCAGGCCGTCGACCATTTCGAACCCGAACCCGGCAACACCGGCTTGCATGTACACACCCACTGGCGACGCTGCAGCAACGCCTTCGATCGGCGGCTTTGGCTCTATGTCCGGGTCTTCGGCGGTGGGCTGGACGCCGTGAAGAATCGCGTCGGCGTAACGCGCAGGAGTCATCAGCGGGTTGCCGGCCAGCGACATGTTTTCGCCAGAAAGAAAACGAATCTCGGCGTCGGTGTTAGACTGGCGTTGGGCGGCGTCGCGCGCCACGCCGCGAGCTAGCCCCGCAAACAGCGTGATCAGTATTACTCCCAGGGCGACTCCGATTACGCTGATTGCGGTACGCAGCGGTCGCTGGCTGATGTTTGCTGCGATGAGGCTGTTCATTTACCTGTGAGCAGGCAGCGGAACGTTGAGCTTGCGAGGCGGTTCGGCTGCGACCTTGCGCGGTTGGTCCAGGTTTATCTCGTCGAGCTTTTCGGGATTATCGAGCTCAAACGTTGTTGGCGGCAACTCAGCGTTTACCTCGACCGATTCCGACACGAGCATCAGATCCAGGCGATAGCCGTCGTTGCGGCGATCGATGATCACGTGCTTGGGCAATTCCGCCTTGCTGTTAGGCACCGCGAACCAATCGGAGTAAATAACATCGCTTGCGAGTCTACCAACGCCATTCTCGAACGTTTGTTGACGAACCAGCTTAGTGTCCGATTGGCTTCGGTCGAACCAGAACTTCCGGCGCAGTTTGAACTGGCCTTTCTCATCCCGCTCGCCCACGTAAACCACATAGTAGCTCCGCTCGACCAACCGATTCTTCTTGCCGGGCCGCTTGTCCTCCTCGACCTGCCGCACCTCTTCGCGAAAAGTATTAAGCCGATCGATCTCAGTGATGGGCTTGATGAGAAACGAATCGGTGATATGCTGCGGACGCATATTCACCAGGCCGCCTGCCTTGGCGAGGTGCGGGTCTTTGGTCTCTCTTATTTCCTCGATGTCCATCCGGTCGATATCGGCTAGATTACTGCCGAAGATAAAGCGACGCTTATCCTGCGGTCGATAGATGGCAAGCTTGAATTTCTGGCCGTCGCTTACCATATCGGCAACCCTTGCGCCGATGAACGTCACGTTCATGCGAGTCTTTTCGGGCCGCTTGAACCGAATCAAACCGGTCGCCGACGGAAACTCATCCGCCTGCGTCCCGTCGCCTGTGAAGTAGTTCCACACGGTGAGATCCGACTGCGCAGAGAAAGTTTGAATCTGGCTGAAGGCGTTTATTCGCTCGATGAGCTGATCAACCGAAAGTGGCCCATTTATGGGCAGCAGCTCGTTGACCTTGACCCGGTGCACGCACGATGAGCCGAGGAGTCCCACAACTGCTAGTATCAACAAGATTCTGCGTCTCACGATGAATTGCGCCTTTTATGATCGATATATACGGTCACCCTCAGTTGCCAGTTACGTAAGCCTACAACGTAACAAAGCGCTCCAACGGTTGTCAACGACGGCAATTGCCGTTCCCGTCTCGTTGCTGTATGAATCTCAGCCGCCTAGTATTCTATCTCAGGAGCGATTTATGCCAAGACTCAAGAAACCGATGATCAGAGCCGCTCAGCCTGAGAGCTTGTTCGAAGAGCCCGCTGATCAGAGGCCGCAGTTTTCTGCCGACGAAAGGAGTGATCGGCCTCTTGCCGACCGGATGCGGCCTCGCACGCTGAACGAATTCGTCGGCCAGCAAAAGATCGTTGGGCCGGGCCGCGCGCTTCGAAAGATGATCGAAGAGGACCGGCTGCAATCGCTCATCTTTTGGGGGCCTCCCGGCACAGGTAAGACGACGCTTGCCCGCATCATCGCCGATCAAACCGCTGCCCGATTCGTGCCCTTTAGCGCCGTGTCGTCCGGCATCCGCGAAGTCCGCGAGGTCATGTCCGAAGCCGACGAGTACCGCCGGCGGTTGGGTAAACGCACTGTCGTGTTTATCGATGAGATACATCGGTTTAACAAAGCGCAGCAAGACGCCTTTCTGCACTACGTCGAAAGCGGCGCGATAATCCTGATAGGCGCGACGACTGAGAATCCTTCGTTTGAAGTAAACTCCGCTCTGCTCTCCCGGTCCAAGGTTTTCGTTCTGGAGATGCTCACGACCGATGAGATCGTGACGATACTTAAGAACGCGCTTGCCGATACCAAACGTGGACTCGGCGACGAGCAGATTGAGATAACCGACGAAATACTTCGAGCGATCGCCGTCTATGCATCCGGCGATGCGCGTGTCGCGTTGAACTCGCTTGAGCTGGCGGTCTCGATTGTGGAGACCGATTCGGAGGGCGCCAGGGTTATTACCGACGAGGTGCTTCGCGAAGCAATGCAGCGCGCGGCGATCCGTTACGACAAAGCTGGCGAAGAACATTTCAATCTGATCTCGGCGTTCATCAAGTCTATTCGAAACTCCGATCCCGATGCGGCGGTCTACTGGTTGGCGCGAATGATCGAGGGCGGCGAGGACCCGCTTTATATCGCGCGGCGACTGGTCGTTCACGCGTCGGAAGACATCGGGCTTGCCGATCCGATGGCGCTCGTGGAGGCAGTCGCGGCAATGCAGGCGACTCACTTCGTCGGCTTCCCCGAAGCGAAGCTCGCGTTAACGCAAGCGACTCTGTATCTTGCGACCGCGCCGAAGTCTAACACGGTGCTCGAGACTTACGGGTCGGCGATGAAAGACGCGCTCGAAACGGAACGCGAACCTGTTCCCCTGCATTTGCGTAACGCCGCAACTGGTTTGATGAAGCGTTTCGGTTACGGCGAAGGTTACCAGTACGCCCACGATTTCGAATCGGGCAAAGCTGAAGATATGGAGTGCTTGCCGGAAGCTCTGAGAGGGCGCAAGTATTACAAGCCGACAAAGCGAGACCGCAATTAGACCACGGATTATGCAGATCCGACGGATTCGCACGAATCGGATCCGCGCTTCCCAGTCTAGTCCGTTTAATCCGCGGTCTATCCTTTACGCTCCCGCTGCGGCGGCTCGCTCCGTCTCTGGTTCCGCCTTTCGCGGCGCCACTTTCTTCGTTACAAATAGGATCAGCGAGCCGATGATCCAACCAACAAGAGGGGCCGCAACAAAGCCGGCTATCAAGTGTGCCCCGACGTGGAGCCATGTCTTCCCATCCGCATTGCCGCTGTACTCCGGAGCCGTAAAGATGTTGTCTTTGTGGGTTACGATGCCTAAGACTATTGATCCCGCGACAATTAGATGTGCCAGCGCGGTCTGGACCCATAGAAGCGGCAGCAGTTGTTTATAGCTGCCGAAGCCGCTCGTATGCACCCTGATGGATGCGTACACGAGTCCTATCAATGTCGCTCCAGTTATGCTGACCCATTTTGCTGCGGAGTTTGGAACGCCGCCAAGCGAAAGCGCTAATCGACCGAGGCCCACAATGACGATCAGCCAAAGAATGATCTTGTTGAACCTAACATATTCAGAAAAGCTCTTCCCGAATATTCTCATCACGTCCTCCTGGGTTGGGGTTTTGATGGGTCGCAATAGTATCACCTCAGCCTCGTAAGTCAAAGCCATACGCGCGACTTGATCTTGCCCGCGACCGTCTTTCCCTGATACTCATTAGTCATGCCGTCGACAACAACTAAGATCTCAACGCGGCGACATAAGCAAGTCCTTGACATAACAGACCGCGTTCAGCAAGCAGTGTCCGAGTCAGGAGTACAATCGGGTCTTTGCAACATCTTTGTCACGCACACGACTGCGGGGATCACGACAGGCGAATCAATCGAAGGAACCGACGAGGACTTGATGGAAGTCCTCGAGCGCCTCATCCCCGAGATCAAGTTCCGACACGAGCACGATCCGTCACACGCGCCCGATCACATGATCAGCTCGATTCTCGGTCCGAGCGTGACAGTTCCGATTCGCAACGGCAAGCTACAACTCGGCACGTGGCAAAGCGTTTTGTTCGTCGAATGCAACGGCCCTCGCGAGAGGAACGTTGTGATAACCATGGTGCCGACGTGAGGTTCGATAAACTTCAGTTTGTCGGCAAGGTAAGCCAACGACAAACTGAAGTTTATCGGACACCTGATGAGGTTGTCCTATGTTCTGTCCGACGTGCGGGAGAAACAATGCGGCCGAGCGGAAATTCTGCTCCTCTTGCGGCACAAATCTCGAGGCGGTTTCGCAAGTTCTGTTCGGAGGCACGACTAATTTCTTCACCAAGCTGGATGCCGGGTTCGATCAACTGTTCGCGCGTTATTCTGAGCACCTTTTCAAGGGCGCGCTGTCTGACGCGGCCGATCGAAAAGTGAGCAACTCCTGGAAACTCTTGGGCAAGAGCGTTGTGACGTCGTTGTTTGATCTCTTCATGGCCCTTCTCATTTGGAATGTCATCTCGATCAGATTCGAGATTCTTGTGATCTCGACTCCCTTTAGACTGCTTTTTGAGAGATTCACGCGCCAGAAGAAGCTGGCAGCAACGCTTGGGAGCGATACGCTGCCAAAACTGGAAGCACCACCAGAGCAACGATGGCTCGCAGGCTCCGTAGCGAGCGTCAGCGAACACACAACCGAGAGACTGCAGGAGCATTCGCATTCGCCGGAGAATCCGCGGCCACGAGATGCCTAAGGTTAATTCAAAGACTGCCAGCATCGGTCTGCGTGCCAAGACGGGCCGAGCCATTGCGGTTGTGCTAAGTGGCCCGCCGGACTCGCCTCGTGTGCTGAAGCGCGGCGAGCTGACGCTTACTGACCCAGTCGTGCCGGCAACCTCGCAACCCTACCACGAAGTCATGGATTTGCCGTGGGCGCAAGCTCAAGTTGCCGTGCGCAAGACTGCGGCTATCATCGAGAGCATAGCATCCAAGAATCTCAGGCGCCTCATTCAAGAAGTGCAATCCGAAGGACTTAAAGTATGCGGCGTTGGAATAGTGGGAGCAGGCAATCGCAATCTCGAGAAGATCGGCAGCA
>DASXSR010000331.1:0-13465 GCA_036505875.1 Blastocatellia bacterium | reverse complement strand
CGGACGCCGCGAGCTCGAGTTCATCAAGGGTCCTATCTTCGCCAACATCATCCTCGCCGATGAAATCAATCGCACGCCGCCAAAGACCCAAGCGGCGCTGCTCGAAGCGATGCAAGAGGGCTCGGTGACGGTCCAGGGAACAACTTACACCTTGCCGAAACCGTTTTACGTTCTTGCGACGCAGAACCCCATCGAGATGGAAGGCACTTATCCGCTGCCCGAAGCTCAGCTCGACCGATTCATGTTCAACATCAATATCGGCTACCTGACCGAAGACGATGAAGTAGACGTGGTGAATCAAACGACGTCGGTTCAGGAGATAAGCTTCGAGCAGAACGTGACTGGCCCGGACATTCTGGCATTCCAGCGACTGGTTCGGCGAGTGCCCGCCGCCGAATCTGTGACGCGATACGCGGTGAGACTTGTGGGTGCCAGCCGCCCAGTGAATGACGATTCGCCGGATTACATCAAGAGGTGGGTTAACTGGGGAGCGTCGGTTCGAGCGGCGCAGTTTTTGATCTTGGGCGGTAAGGCGCGCGCCGTGATGAACGGACGCTACAACGTTTCGGTCGCGGATGTTCAGGCGCTTGCGTATCCGATTTTGCGACATCGGATACTTCTGAACTTCCACGCCGAGTCGGAGCGAGTGAAGCCGGATGATGTCGTTCGGCGGTTAATTGAGACGGTGCCCGAGCCGAAGTCGGGATTGTGAGCAGACCACAGATTGGGTGGATTTGACGGTTCCACACGGATCAGATCCGCGTTAATCCGTCACACCAGCGTCACCCCGTGGTCTATTGACGATGATGATCGCGGACAACACCCACACGATCGGCACCCGCTTTTTGGCGCCTGAAGTTCTCGCGCGCATAAGCTCGCTTGAGCTGATCGCGCGTTCCGTCGTCGAAGGCTTCATCGCGGGGCTTCATCGCTCGCCTTATCTCGGCTTCTCGACTGACTTCGCCGAGCATCGGCCGTACATGCCCGGCGACGATCTGCGGCATCTCGATTGGAAGCTGCTTGCTCGAACCGATCGGCTGTACATAAAAAAATATCAAGGCGACACCAACGCGCGGATTCACCTGCTGATCGATTCGAGCGCTTCGATGGGCTACGCGAGCGGCGAGGTTAGCAAGCTCCAATATGCGCAGTACCTTGCTTCTTCGCTGGCGTTTCTGGGAGTGCGGCAACACGATTCGGTCGGACTCGTTGCGTTCGATGAGAAAGTTATCGAGCACGTTCCGCCCGGTTCCCGGTCAGGTCATCTGCGAACCGTGCTTGGTGTGATCGAGCGACTCGCGCCGGGTCGAGGGACTACGATTGCGGAACTGTTACATCGAACAGCGGATTTGCTTACGCGACGGGCAATCATCGTCGTGATCTCGGACTTGTACGACGAGCCCGAGCAGATAATTGACGGGCTCGAACACCTGCGCTTTCGCGGCAACGACGTGATCGTCTTTCACGTGATGGACAAGCAAGAGTTGGATTTCGACTTCATCGAGCCAGTGGTTCTCGAGGACAGCGAAACCGAAGAGCAGCTTCACGTCTTGCCCGACGTCTTGCGAGATGAGTACCTGAAGAGGGTCCGCTCGCACGTCGATCAGCTCACAGAAGGCGCTGCCCGCAATCGGATTGACTATGAGTTGCACCGAACATCCGAGCCTCTGGATGCGGCGTTGTTTGCGTATTTGGCTCGGCGTTCACAGTTTGGATGAGGAATAAGCATGTCCGCGAAAAAGCGAGCAGCAGTTTTGGACGTCGACCCGGAGACAGAACGCCTATTGATCGAGCTGGCTCGAGATACGCCCATTTGGAAGAAGTTCAGGCAGGTCGCTGCGCTGAACAGAATGACTCGCGCATTCGCGATGGCGGGGATAAGGCAACGATACCCTGAAGCGTCTGAGGAAGAGGTGCGCCGCCGACTCGCGGCTGTCCTGTTCGACCGCGACACGGTAATCAAGGTTTTCGGCTGGGACCCTGATATAGAAGGGTACTGATGGACGATGCGATTGAAGCGCTGTTGGTCGTGATTGCAGCGTTGGAAAAACTCAATATCCAGTATGTTGTTGGCGGTTCTTTCGCGAGTTCTGCCCACGGTGAAGTTCGGTCGACCAACGATATCGACATACTTGCAGCGATAAGTGTGAAAGAGGCGCGCGCTCTTGCGCGCGAACTACAGGAAAAGTTTTACGCTGACGAGATGGCGGTCGAGAATGCCGTCAAGGCCAAGCAACACTTCAATTTCATCGATGCCGAAACGATGTTCAAGATCGATATCTTCCCGAGCAAGCGCACAGAGTTTGAGAAGCAACAACTGACTCGGCGTCAGGTCGCGATCATTGATCCCGAACGCGATGCGAAAGCATTCGTTGCCACGCCCGAAGATACCGTTCTCGCTAAGCTGGCGTGGTACCGTCTGGGCGGCGAAGTTTCGGATCAGCAATGGCGGGACATTTTGGGCGTGTTGAAGCGGCAGCGTGAGAGACTGGACCTTGAGTATCTCCGTCGTTGGGCGGATGACCTTGAGGTCTCGGATCTGTTAGTTGAGGTATTCGAGGATGCCGGAATCGGCAGCTAAGTCATGGCGTTTCTAAATCCAATCTTTCTTCTCGGAGCAATCGCGGCGGCGGTGCCGGTGCTCGTCCATCTTGTCAGACGAACTCGCGCGCCGAGAGTGCCTTTCCCGTCGTTGATGTTCCTTCGCAAGATTGAGCAGAAAACTATCCGACGGCGCAAGCTTCGCAACCTGTTGCTGCTCGCGATGCGATGCGCGGCGCTGCTGCTGTTGGCGCTCGCATTCGCAAGGCCTTACTTTACCGGATCGAGTCCGGTCTCTGCGTCTGGCGAGCATACCAGCACCGTGATCCTGGTCGATGGGTCTTACAGCATGCGTTACCCCGACGTGTTCAATCGAGCCCGGCAGGCGGCTCGCAACATGATTAATGATGCGTCGTCTGGCGAACAGCTTGCGGTCGTGCTCTTCTCGAAGAGCTATCAGATTCTCACGCCGCTAAAAGACGACCGCGGCGAAGCCATCGCAGCGGTCAATCAGTTGCAGCCTGGGCTTGATTCGACTGATTACCTTCAAGCGATTCAAGCCGCCGACGCGATCTTGAAAGACGCCGGGCGAGGACAACATCGCATCTATCTGATCTCTGATTTTCAGGACGCGGGCTGGAACCGCGCTGCGCCGCCTGTCAAGCTCGCTCCCGACGTGAAGCTGTTCCCAATTGATGTATCCGACGCGAAGGCAGCTAACGTCGCCGTGACCGCAGTCACTGCCGATCCCGTCGTTTACACTCAGAAGTTCGCGGGAAAGGTTGTCGCGCGAGTCAGCAACTTCAGTACTGATGACGTAGACTCGGGTATCGAGTTGAAGCTCAACGATCTTCCTGTCGAGCGGCGGCCTTTGAAGCTCGCCGCGGGAGGAACGCAGAACATCGAGTTCACTGGATTCAACGTTCCAGAGGGCTCAAACCGCGCGACAGTTGAAACCACCGGCGACAGTTTTCCGATCGACAACAAGTTCTTCTTCACGATCCGTCGCGAGAACCAGACTCGCGTGCTGGTGATTGAAACGCCGGCGCGCGGGCGGAGCGAGAGTTTCTTTCTTCAACAAACGCTGGCGGCTGGCGAAAACAATCAATGGGCGCTGACGGTGAAGACCGCCGGCAGCACTAGTCCAAGCGAGGTTGATTCGTATCGCGTTGTGATCGTGAATGACGCGTCGGGGCTGAATGCCGGACTAGCTTCATCGCTCAAGAATTTCGTCGACCGCGGCGGCGGATTGATAATTGCGGTGGGCAAGCACACGGATGCGAGCGACTTCAACGCGATGTTTGGATCGATGGCGCCCGCCCATCTCGGCGAGACGGTGCAGTCGCGCGGTTACGGCCTAATGAGTCAGGTGAAGACGGACCATCCGATCTTCAGCGCTTTCTCTCGCGGCGGGCGATTGACTTCGACTCGAGTATATGGCTATCACCGCGCGACCGCTAACGAGGGCTCGTTGACACTTGCAGCACTCGATGACGGAAGTCCGATTGTAGTTGAAGGCTCTGCGGGAAGGGGCAAGGTGCTGCTCATCACAACTACGCTGGACACGGCCTGGAATGATTTGCCGCTGACGCCGATGTTTCTTCCGCTGGTTCGGCAGATGCTCGAGTATCTAGGCGGACGCGAAGCGGCTTCTTCGTACACGATCGATCAGGCATTCAACGCGCTTCCCGACCGAGACGGATCATTGCCAGCCGTAGACAGTCCGAGCGGAAAGCGAATCGACGAGACGAGGAAAAACTCAACGGGCGAGCACTCGGTTGACGCGAGCGAGATTGGATTCTACAGGCTCCGCTATCGGGACCGCGACGAGTTCGTAGCTGTCAATCTCGACACCAGGGAATCGGACTTGTCGAAGCTGAATGTGGACGACTTGATCGCAAGCATCACCCCTTCGGCCGGCGATAGAGGCGCGCGAGCGTCTGATTCGACTATTTTGACCGGCGAAGAAAAAGAGAAGCGGCAGCGGTTATGGCTCCCGCTTTTGTTGATGGCGCTTGCGGTGTTTGTGACAGAAGCGCTGATCGCGCGCCGAATTCGAATCCCGAAACTGATCTGACGTGTACTAAACAGGGATGGACAGGATGAACAGGATATTCCGGCACAGATCATTATCCTGTAAACCCTGTCTATCCCTGTTTGAATTCAGGTATACTCAGTCCATTAATTCAAGGAGGATCGCGGGATGAGTCCTCAGTTAGAAAGCATAAGCGGAGTCATTAAGCAGGTCCGCAGGCGAATCTTGATGCGCAACGTGCTGCGAGGTGCTGCAATAACCGTCGGGGTCGCTGCGCTGTCCCTGTTGATCACCGCGCTCGCTGCCGGCGTGCTCAAGCAGAGGCACGGCGCGTTAATTGTGTTGCGAGTTCTGCCTGTTGTCCTGACCGGGGTCGCCGCGTGGCTGTTTCTGGTTCGCGCCCTGCGAACGAAGATACACGAGGCGACGATAGCCCGTTTGATCGAGGAGAAGTGCGGGCTGGGCGACCGCGTCGTTACTGCGGTCGAATACTCGGAGAATCCGCGCGAAGCCTCTCTCGCGATAGTCGATCGTCTCGTTGAAGACGCATCACGCCGGTCTTCATATGTCGATCCAAATTCCGTCGTCGACCCGCGCCGCTCATACGCGTACGGAGCTGCAGCGGCGGTAATCCTTCTCGCGTTGATCGGCGCGTGGGTGTTCGGACCAAAACCGGTATCAAAGGGTCTCGCGGCGCTTTATTCCGCGGAGGACGATTCAGTAGCGGCCAACTCGATGTTCATCAACGTGAGCCCCGGAACTGCGCGCGTGCCTCGCGGCTCGGACCAGAAGGTCAAGGCGACGCTCGCCGGATTCGATGCTTCGCAAGCTCAGGTGTTCATGCGAAAGGTCGGCGCCGACAACTGGATCGCCCACATGATGGAGCCCGCAAAGAGCAACGGCGAGTTTCAATTCCTGATCTTCAACATTCAGGACTCCGTCACATATTACGTCGAAGCGAAAGATATTCGCTCGCAGGAGTTCGCGCTCGAAGTGGCCGACTTGCCTTTCGTCAAGCAGATCGATCTGGTTTTGAACTTCCCCGGCTACACGCACCTGCCAAGCAAGAAAATCGAGAACGGCGGCGAGGTCGCAGCAGTGAAAGGTACGGTAGTGCAGGTCACCGCGCAATTGAGCGCCAACGCAAAAGCTGCGCGCATCGTGATCAGCGACGGCGCCAAAATCGAAATGACACCGGTTGACGACAGTCATTTCGTCGGTCAGTTTACGGTCAAGCAGAATGGGACTTATCGCATCGAGCTGACCAGCGACGGGGGCGAGCGCTATAACGGCTCCAATGAATACGACATCACAGTTCTCGAAGATCATGCGCCGACCGTGGTCATCGACAAGCCAGGCCGCGACATGAAAGTTAGCAGCATTCAGGAGGTCTTCACTCAGGTTCGCGCCGAAGATGATTACGGCGTCTCTTCGATCGAGCTTTATTACTCGGTGAACGGCGGCGAAGAGAAAAAGGTGCAGTTGCAAGACCTGAAGAGCGACGCGGCCCACACGCTTTCCGGCGCGCACACGTTCTTCCTGGAAGAGTTCGGGCTTCAACCCGGCGATTTCATTTCGTATTACGCCAAGGCGCGCGATAATTCCGCGAGCCCTCAGGAAGCAACGAGCGATATCTATTTCATGGAAGTCCGGCCGTTCGATCGCGAGTTCCGTCAGGCCCAGCAACAAGGACAAGGGGGCGGCGGCGATCAGGAATCCAACGCGCTCACTCGACGACAGCGCGAGATAATCGCCGCGACCTTCAGGGTCCAGCGCGAAATCCAGAACTACACGCAGCAAGAGAAGGAAGAGAACGTCGGGGCAGTGACGTTGAGTGAGGAGAAGCTTAAGACCGACACAGAAAACCTTGCCGAGCGCATCCGTCGACGCCTGGGCGACCAGCTTAGCTCGCAGCCTGATTTCGCGAAGCTTGTCGAGTACCTGGCCCAAGCCGCGAAAGAGATGGCTGCGGCAACTGACGAGTTGCGCGGCAAGAAGGCCAAGGAAGCGCTTCCGCCCGAGCAGCGAGCATTGCAACAGCTTCTGCGAGCTGAGGCAATCTTTCGTGACATTCAGGTCGCGCGCGGTAATTCGCAAGGTCAGGGCCAGCAGCAAGAACAACAAGAGCTTGCAGATCTGTTCGAGCTCCAGCTCGACAAGATGAAGAACCAGTACGAGACGGTTCAGAGCCAGCAGCAGCAGAACCAAAATCAACAACAGGACGAGATCGCGAGACGGCTCGCCGAGCTTGCGCGCCGACAGCAGCAACAAGTCGAGCAGCGGATGCGCTCACAGGGTCAGCAGCAGCAAGGCGGCGGTGGCGGCGGCTCGCAGCGTCAGCAGCAGGAGATGATTGACGAGGCGCAAAAGATGGCGCGTGAGCTCGAGCGGTTGGCGCGCGACCGCCGCGACCCGAAACTCGCAGAAGCCGCGCAGCAAATGCAACAAGCTGCCGACGAGTTGCGCCGCGCGCAAGCATCGCAGTCCCAATCAAATTCCTCATCGCAGGGCGGCACTCAAGCGACTGCCGATCAGCTGCGCGCGCTTCAACGTATGGAGCAGGCGCGAAGAACGCTCGAATCCGCGCAGCGTTCCGGTGGTCAGCAAGGCGTCCAAGGTTTGCGCCAGCGCGCCGAGGACGCGTTAAAGCGGCAAGAAGAAATATCACACAGCGTGGACGATCTCGCGCGCAAGTCGCAAAGCGGGGGCGCGAGCGAGGACAAGAAGCAACAGATCGCCGAACGCAAGCAAGCTCTCGCGGATCAAGTCGCCGGACTCGAGCGCGATTTGGATCAGGCGGCTCGCGGCATGGGTCAAGATCGCCAACAGGCGAGCGATAAGCTGCGTGAAGCCGCGAGTGCAATTAGGCAGAATCGTATTCCAGATCGCATTCGGCAGAACCAGGGGCTGATCGCCAACGGTTGGTACGATCAGGCGCGGGAACGCGAACGCATCATCAAAGGTAACCTCGAGGAAGTGCTCAAGGACGTTCAAGCTGCCGACGGAAGCGGCAAGCGAGCTCAAGGCGAGAGTCTGGAAGATGCGCTCAACCGCGCGCGCGAACTCGCGGACAATCTCGAGTCCCTGCGCCGAAGGATGGAATCCGGCGAACAGCAAGGTCAAGATCAAAACGGCCAGCGCCAAGGGCAACAAGGTCAACAAGGAAACCAAACTGGGCGGCAGACTCAAAGTGGCTCCCAGAGCCAGTCTCAGGGCAGTCGCAGTCAACAGCGGGGACAGCAGGCCCAAGGACAGCAGGCTCAAGGACAGCAAACCCAACAAGGACAGCAGTCCGGCTTGCAGCCCGGTCAGCAGAATCAGCAAGGCCAGCAGGCGGGTTCGCAGGCTGGTCAGCAATCGCGCGGCCAACGGTCAGGGCAGCGTGGACAGAATCAACAAGCACGCGGGCAGCAGAATCAGTCCGGGCAACAATCGGGACAGCAATCCGGACAACAGGGCGAGCAATCAGGGCAACAGGGACAGCAGCCTGGACAACAGGGACAACAGGGTCAACAGCAGGGCGGACAAGCCAGTCAGTCTGGGGGTCGTCCGACTGACAGCGCCGCGTTTGATCCGACTCAGGCCGGGGGCGGCCCACCGCGCGGCGGACAACGCCAAACTGAAAGCGAGATTCGACAACGGCTGGCCGACGCCGAAGAACTCAGACGGGCGCTTGGACGCAACAGCGATCTTGCAAGAGATCTCAACCGGGCCATCGAGCAGTTGCGCCGCATCAATCCGAATCCGTTTGCTGACCCTTCGCAACTTGGCCTGCTGAAGAACGAAGTGATCGAGCCGATCCGCCAAATTGAGATCGAGCTTGCGCGAAGGCTCCAGGCAAAGCTTGGCAACAATGGGGCTGGAGCGTTTGGCGATGGCGATGCGCCTGATCGCTATCGCAAGGTGATCGAGGATTATTATCGCAGGTTGTCTGCTCGCTCACCGGAGCATAAGCCCTAGTTGGTATCAATATCGGAACTGTGGCGCAATGACTGGATCGAATCGCAAGGCTTCACGCTTTTGTCTTGTGTTGATCAAGCCGTCTCATTACGACGATGACGGCTATGTGATACAGTGGTTTCGATCCGCTATTCCGTCCAATTCGCTGGCGGTGTTGTATGGGCTCGCCGTCGAGTGCGCCGAACAAAAGGTTCTCGGCGAAGATGTTGATTTTGAGATTCATGCGTTTGACGAAACCAACACTCACATACGTCCCGAGCGCATCGCCTCGCTGATCGAAAGCGCCGGCGCCGGGATGGTGATGCTAGTCGGCGTACAGTCGAATCAGTTCCCGCGAGCGCTGGACATCGCCGCACCTTTGCGGTGGCGTGGAATTCCCGTCGCGCTTGGCGGTTTCCACGTGTCCGGCACAATAGCGATGCTTGCCGAACATGACCCGCAGGTGCAACGCGCGCTTGAGATGGGGATCAGTTTGTTCGCCGGTGAAGCCGAGGGTCGTCTTGGCCAGGTGCTGCGCGACGTGTTCGCTCGAGAAATAAAGCCACTTTACAATTTCATGAACGATCTGCCGCAACTTGAAGGCGCAGCGCTTCCGCGGCTGCCGGCAGAGCGGGTCAAGCTCACCGCGGGCGCAACGACCAGTCTCGACGCCGGACGCGGCTGCCCTTATCAATGCTCGTTCTGCACGATCATTAACGTGCAGGGACGCAAATCGCGGCGGCGCTCGCCGGATGACATCGAGCGCATCGTGCGTTTGAACATTGCTCAGGGACTGCATTCCTTCTTCATCACCGATGACAACTTCGCGCGAAACAAAGACTGGGAAGCGATTCTGGATCGGCTGATCTACCTGCGAGAAGTGGAAAAGCTGAAGATGAGTTTTATCATCCAGGTCGATACCTTGTGTCACCGCCTGCCGAACTTTGTCGAGAAAGCTGCGCGGGCGGGCGTGAAGCGAGTGTTCATCGGACTTGAGAACATCAACCCCGACAGCCTCATCGGCGCGAAAAAAAGACAGAACAAGATCACCGAATATCGCAAGATGCTTTTGGAATGGAAGCACGCCGGGATCGTGACCTATTGCGGCTACATCCTCGGCTTTCCCGGCGACACGCCCGAATCGATTTTGCATGACATCAGGGTCATCCAGCGCGAGCTTCCGGTCGATCTTCTCGAATTCTTTTACCTCACTCCGCTGCCGGGCTCAGAGGACCATCGTAATCTGCACGTCGCGGGAATCCCGATGGACTCCGACTTGAACAAGTATGATCTCAACCACGCCGTGACTGGACACGCGCAAATGAGCAAAGAAGAGTGGGAGCAGGTTTATCGCGCAGCGTGGGAAACTTATTACACTCCGGAGCACGTTGAGGTAATATTGAGGCGCGCATTCGCAACCGGCACCAGCCCCGGCAAGGCGGTGTTGTTCATTACCTGGTTCAAGGGATGCATCGGTATCGAGAAGATTCATCCACTGGAGGGCGGGTTCGTAAGACTCAAGTTTCGACGCGATCGAAGGTCGGGCCTGCCGCTTGAATCTCCTTTGCTCTTCTATCCAAAATACTTTGCGCGGACAGTGCGGAATCAGATTCGATGGATTTCGCTGTATATGCGGATTCGTCTGGTATATTTGAAAATCAAACGCGATCCGCGACGATTCGAGTATATGGATCTGGCGTTGGAGCCGGTGGCGGATGACGAGATCGAAACAAGGGAGCTTTTTCAGAGTGCGGTCGCGCTGGCCTACGTGGGTCACCTGCAGGAGCTCGAGAGAATGCGCCGCGGAGAAGCAGTGTCTGCGAAGTGATACAATCCTCCAAGGGTATGGCTTATGAACACAGTTAAGCGTGTATGGAAACGCAGCTTGATCGCGAGCCTGCTGGTAGTGTTTCTGGTGAGCGCGCACGCCAGTCGCGTCGCCCATGCGTCGCGCGATCACAAGGCGTTTGCAGCGCTGTCGGCCCGACTGTCCGAGCCTGGCGGGTACTTCGATTCGGACAACCTGATCTCCAACGAAACCTCTTATCTTCATGTGATCGGCAAGCTTCGCGAGCTAGGCGTCAGCGGCGGCGTCTATGTTGGAGTTGGGCCGGACCAGAGTTTTTCTTACATTGCCAGAATTCGACCGCGGCTCGCGATAATGATCGATATTCGCCGGGACAATCTACTTCAGCATCTCTTGTACAAGGCTCTGTTCAGCCACTCGCGAAATCGCATCGAGTACTTGTGCAATTTTTTCGGCAAACCGTTTCCAAAGACGAAGGGATGGGACACTCGAAACATAAAGGAACTGATTGAATACATCGACAGCGCCGCGTCTGATTCTAAGCTGTTCGACAAGACTTTGAAAGACGTGCGACAGGAAGTTCAAAGATACGGAATGTCTCTCTCGCAGTCGGATCTCGAAGTGATTGCGAAGATACAGCGGGCATTCTTCAGCGCAGGTCTCGACATTCGCTACTCGAGTTATCACCGCCCGCCTCGTTCGATCTATCCGCCGTATCGCGACTTGCTGTTGGAGACCGACCTTTCGGGCGAGCAGCAAAACTATTTCAACTCAGAGGATGATTTTCAATTCCTTAAGAAGCTGGAGGAACAGGATCTCATCATTCCGGTAGTCGGCGATCTGTCGGGGCCGCAGGCCATGAAGGTGATCGGCCAATACATCGGCGAGATCAAAGAGCATGTTTCGGCGTTTTATGTCTCAAACGTCGAGTTCTACCTCCACCGTCAGGGGACCTACGACCGGTTCGTCGAAAATGTAAAGATGCTTCCCGTCGACAACCGCAGCGTTATAATTCGGAGTTATTTCAATTACTATGCCCCTGCGCATCCTCAAGCCGAGCCGAATCACTACAGCACGCAATTGATGGAGCGGATCGAGGACTTGATCAAACAATGCGCCAATGGTGAGTGCGATTCGTACAATGACGTGGTTACGAAGAATTCGATCTTGCTGAAATGAGTGGACGGGATTAACGCGATTAACTGGGATGTTCCGGGCAATCGTGAGTCTCTTAACCCCTCGGATTGAAACTTTGAACCAACATCGAAGAACCTTCATCAAAGGATCCGTAGCCGCAAGTCTAGTTTTCTCTGCCAAACCTGTCTTCGGCGCGCCGCCCTCTAAGTACAGGACCGCTCTGATCGGGAGCGGGTGGTGGGGCATGAACATCCTGCGCGCCGCGATGGAAGCGGGCGAGTCGAGAGTCGTCGCGATGTGCGACGTCGACGAGACTCAGCTGAATCCTGCTGTCGCTGAAGTCGAAAAGCTCTCAGGCGACAGGCCGAAGAAGTACAGGGACTATCGCGAGCTTCTCGAAAAAGAGAAACCGGAGATCGCGATCGTAGCAACGCCCGACCACTGGCACCCGCTCATCATGATCGCTGCGGTCAAAGTCGGCGCACACGTCTACGTCGAAAAGCCCATCGGGCACACGATCAAGGAAGGTCGCGCGATGGTGACCGCAGCGCGGGAGAACAATCGCGTGGTTCAAGTCGGCACGCATCGTCGAGTCTCGCCACACAACGCATCTGGCATGGCGTTCTTGAAATCGGGCAAAGTCGGAAGGATCGGCATGGTGCGGACGTTCGTGCATTACGGAGGCGGGCCGGGCGAGGTTACTCCCGACTCTGATCCTCCGCCGGGACTCGATTGGAATATGTGGTGCGGGCCTGCGCCATTTCGTCCATTCAACAAGAAGATCCACCCGAAAGGGTTTCGCCAGTTCCTCGACTACGCTAACGGGCAGCTTGGCGATTGGGGCATTCATTGGATGGATCAGGTCCTCTGGTGGACTGAAGAGAAGTTTCCGCGCAAGGTTTATTCAACCGGCGGGCGACACATCAAACGCGACAACACCGACGCCCCTGATACGCAAGTAGCCACCTTCGAGTTTGAATCGTTCACGGCCACGTGGGAGCATCGGCTGTACGCGGCCAATCACGCGGAGAAGACTCATCCGCAGCAGGCCGTTGGATGTTACTTTTACGGCACGGAAGGAACGTTTCATATGGGCTGGCTAGATGGATGGACGTTTTACCCCGCCGACGCGAACAAGCCCGTCCTTCACGAGGACGCCAGGCTCCACGAGCCAGACGCGCAGAACATCAAAGAGTTGTGGGCCGACTTTCTGCAAAGCATTAAGGCGAACAAACGGCCCGTGTGCGATATCGAGACCGGGCATCGCTCGACTAACATGGCCCTGCTTGGAATGCTGTCGTTGAAGCTGGGTCGCAGCGTTGAATGGGACGGCGCAAAAGAAATCATAGTCGGAGACAAAGAAGCTAATAAGCTGTTGAGCCGAGCCTATCGCGCGCCATGGGAGTATCCGAAGGGCTCGTAGCGCAAAACTGTCAGTTTTGCGAGAAGACAGAGTGCGAGCGCGCCAGGATTGGGGCAAATATCGCTCCGTTGTGTCATAATCATCATGCGATGGCTACAATCACCGTACCGACAATTACAGCCATTCAAGCCCAGGCAGAGGCTTTTCGATTCCTGAATGATCATCTTCCGGACCGCATCATTAGCGGGTCTCCCCATTTAGATGCGGCGGCTCAGCTGTGGCGCGTTCCAGCCATGCTGACCTATCCGCACCTCGGCACACTGGGCGAGGTGGGAGAGATTGTCGTAAGCGTCACCGACGGTAAGATCGTGGCACATACTCCGATTGAAGAGATGCGAGCCGCAGCGCTCGCTCTTGCCGAACAGAATCGTGAACAGATCGAAGCCCCCGTTTCATAAGCAAGAGACGTGGTATTCCTGCGTTGCAGCGTGCATGCGCATGGTGCTGGGCATTGGTCCGGCGAGGCTGATTGAAATCGCGCCGCCGCGTCAACTCAACCGAGACTAACCAAAAACTTCCTATGAAGCTAATATCAAGAACCTTCTCTGTCGTCTTGCTCTCGGCCCTCATACCTTCACAGATT
>DASXSR010000330.1:0-34754 GCA_036505875.1 Blastocatellia bacterium | reverse complement strand
CGCCGCGGATGTCGGGCGTTAGGCTTATGTCGGATTAGGGAGCTAGAGATGACAAGTACACAAGGTGAGCGTTTATCTGCTCGGGTTGCAGCACCGACAGTGGCGGCAGTAGCAGGTGTAGTGGCAGAGCGTCAAGCGAAGGCGGGAGGACCCGAGGATGGCAATCTGTTGGCCGCTCCAATTCTGATCTGGAGGCGCGAGCTCACTAACCCATGACGACGCATGGCCGGAAAGGAATGGGAAAGCTGATGAGCCGCTATACTGCTGCTGTTCCGTCACGTCGTGCGCTCTTGACTCTGCTTTTGATAACAGCAGCACCGCCTGGGTCAGTCTTTGCTCAACAGTCGCAGACAAACTTTGCGCCGTTAGAAAAAGCGGCCCTAGACGAACTCCGGGAAACGAATACACCTGGCGCGGCGGTGGCTGTGGTAAGCGGCGACCGCATCGTTTATGTGAAAGGCCTTGGCCTTTCAAACGTAGAAACGGGAAATCCGGTTACACCTGAGATGCTCTTTCGCACAGGCTCGGTGGGTAAGATGTTCACGGCTGCTTTGTTAACAAGTCTTGCCGAAGAGGGAAAGATCAAACTTGATGAGCCGATTGGTAAGTACGTCAGGGGGCTGAGTCCTAAACTATCGCAGGTTACGTCTCAACAGTTGCTCAGTGGTACTGCCGGTCTGATTGATGGAGAACCTCTCTATGGGCCGCAAGATGAGTCAGCCCTGGCGAAGACGGTGCGTTCCTGGAACGACGACATCTTTTTTCTTGAACCAGGAAAGCTTTATTCATATTCGAATCTTGGTTACATCATTGCCGGCTTGGTGGCTGAAGACGTTGGCGGGAAGCGTTACGCTGAACTGATGAGTGAACGCATTTTCGCCCCGCTGGGGATGAAAAGCACCACCTTCCGTCCCACAATGGCGATGACGCGCCCTCTTTCGCAAGGTCATGACTCCGACCGTAATTCTAAGCCGGTCGTGCATAGGCCATTCGTGGAGAGTACCCCGTCATGGCCTGCCGGCTTCATGTATTCCAACGTTTATGATCTCGCGCGCTTCGCTATTGCGTTTATGAATGGTGGCAAAATCGATGGCCGGCAAGTTCTTTCGCCGGCAGTGATCGGCATGATGTCAACACCTCACGCTGATATCCTCGGCGAGAACCCCAGTGGCTGGCCCAGAAACGGAAAATACGGCTACGGACTAATCATACAAAACTTTCGAGGCGTCCAGATGGTTTGGCATGGTGGTTCAATAGGAGGCTTCGGCGCGATGTTTGTGATGGTGCCACAGCAACGGTTCGCCGTCATCATACTTGGAAATAAGACCGGTCGCTGGATGTATAAGACTGCTGAAAAAGCGATGGAGCTAATGTTGCCTCTGGACACGGAAGCGGAAGCTCGACCCCAACAGTCACTGCGGATGAGTGCGGAGGAAAAAGCAAATTACGTCGGTAAGTACATGCGTCCCGGGACCGAAAGACCTGAGACTGTCGACATCTTTTTGAAAGATGACCAACTCTATCTTCGGGCTTACGGGTTTGAGCAGCCCATTACTAAGATTGGTGTCAACAGCTTTTCTGTTACTGCGCCCGGTCTTAGAGGGGCGTGGATGTTCAAACTTCTGCCAGGAGCAACTGGCAAAGCCGATTATCTATTTCTCTCGCTGGTTGTTATGAAAAGGGTTCGAGATAGTAAGTAGCCTTTGAGCATACGCCTAACAACTCAAGAATTCACGCGGCGCGGCGTGCGAAGTCGTAACCAGGTGGTCAGTAAGCGATGGCCCTAACAACTGTCCATTGGAGCGGAGCGCGGGCACCACTCTTTATGGACAATATGTGGAAGATGTTCGACTTGATGCGCGCTTGGGTTGGTCGCTAATTGTTCACGCCCTTCATCAAGATGCACCGGAGATTGTGCATATGTGCAAGATAGATGCTGCGGACAAGCGAAAATCGCGGTTCGTCGCAGATCCAGTCGATTAAGGTTTTCTTCGCGGCACAAAGGCGCTATCCTATCACCGCGGGCGTTACAACAATCTTGCTTCAACCGAGGTGAAGATATGCTGACAGAGAGGCGTGCTGCGCCAATCCTCGCAGGTTATCTGCTCCCTGTACTTTCGATCATCTGCTTAGCCTCCTCGACAGCCGCGGCGTTCGATGAACCGCGAAGCAACAAGCCGAATGCTCAAGCTTCCGAAGGCGCTCAATCCGGGCAGAAGGGAAGACCTTTCACGTTTGGTTATAAGCTTTACAATGACGCGATGACGCCGGCGACGGACGCTGCATGGGTCGTTGGCACTGCCGGCGCGCCAACTCCGCCTTCTCCCGCACCTCCAGCGGTAAGCACTGCGCCCATGACCGCAGGAGAGAAGTTCAAACTGTTCGCTGTAAAGTCATTCAAGCCGCCTAGCCCTTACGTGCTCTCGATCCTCGGTGGCTTGATCGGGGAAGCGACTGATAATGATCATCACCGACATATGACTACCGGTGATTTCCTGGCCGATTCGATGACTCACGCGGCGAGGAGTTTTACTTTCCGAGCAACCTCAAACTTCTTTGAGAAGTTTGCTTTTGCCACTGTATTCAAGCAGGACCCTCGCTATCATCGATCGGGCAAGAAAACGACGGGCGCCAAGATCGGTTATGCGGTTAGCCGCATATTCATAACTCAGGGAGATCGATGCGGCTGCGACCAGTTTAACATCTCGTTTCTTGGAGGCGGCCTGGCCGCCGCCGGTATGTCAAACCTCTGGGTGCGAGAAGATGATCGTACCGTCAGCAGAGTCTTCGGTCGCTGGGGAAGTCACATTGGCACGAGGGCCTTCCTAAATATCTTGAGCGAGTTCCTCGGCGGTCAGTGATCTATATCATGGGGATCGCGCAGAAGCTTTCAGACCTTCAGTAGAGGGCGTGATTTGAGGTCTCGCTCGAGAGCGTGACGAACAATTTGGTAATTGATCTCTCCTAGCTTCGAAAGCTGTTCACGCCCGACGCGCCTGCGTGCGAAGGCCGTCGGATGAACCCCGAACATCTCGGAGATCAAGCTGCGCAGGTCCTGGTCGACGGCGATTCCCTTCCCTCCGCTGCACCCAAGGCAACGCGGGGCGCCCTCTGTCGTTAGGAAGACGAGCTCATCGGGAGAAACCGCCGCTCCGCACATCGCGCAGCGAGATGTGTCCGGGAAGAACCCGACAAGCCTCAACAGCCACGCCTCGAAGTAGCGTAGTATGTTCGAAATATCACGCTCCCCCTCGATTGCTTGAAGGGTCGCTCCAACTAGTCTGTAGAGTCGCTCATTGGGCTCGTGGTCGGGTAGGAACTCCGTGAGCAGCTCGGCCATGTACGAGAACGCGCTCGCAGTTTCGACGTCGCGCGCCCCTCGTTCAAAGTGCGATCGCAGGATGTCACACGTTGAAATGCTGACCAACTCGCGCGCTTCTTTTTGGTAATAAGTCAAGGCTACTTCGGTGAACGGTTCGAGCGCTGAGCCGAAGCGGCTTCTGAGCTTCCGCGCGCCGTGTGCGACGCCGCGCAACTTGCCATTGTCTTTTGTGAAAAACACGCAAATCTTGTCGGCCTCTTTCAGCGCGTACGTGCGCAACACGAAGGCTTCAGTTTTGTGCAGCGGCATTGATGAAACGTCCTCGTCTTGCGATTATATCAATTGCTTTCAGTACCGCGAGCGGCAGCGAGCGGCGACGTTCGCGTCGCGCCACCCTCGCTACCGCTCGCGGCACCGAGATTAGGAGGGCCAGAGATGAGTAAGTCCATTCTAGCAATCGCAATTGTCGCGCAGTTAGTTACGACCTCTGCCGCAACTATCGGACAGCAGCGAGAGAACCTGGACAAGATTCAAAACGAGCTGAAAGAGGATGTGCCTCATCTGCTCTGTGTTGACGAGCGCTTCGCGACTGCCGGACAGCCAAAGGATTCGGCGTATTCGAAGCTTGCACAAAATGGCTACCGCTCGGTGTTGAGCTTACGAACGAACTCTGAAAACATCGATCTCGGTCATGAAAAGGAAATGGTTGAGAAGGCGGGGTTGCGATTTATCAACATTCCGGTTGTCTCCAGCGCGCCTAAGCCTGAACAAGTCGATGACTTCATCAATGCGGTGAAAGACAAGAGCAACCAGCCGATGTTGATCCATTGCGGAAGCGCCAATCGAGTGGGCGCGTTTTGGATGATCTACCGAGTCGTCGACCAAGGTTGGCTTGAAGACAGGGCGCTCGACGAAGCAACGAAAATCGGTTTGACGAGTCCGGTCCTGAAAACTTTCGCGCACGAGTACATCATCAGTCACCGGCGCAACAAAGAGGGCAAAGAGTAACGATTTGCCGCTAGTTGCTCTGCCATGTACCATAAATGCGTGATTACCGAAGCAGAATCTCAGACGACGAAGCTACTCCCTGAAGCAAAAGAGCTCAAGCTACGAGAGCTGCTGCGAAGCCTTCGCTCCGTCATAGTCGCATTCTCGGGCGGGGTCGACAGCGCGTACCTCGCTTTCGTAGCAAACCAGGAACTTGGCGAGCGTTCGCTCGCGGTCACCGGCGACAGCGCGTCATATCCAACCTTCCAGCGCGAGATGGCCGACGAGCTTACCAGTCGTTTCGGTCTCAAGCACGAAGTCGTATTCACCGAAGAATTCGATGATCCTAACTACACAAGCAATCCCGCGAACCGGTGTTACTACTGCAAATCGGAGCTGTACAGCAAGCTCGCGTTGCTTGCGCGCGAACGCGGATTCGATGTGATCTGCGATGGGACCAATGCCGACGACGTAGGCGACTACCGGCCAGGCAGACAAGCGGCTCGAGAGCGCGGCGTGCGCTCGCCTCTGCTGGAGTGCTCGATGACCAAATCAGACATTCGCGAGTTGTCGCGACGGGCCGGACTGGCGACATGGGACCAACCTGCATCCGCTTGTCTGTCGTCGCGAGTGCCTTACGGGCAGATAGTAACGTTAGAAAAACTTTCAATGATAGACAAAGCAGAGATGGCCCTGAAGGAACTTGGCTTTCGACAGGTTCGAGTTCGACACCACGGCGAAGTGGCGCGCATCGAGGTAGCGGAAGAAGAACTTTCGCGCGCCTTGAATCCGGAGATGGCGCGGCGAATGTCAGCGGCGCTCAAGGCCCTCGGCTTCAAGTACGTTACGCTTGATCTCGAAGGCTACCGCACAGGCTCGCTTAACGAAGCCTTGATTGATAAGTCTTAGTAACTTTGTCGGGAGCGCACTCCAGCCTCGCTACTGTCCATTCGAAACCGGCTCGCGAAAGTATTGCTCGATCCACTCCATCCATCGCCGTTGCACGTCGCGTTGCCGCACAGGATCACCGGCGTTGTGCCCGTAGATCGGATACGCAATGAACTTCGTCGGCACCCCGTTGTCTTTCAGCGCGTGATACAGCTTGAACGACTGCGTGGGCGTAACCCGGAAGTCCTGAGTGTTGGTCATCACAAGAGTCGGCGTTCGAATCTTGGAGGCGTAGCTGATCGGCGACTGCTCCATGTAAGACTGCATGCGCTTTGGATCGGTCCAGGGTGAGCCGCCAAAGCCGGCGCCTCGTCGCACGTTCGAGTCGCCAAGATTGTATTGATCAAGCCAGTCGGTCACCGCCGCGCCCGCAACTGCTACTCGCCAGCCCGAGTAGTTCCCGATCAACCATGTCGTCATGTAACCGCCGTACGACCAACCCGACACCGCGATTCGAGTCGTGTCGATGAAGCCGCGCTTCTTCAAAGTCTCGACGCCGGCCATCACATCGCGGCCCGGCCCGGCGCCCGCGTCGCCGACGATCGCGTGCTGATACACGTTGCCGATTTGATCGCTGCCTCGATAGTTCGGTTGGAAGACGATCCAACCTTTCGCCGCCATAAGCTGCGCTTGCGATGAGAACGTCTCAAGAGACGCGGCGGTTGGACCTCCGTGTATCACGAGCACCAGCGGATACTTTTGGCTGCTGGAGAAATCGGGCGGATAGGTGACGAGACCGTTGTGTGTGAAGCCGTCCGATTGCCACGAGACCACCTCAGTTCTTCCAAGCGCGAGCGAACCAACCTCCACGTTCAACCTGGTCAACCGCTTCGGCGTCGCGGTTGGCGACGACATGTAGTAGAGCTCAGCCGGACGCGACGGATCGGTCGCGGTGAACGCGATCGAGCTGTCTTTTCCGACGGCAACGTCAACCCAGAATGAAGACGACGGGCTTAGCCTACCAAGATCGAGCTTGCGCGCCGGTCCGTCGAGCGGTTGTACCCAGAGCGAAACTCGCGTGCCATCGTTTGCGCCGATCAGCAGAGATTTCCCATCCGGCATCCAGATCGATCTCGCGATGTTGCGATCAAGCGCGCGCGTGATGCTTCTTCCAGCGCCGCCACTTGACGGCGAAACATGGACCTCGTTGACGTTGCCGGTGGAGTCGGCATCGCGCGGCTGCCAGTAAACTATCTGCGAACCGTCAGGCGAAAACGTCGGTTGACCTTCGAGTCGCTCACGCCCGGTGAGTCCCCGCATTCGCCCCGTCGCAACATCCAGAATCTGAACAGTCGCGTCGCGCGCATCGCCCGAGTGCGGCGTCGGCAGCTTTATGAGTACGATCGACTTGCCATCGGGCGACCAGGCTAGCGGAGACGCGGGCGCGCCAGGTGGGTGGTTGATCGGAATACTCCACGGGCCGGACGTCAGCCGTCGAGCGTCTCCGCCGTCGGCCGGCACGAGCCACGCGTGCGTCGGTAAGGCTTGAGATTGAATCAGAAAGTCATCATTGCCGACTTCGAACGAATCGTTAAAGCGCTCGGGCCCAGTCTTTTTCTCAGGCTCGTCTTCCGTGGCGTAAGCTATCGTGCGGCCGTCTGGGGACCACGTGAATTGCTGAACGCCTTTAGGCGCGCTTGTGAGGCGATGGGCGTCGCCGCCGCTCATCGGCATCACAAAGATCTGCGCGCGCGGCTGCTGCCCGCTCGCGACTGCGGCGCTTGCAAGAAACGCGAGTCGATCGCCGTTGGGTGAGAACCTTGGATGGCTGAGGCTTCGGCGCTCGTGAGTCAGCGTGTGTTGGTTACCCGTCGCAACGTCGATCGAGACGAGTTCTGCGTCGTAGCGATTCTCTTCGTAGTTAGCCCGGCCGACCACGACGACGATGGATTTGCCATCGGGCGCGATTTGCGGATCCGACACGCGCACGATCCGCCCAAGATCGTCGAGCTGCATGCGACGCGGCTGTTGAGCCACCGCGGCCGATACAACAATACTCATCAAGACCAAGCACGCGTGTAGTACAGTTCTCTTCATGATTAACCTCATTTGCCTCGGAGTGCGGCACCCTTGCCTGCTTGATTTCGAATCATGAACAATTCGGACAGAGCAAGCAAGATGCTGCCTCTCGACAGAAGCACTCTAACTGACAGGTCCGCAGCACGAGGTCGGGTCCTGTGCCAATGATCTGCTTAACTCGCCGGTTTCTTGATAAACAACGCCAGCACAATGCCGGCGAGAAAGAATCCCACCACTTGATCAACGAACTGCGCCGCGAAGTAAACCCCAGGGAATCCGTACCAGTTCCAGTATGACAGATCGATCGCGATGCTCGCCGCCACTCCAATCAGCGCCACAAACAATGCTTTGCTCAAGACGCCGCCCAAACCGCCCACCGCCTTTGCCAGGATAAGTGCTGCGATCAACGCGCAGATGATGTCACTCAGCCCTTCAATGGCAATCTGCTTCCCCGACATCGTGTCGCTTCCCGTCGGATTGTAAGCCATGATCCCGTTCGGACCCCGCTTCCAAAGCTCCTCTGCTTCGCGTTGTTGCTCCTTTGAGCCCTTCATCAACTCGAAGCCGGGGAAAATGTAGAGGCCCGGCTCCTTGATGTTCTCCTTCAGCGCTTTGAGGGTTACTTCCTCATTAGGCAGACCCTTGAACCCGGCTGAGCCGATCGGGAGCAGCACGTGAGAAACAAACCCCCAGAAAAACATCACGATCCCACCGATGATCCCACCAATGATTATTCGCTTTGCCATCGCGTCCTCCGCTTGGTCTTGGTTTAATTAGCGTGCGTCTTCTTGCTACGTGGTGACGCGAACATTACGCTTGAAGCCATAGATTTCGCAAGTCGCCGAAACGGTTATGAAATCAAAGACGATCTGGACGGTAGGTCACTCGACGCGTTCGATAGGCGAATTCATCAAAGCGCTAGCCTCTCAGAGCATCGAGGCGGTTGTTGACGTTCGAAGCTTTCCCGGTTCGAGAAGGTATCCTCAATTCAACAAACGCGAGCTTTCAAACTCTCTAGAGTCGGTCGGCATTGAGTACCTTTCGTTGCCTGAGCTTGGCGGTCGTCGGCGTGCGCGTAAGGATTCGCACAACACGGCGTGGCGGAACGAAGCGTTTCGAGGATACGCCGACTATATGGAAACAGAAGATTTCCGATCGGGCATCGAGCGATTGCTGAATGTGGCGCGGGCGAGACATGTCGCGATCATGTGCGCCGAGGCTGTATGGTGGCGCTGTCATCGCTCTATGATATCCGATTATCTAAAGGCCAGGGGCGTCGAAGTTATTCACATTCTCGCTCCTCACAAGACCGAAACGCATCGTTACACATCGGCGGCGCGGATAGTCGATGGAGAGCTGTCGTATCGAGGACTGCTTGATAAATGAGAACCTCGCACTGCGCTCAATGGTATGAAGACATACGGATGCGCGTCCTCTTTTTGAGCAATGCCACCCACGGCAGTGAGTGGAACATTCAAGCGCCGCCTACAAAGAACGTCGCCAGAATTGCTCTGGGAATTCCACCCACGGGAGCGGGTGGGATTTACCGCAAAATCGTGACGCGCTCCCAAGGCACACTTGCGAGTTGTGCTGCGGATCTCTTATTCTGTTCCGTTGGCCCATTGGCCTGATTCGTGACATACTGACACTCGAAGGGAATTAAACTACATGCAAGCAAACGACATACGGCGCGGGATGATAATTATTTACAACGGCGCGCCGCACCGCGTCCTGGATTTCCAACATCGCACGCCAGGCAATCTTCGCGCTTTCGTTCAGGCGAAACTTCGGAATCTCAAGAATGGCTCGTCGACTGAAGTTCGATTCAGTTCGACCGAGAACATCGAACGCGCGTCCCTCGAAGAGCATGAGATGGAATTCCTCTACTCCGACGGCGAGATGCATCACTTCATGAACACAGAGACTTACGATCAGATCGCGCTCGACAACGAATCGCTTGGCGACGCAATTAATTACCTGGTAGCCGGCACGAAGATTCAAGTCGAGTTCTTCGAGGCCGCGCCGATCGGAGTTGAGCTTCCGCCGGCGGTCGAGCTTACTGTCGTCGAGACGCCGCCGGAGCTGAAGGGCGCGACCGCTTCCAACAGCCCCAAGCCCGCGAAGCTCGAGACGGGCGTGACCGTGCAAGTACCCCCGTTCATCAAGGAAGGTGATCGCGTTCGGGTCGATCCGTCGAAGGGCGTCTATCTCGAACGCGCGAGGTGATCAGAGGCGCCGGTGAACCACGTGGGCATCCACGCTTTCAAGGGCAAACCCTGAAACAGGCTCCAAGAACCGGTTTCAGGTCGTACGGCACGCGCTAACCTCAAGCATGTACTTTCTTTACAGCTTCGCTCTTGGGCTTCTGTTTCTCATCCTGCTGCCTCATTTCCTTTATCAAGCCTTCCGTCACGGCAAGTATGCCGGCAGTTTTAAACAGCGCCTTGGCTGGCTTCCGGAAGCCGCACGCGCGGACGGCCGCCGAACCATCTGGCTGCACGCCGTTTCGGTCGGCGAGTTTCTGGCTGCGCGGCCGCTGATAAAGCAAATCAAGGTTTGTTGGCCTGAGTCTCGTCTAGTCGTATCCACCACAACGCTTACGGGCCAAAGGCTCGCGCAGTCACAGCCACACTTGTTAGACGCCATATTCTATTTTCCGTTCGATTGGAAGTTCGCAGTGCGGCGCGCCATCAATTGGGTCAGGCCTTCGGCAGTGATAATACTAGAGACTGAATTGTGGCCTAACTTCCTGCGAGAGTGCCGGGGGAGCGGCGTGGTGACGATTCTAGCCAACGGCAGAATCTCCCGGCGGTCATTCGATCGATACCGGCTACTTGGACCTCTCATCAAAGCGGTGATACATGATTTATCGTTTATGGTGATGCAATCGGAAGCCGACGCCCAGCGCGCACGTGAGCTTGGAGCGCAAGCTGATCGCGTTCTTATCTGCGGCAATCTCAAATACGATGTGTTGGGGGTCGGGGGATGGGGGATGGGGGTTAGTGAAAGGACAGACGCTAACCCCCAACCGCCAATCCCTAATCCCTGTCAAGAGATTGATCGTCGATTTGGGTTATCGTTATCGTCTCGCTTGATAGTCGCAGGCAGCACCTCGAACGGCGAGGAAGAGATACTCCTGGCCGTCTTGCGAGAAGTGCGCCGGGAGAGCGGTCTTCAAGACACACGATTGCTAATTGCACCTCGTCACCCGGAGCGTTTCGAGGAAGTCGCGAGCCTAATATCAAGATCGGGGTTTACATTCGCGCGCCGCTCGCAGTTGAGCGCAAGCGCGGTCGGTGAAGTTGGCGCTTCTCGGGCGGCTGTCGCAGTCGAACCAAGCTCAAGCGAAGACGTACTACTGCTCGACTCGATCGGTGAGTTGGCCTCTGTCTACCGGTTCGCCGCAGTCGTGTTTGTTGGAGGAAGTCTGGTTCCGCGCGGGGGACACAACATAATCGAGCCGGCGGCTTTCGCAAAACCCATAGTTGTCGGCCCTTACACAGACAACTTTCGAGAGATCGTTTCGGATTTCAAACGCGCGCATGCTCTGGTGCAGATAACTCCAAGCGAAGCCGCAATCGTCAAGATGCTGGCCGGCGAGTTTGCCAGTTTGCTATCCGATGAAGAACGAGCGCGGGCGATCGGAGAGCGAGCTCGCGATATTTTGCTCGCCAACCGAGGCGCGACTGCTTGCACCATTGAGGCGATTAAGAAATTGTTGGACCAGCCCGTTTGTGAGTCCAGTGCTTAGCAAAATTCTGTGCGACCTTTGGCCGCGCAATCTTCCCGGAATCTATCTTACCGTAGCTCGATGAACTATGCCCTCGACAAATTGAAGCGCGCCGTCTTGTGGCCACTGGCGAAGCTCTATGAGCTTGCGGTTCGGCTGCGCGTCGCCGCTTACGAGACTGATTATCTGAAGCCAAAACGGCTAGATGCAACCGTAATCAGTGTCGGCAATTTGACGATGGGCGGCACTGGCAAGACGCCGATCGTCGGCTACATTGCGCGCTATCTCAAGTCAGAGGACTACTCGGTCGCGATCTTGACGCGAGGTTACGCGCGCAGGTCCTCGGGCATGCGGGTCTTGAATGACACTAGTCAACAACAAACCGCGGCGTCTTATCGCGAATTTGGGGATGAGCCGATGATGCTTGCACGGTCTCTCCCCGAAGTTCCAATCATCGTGAACAAGGACAGGCAAGAAGCCGGGCTGTGGGCCGAGCGCCGCCTTGGATCGCAAGCCTTGGTGCTCGATGATGGATACCAGCACCTGGCGCTCTCCCGCAACCTGAACATCTTGTTGATCGACGCGACCGACCCGTTTGGCGGGTTTGCGATGCCGCCGTTTGGCCGGTTGCGCGAGCCATTGTACGGAATCAAGAGAGCTGACGCGGTAATCGTCACTCGCGCAGACCGGCCGTTCGATCAAGGACAGGTTAACGCGATCATAAAATACTACTGCGGTGACAAAGTGCCAGTGATGTATTTCTTTTCGACCATTACCGAGCTTCGTCATCTGGCAACCGGTGAGGTTTATGACGTCAAGAACTTCTCAGGATGGAATGTCGCCGTGGCTTGCGGCGTCGCCAACCCACAAGCGTTCGCGGAAGATATTCTACAAGCGAACATTAACATCGTAAGCGAGAGCTTCTTCCCGGACCACCACCCTTTCACGCAAGCGGACTTGGAACGAATCAACCGCGCTGCGACCGACTCAGGAGCCGATGCAGTATTGACGACCGAAAAGGACGCTGTGAGAATTGAAGGACTGACTCTCGGCGATGTGCCGATCTATGCGGCTCGGCTTGAACTCCAAAGCGATGATGAAGTGAGGCTCAAAAGTCTGCTGCTAAGGACGGTAAGCAATAGGAAGAAATCCTGAGCGAAACCTATTTGGATGGAGTGCGGGGGCGAGTCTTCGAGACCCCGCTTTGGCTGAGCCGTGTAAGATATAGTGGGGTCTCGAAGACTCGCCCCCGCACTCCAAATTGGCTGGTTATTAGCGTCGAAAGCTGTTGCGGCAACGATCATTGCTGCGGTAGTCGCGAGAGTACCGATCGTCGTAAACTCGACGGTCGTTATAGCCGCGATAGTCATACCCGCCTCGATTGTCATAGCCGCGGTAATCGTAGTCGCGATAACCGTAGTACCGACCGTAGCGTTGCTCTTCTTGCCTGCCTTTGTAATAAACATAGCCGGCGCCACCGCCCGCGCCGAGCAATCCGCCGAGCACCGCGCCACGCTTGCCGCCGAGCAATCCGCCAAGCACCGCGCCCGCCGCAGCTCCGCCACCGATGTAAGCGGCCTTTTCTTTAGTCGACATGCTGCCGCCGAATCTGGACTGGGCATTTGCGATCGAGCTCGCAGCCAGCAACAGCGTCAACCCCAACGTTGCGGCGCATACTTTCTTGGTTAATGTAAGCATTTTGAGTTCTCCCCTTCCGCTGAAAAATCTGCGGCACTCGGCCGCAGTCATCACAAGGGCAACGTTTGTGCCGCGCAGCTCCGGTGGTGTTGCTGATCCGAAATGCGCCGATTATTACAAGTTACGCCTCGAAGATGAAAGGTTGCCCACGCAATTCTTTACGGATTTCGTGTGTCGGGCGACGCAATGGTTAACACGCGAAGGAGGTTAGGCAACGCCGGCAAGCCTGGTTATTCCTCGTGCGCGTTCGGCGATCGCGGCATAGTTCTCGTTCTTCAGATCGCCGCCGGTGAACAGTCGGCCTCCGACCGCGATCGCAAAGGCGCCGGCGTCGAAGTAATCGACGATGTTCTCAGAGCCGACCCCACCTGAGACAACAAGCCGCACATCATTGATCCGGGATGTCAGCGCGGCGACGTATTCCGGGCCGCCTAGCAGCGACGCCGGAAACAATGTCACCAGCGGAACGCCCATCGACCAGGCGGTTGCGAGTTCCGTGGGAGTGAGCGCTCCGATAATCGGAGGGACCAATGCGCGCCGGCAAGCGTCGACAAGTGCGGCGCTGGTGTGCGGCATCGATATGAATTGCGCGCCGCTCTTGATGGCCCGGTCCATCTGATCGTGATTCGTGACTGATCCCGCGCCCACGGTCGCGCGGTCACCGTACCGATGTCGCAAGTCCGAGACGACCCTGAAGCCCCCGGGTGTGCCCAGAGTCACCTCGATCAGCTTGATTCCTCCGACGATCGCGGCTTCTGCTGCACGCAATGCCGACTCGGCGGACTTCGCACGCACTACGCCGAACACTCGGTTGACCGAAACCAGATTGACGAGTTCCGCGTCTTTCATGAGAAAGAGTCCGTAGTCCGTGGTCAGTAGTCCGTGGTCAGTAGTCAGTAGTCAGTAGCTGCTACGGACTACTGACAACGGACCACGGACTGTTGTCTCAATTCTGCCTAAGGACGACCCGAGCTGGCGCGCCATCGCCGTCCTTTATCTTGAGCGGCAGACAGATCATCTCGTAATCGCCGGGTTCCACCTCGCGCAGGTCGAGTCCTTCGATGATTATCGTGCCTGCGCCCAGGAGTGCTGTGTGCGTCTCGGGCTCACCATCGAACTTCTCGACCGACAAGTAATCAATCCCAACCACCTTGATTCCATCGTTGACCAGCGAACGGGCCGCGCCGGGCGATATGTAAACGTAGTCTTTAACGAAATTCTTCTGGTTCCACAGGTATGAGTTGCGCGTCTTGAACAAAACGCGGACGTCGGCTGTGAAATCGAAGTCCTCGAGTGCCGCTTCATCGATGCAGGAAGCGGTAGTCTCGACCACTCGTGCGCGCCCGATCAACAATTCGAGAGGAAGCTTGTCGGCGGTGAGGCCTTCTTCAATAAGGTGAAACGGCGGATCGACGTGCGTTCCTGAATGCGAGCCGAAGGAGTAACGACTCAAGTTGTATTTCGAGTCGGCTTCGTTAATTCTCTTTCTGCGATTGATCTTAACCTTTGGATCGCCGGGATAAACAACAAGTTCTTGTGATAGAGGGACCGTCACATCATAAATCTTCATACCCTGGCCTTTCTGCGTTCCCCGGACGCATGCTATTTCTCCTCGGCGACGCTTGTCAAATTCAGTCGCTAGCGACGCGGTTAGCGAGTGTGACCGAAAGCGGATTTGGGCGGTGAATGCCCATTCTTCTCTTTGATGGCTCGATTCATTGAGGTGTTGGGCTGAGCTTTGAATTAAAGATTTCCCAAATTCTCATGACCGACTCTTCACGCTCACCTAAGCGGAGCAGCCAAAAAGTTAGAGATCGAGTTTCTCCTTGATCTCGATGGCTCCTCAGCGATGCCGTTCAGCATCTGGCTGTTCCCTTCTCTGAACAAAGACGTGGTACGTGATTGCGTCCCAGGCATTGTGAATGCCAACAAAAAGAAGCAGCACTGTCGCGGCGCCAAGGACGAACAGGGCTGGCCGCATACGGGAGAGAGCCACCAAACCCGATCCAACCAGCATCGTGTATGCTGCAAATGGAAGCACGACATGGAATAACCAGTCCTCGAATACGGGCCGGTAGACGGTTTGCTTTCTTAGACGCCGAGTCACGACGACGGTGTATACTAACCCACCGAGACCTACCAATCCCCAAGAAACTGCGACAACTCTGATCGCATGCCATGGGGCGCTCGCAACGGCTGCCAGCAAAAGCACGACTCCGAAATGAACGACGCTCGGTGTCGCAAATGCGGCGCCGGCTTCCGGCGCACGTAATGACGGCCTTTGCGCGACGAGAGTAAGAACGACGAACTGCAACCCGATCAGCGCGCCGGCAGATGAGCCGACGATTACGTAGAAGCTGTTCCATTCGGCGAGCTCTGACATGTTGCGATGTCTGCTGGCGCGTCTGTGATGAATCAGACGTTCCTCAGGATTGTTTCCTCTATCCGTCCGTTAATCCCGCTCGGTACTGTTCGTCGCTGACCTTCTCCATCCAATCGACGGTCTTGCCGGCGAGCTGTTCCACAATAGCGATGTGGGTCAGCGCCGTTGTCGGTGTGGCGCCGTGCCAATGCTTCTCACCGGGCGGGCACCAGACGACGTCGCCCGGCCGAATTCTCTCGACCGGTCCTCCCCAGCTCTGTACGAACCCGCAGCCGGATGTCACGATCAGGGTCTGGCCCAGCGGATGGGTGTGCCATGCTGTCCGAGCTCCCGGCTCGAACGTGACACTGACGCTGAGCGCGCGCGCCGGGTCGGGTGCCTGGAACAAGGGATCAATGCGAACAGTGCCGGTAAAGTACTCGACCGGTCCTTTGCCGGAAGGCTGCGAGCCACTTCTCTTGATGTCCATTTCTTAGTTCCTCGACTTGATGGTAACCGTCGTTCGTCGCGCGTTTGTCTTGTGATTATTGAGAACCTTTTCAGACTCGTTTCTATGCGCCAAGCTTTCCTGACGCCTCATAGAGCTCTAGTCGTTTCCTGCGGAGACAGGATTTCGAAGCGTCCCGATGCGCTCGATGGTGACGTCGATAACGTCACCGGCTTTCAGGAATATGGGCGGATTCATAAACACTCCCACGCCTCCTGGAGTTCCGGTCGAAATGATGTCGCCTGGCTCGAGCGTCAGGTCTTGTGAGATGAACTCGATCAACTGAGGAACCTTGTAAATCAGATCATCGGTGTTTGAGTGCTGTCTCACTTCGCCGTTCACTCTCAGCTCGACGTCGAGCGTGTGAGGATCGCCGAGCTCATCGGCCGTAACCAGCCAAGGGCCGCAAGGAGCGAATGTGTCCAAGCCTTTTGCGCGAACCCACTGGCGCTCGCGGCTTTGAAGGTCGCGGGCCGTCACGTCGTTCATCATCGTGTAGCCCGCTACGTAATCCAGCGCATCCGCTGCGCTCACCGACTTGGCTCGCTTGCCGATGACTACCGCAAGCTCGGCTTCGTAGTCGATCTTGTCGCTGATTCGCGGGAGCAGGATTTCATCACGCGGGCCGATCAATGCTGTGACGCATTTTGAAAAGATCAGCGGAAACTCTTGCGGCTTGGCGTTTTGCTCGGCCGCGTGCGCGGCGTAATTCAAGCCGACAGCCAGTATCTTTCCCGGTGCGATGATCGGAGGATTGAGTTTGACCGCCGAAACCGGAGCCAGTGAGCCCGTCGCTCTCAACTCGTCCACCAGCCCGGCCGCCGATTCGATCTTTGAAAGAATACGGCCCGTGCACCTGGATCCGTGACGCCAAACATCGAGGGCATCACGATAAGCGCCCTCGAGGTGGTGGAAGCTGACGTTTTCGCAATCGGCTTCGACCCATTCGCCTTTCGGTTCCACTATCTCAAAGAATGAAGTGACGTCGAGGACCTCTTCTCCAATTAGAATGCCCGCGCGGTTATGGCCTTCGACTTTCATTGAGAGAAGTTTCATCATTTCCTCCTGTTTATTGACCAGCGATTATAACAAAGTTGCGTCTGTTCAAAAGACCACTGGAAAAGTTTAAGGGCAGGCCGAACATAATTCACGACTGAGTGACCGGCGGCTTGGAAGCTTCTCTCCCGAAATTGACCAACGGCGGTTTACAGCGCGTAGCGGTGACCTCCCGATAGCTCGCGTGGCTAGGGAGATGATTGGACCGCGTCAGCGGTCACCTATCCGATGGCGGCTGGGTCGATTCGCTTCCTTTCTCTCGAGAGGTGACCGCTACGCGGTCAGACGCTATCGCGATGATGCCAACTATCGATAGGTCACCGCTACGCGGTGTACTAAGCCGCCTCCGTGGCATTATTCCTTAATGCCAAAATTGGGAGCCAAATAAAGAAAGGTTCAGCAACCTGTCCTATTTGAACCTAAAGGTTGAACTCTGAGCGTTCCCACTCTATGCTGTTCATCCTGAACGTGGCGGAGGCGAGTGTGATCATTCCATTCAGCGAGATTCGCACCTTGATCCCGGCTTACATATTCAATGAGTTTGGGCAACTCACCGGACACTTCGTCCGCTACGATGAGATCATCTGCGAATCCGATGCCGGGCGAATAAGAATCTGGCTGAACCAGGATGCATTCAACGAACAAGACCCGGAGCGGTTGATTTGCGACTACGCCGAACGAGACTTGCGAGGAGATGATGTCCGATAAACTTCAGTTTGTCGTTCGCCCTTCCAGACGAGCAACAATTATGGCCGCGACAAACTAAAGCTTATCGGACATCAACGGAGAGAACGATGAAGCTCGAACAATTCCAGATGGAGCGAATGCAATCGACCTGGGAGAACATCGTGCGCTACAACTTATCCGAAAGCGGCGTTCATCCCGCGACCATCGAATACCTGATTCCCGACCCGAATGAGCGCGAAAAACTTTTCAGCGTCGAGTTGGGCTACAGCCAGTCGAACGGTACCACTGACCTGCGAAGAGCGATTGCCGCAATCTATCCTGGCGCAACCGAAGCCAACGTCATCGTCACCACCGGGACCGCTGAAGCGAATTTTCTCGTTGCGTGGATGCTGACCCACCCGGGCGATGAAGTTGTGATGATGCTGCCCAACTACATGCAGTTGTGGGGATTGGTTCGCGCATTCCGCGCCGAGATCATACCGCTCCCTTTGATAGAGGAGCTCCGGTGGGCGCCCGACCTGGACGCGCTCGACCGGGCAGTTTCGCCGAGGACAAAGGTGATAGCAGTCTGTAATCCTAACAACCCGACGGGCGCGATCCTGACCGAGCGCGAGATGGACCGTGTCGTAGCGGCGGCGCGTCGAGTGGGCGCGTGGGTGCTTGCGGACGAAGTATATCGCGGCGCCGAGCTTCAGCGCGATCTTACGCCGACCTTCTGGGGCAGCTACGAAAAGGTGATTGTGACGAGCGGCCTGTCTAAGGCTTACGGACTGCCCGGCTTGAGGGTCGGCTGGATCGCATCGACGCCCGAGTTTGTCGCCGACGCGTGGTCCTATCACGATTACACGACAATTGGACCGGGCCCGCTTAGCGATCTGCTGGCGCGAGTCGCGCTCACGCCCGAAAATCGCGCGAGACTGCTCGATCGCACCAGAGGAATCTTGAATTCCAATTATCCGATCTTGCGGGATTGGGCCGAAGCAAACGAGTTCTCTTTCGTTCCGCCCCAGGCCGGAGCGATTGCGTATCTGCGTTACCATCTTGACGCGGGCTCGACCGAGTTTGTCGAGAGGCTCAGAAAAGAAAAAAGTGTGCTCGTCGTGCCGGGTGAACACTTCTTGATGGGCAAATACTTGCGGATAGGTTTCGGGTCGAACGCCGACTATCTTCGCGAGGGACTCGAGCTGATCAGCAAGTTCCTCGATGAGATGTGATCTGATTGATGGCGTTCGCAGAAGGCGTCGACTAATTAGGTTGAGTTAAACAACTCACGCACGGGTGGCAAGCCATTTTGTGAAGCGAAAGGTCGGATAGCTGGCCCCAAGAAGAACCAGCGCGTAGATGCTGTTTCGTGTGTCGCTCGCAACTGCGCCGGCAAGAAATGCGATCGAGCCAAGCAGCGAGAATCCCGTCGTCCACGGATAGCCCCAGGCGCGATAAGGCCTCGCGCGGCTGGCGTCGCGCCGTCGAAGCACGAATACCACCGAAAAAGAGATTGCGTAGTTCACGACGAAAAAGAAAGCAACAACCGCAAGCACTTGATCAACTGTTCCCGTAAGGATGAACAGAACCGAGACAAGCGTCGAGAAGAACAATGCGACGGTTGGAGTGCCGCCTTGGTTAGCTCGAGCCCCCTTCGTCGAAAAGAGGCCGTCGCGGCTCATCGCAAACAGCACTCGAGTCGCCATTAACTGACACGCATTAACCGCGCTCAGCATCGAGAGAATCATCAAGCTTCTGAAGATGCGGTCGCCGTTTGATCCAAAAATCGTCTCCGCCGCCTTGCCTAAAGCGAGATCGCTGCCAGCGATTTCTGAGATTGGAAGCACATAAAGAATTGCGAGGTTGACCAGCAGATAGATCGCTATGACCGAAAGCACTCCGCCAAACATCGATCGCGGGATGTCACGCGCGGGATCTCGCACCTCTTCCGAAAAATAAATGACACCGGTCCAGCCATCATAGGTGTAGATCACCCCTTGAAGGGCAAGGATCACCGCAACAAACAGCCCCAAGCCGTGTGGCGCCTGCGAGAGTCTGTTGCTCGACGCTGTGCCGCTGCTTCCGAGCACAAAGCAGGCGATCACCAGTATCGCGAAGGCCAGGGCTTTAAGGAGACTCGTCACGTTCTGAACACCGCTGCCCCAGCGGATTCCGCGCCACTGAATGATTCCAAAAGCAACCACGATTGTGAGAGCCAGGGCGGTTGATCGACCGGCCAGCTTGGGAAACAGCACCCCAGCATATTGAGCTATGATCAGCGAGATGAACGAGGAGGCGCCACAAGTGGATATCCAATCGCTCCACCCGACGATGAAGCCGGCGTAGTCGCCCAACGCGTCGTGAGCGAACACATACTGCCCGCCCGAACGCGGGATCATCGTTCCAAGCTCGGCGACTGAGATGGCTCCCAGCAAGGCATACAGCCCGCCGACTACCCAAACCCCGATGAACAGCCAGGCGTTTGGGAGATGTTGGGCAATCGTTCCGGGCGTGCTCAGTATGCCTGCACCGATGGTGTTGCCGATTATGACCGCGAGACCGAAGCCTACACCCAGAACTCGTAGCAAGCGCCCCGTAGCATATGAGGTTGACGGATTATGATCGGCTCGTTGCAAATGACCCCTTTTCAACAAAGCATCGAGTAAAGAAATAAGAATGCAACGAACAGCTAATTCAATTGGACCTGATAGGGAAAGATTGACTCAGCGCAGCTTCCGAAATTCTTCGACTGTTAAACCAGAATCTTGAACAATCCGTCCCATCGTTTAGGCGTTGATCGGATTGTGGCGCGGGATTGTCACCGTCCGGAGACCGTCGGTCATTACGATGTGTTTACCTTGCCGGAGCAATTCGGAACCAGCCTTCTCGAGCGCCCGAATTGCGTCGAGATGATTCACGCCCGGCAGCTTGGGCATTGCTAGGCAGCAACCTCGATTTCTCGAATTTCCGCGCCTTCGAGTTGCTCGCTTATCACTGAGAGATAATCGTTAGTGGCACTGGCAATGTTGTCCAATGCTTCTTGCTCAGTCGTCCCTTGCGAGACGCACCCGGGCAGACCGGGGACCCAAACGCTGAAACCTTCCTCCGACTTGTATAGCGCAACCCTGTACTTCATAACGATACTCCGCTAGATTCCAAACACCTGCATGAAAACCTTGCGTTGATTGGGGCCGTCGAACTCGGTGAGGATCGCGCTCTGCCAACGACCCAGCACCAATTCGCCCTGACTGATCGGTATCGACAAGCTGTGGCCGAGCACGACGATCCTCAAGTGGGAATCGGCGTTGTGACGATCGCAGTCTGAAAACTCCGGATCGTTGTGCCGGTAGTAAGTATCGCGGGGCACAATCCCCTCGATGAGGTTCTTGACGTCCGAAAGCAGCGCATCTTGCCACTCGTTGATGATCAGACCTGCGGTGGTGTGGAGAGATGAAACCTGAACGTAGCCATCCTTGACTCCGGTCGATTCTACAAATGAGCGAATATCATCGCTCAAGTTAATCAAATCGGTCCGCTCGTGAGTCTTGACGGTTATGGTCTTAGAGAAAGCCTTGACGGTGCCTTCGTTCGAGTAATAGTCAAGCGCGCCCCCACTTTCCCTGGCTCTTCCAGCTTCCATTCTTAGGTCCTCCTGAGGTTTGTTGTTATGTATGTTTCGCGTTCCTGCCCGAGGTGAAGGCGGATTATACTACAGCAATCGCCTGTTCTGTCTAGCACAAGAAGTCTACAGCTAAGCTTCAACTTGCCGATTATAAAGGGAAACCAGGCGCTGGACAAACTCGGCCAGTCGTCTGGCGCAAAGCTCAGAGCGCTTTTGCAGGTCGAAGAGGCCTGCCCAGGCGCGCGGCCTGAGCAGTGCCGCACTCATAACCTTTCCCTGATCGACCCGTCCATCGCGATTGCGGTACTTGTTGAAGTCGAGCGGTAAATCCTCATCGAGCAAATCGCTGATTGCGCGAACGATCAGGAACGGCAATCCGCGCTGCGCGCACACGCTTGCCACGGCCTTGGATTCCATATCCACAAAGGCCATTTCGTTCGGGACGAGCGAGCGTGCTAACGCGCGCTTGGATTCGGCTTGCCAGAGGATTTTGTGAGAAGTTATCGCAGTTCCGAAGTAGACTGGTGAATCGATCTTAACCCGTTTCGCAGCCGCGAGAAGCTCATCACTGGGCGTCTCATTGGCGTCGCGCACCTTTGCGGCAAGCACAAGATCGCCGGCTTGAAGCGAAGGTGTTAGCGCTCCGGCGAAACCAATGCTCAAAACTGCACGCGGCGTTTGACGTTCGAGCCACGCATCCAGGTTGCGCTCGGCGTTAGAAACTCCCTCGCCGGTTTCAAGCAGCGCGAGGCCGGGATGAGATGACCGGTTGAGTGCCTTCAATTCGAGGCTAAGCGCAGCAACGACCAGTATTGGAGCCTGGGAGTCAGACATAGCGATGCTCTTGAAACCATTTGACGGCGCGTTGAAGCGCATCACCGATTGGGGTTTGCCGGAGACCAAGCTCGGCAACGGCCTTTGACGCGTCGAACCACATCTTGTGCCGCGCGAGCTTCACGCTTTCCAATGGGACGTCTGGCTCGCGACGCGCGATGTTGATTGACCAGAAGTTTTCGAGACTCGCGTAAATCTCGGCAACCCAGTGGGGAACCTTCACCTTCGGCGACGCCACATCAGACACGCTGGCGAGCATATCAAACATTTCCTTGAGCGTAACGTTGGGCCCACCGAGAATGTAGCGCTCGCCAACCCGGCCCTTTTCCGCGGCGAGCACGTGTCCCTCAGCGCAGTCGCGCACGTCGATCAGGTTCATGCCCGTCTCGACGTAGCCGAACATCTTGCCGCGAAGGAAGTCGACGATTATCTTGCCGGTCGGAGTAGGCTTGATGTCGAGTTCGCCGACCGGAGTGCTGGGATTGACTATGACAACGGGCAAACCGCGGCGCGACCAGTCTCTAGCCAATTCTTCGGCGAGAAACTTACTACGTTTGTAATGCCCGATCATGTCTTCGATCGTGACCGGCGTGTCCTCGCTGGCGGGCGTGCCGTTGTCGTTCAAACCGAGACATCCGACCGTGCTTGTGTAGACGACGCGTTGGATGCCTTCGTCGAAAGCGGCTTGCATAATGTTGTTCGTGCCCTTGACGTTGGCTGCGTACATTTCGGCGGGGTCGTTGCACCAGAGGCGATAGTCAGCGGCACAGTGGTAGAGTATATGACAGCCGCGCGCGGCCCGCTTGAGCGAATCCAGATCGCGAAGGTCTCCAATGACGAACTCGACTGACAGGTCTTCGAGATTATCGCGACGGCTAGATGATCGAACGAGACACCTGACCTCTTCGCCCCGTTCGAGCAGGATCCGAACTAGATGCGATCCGACGAACCCAGTTCCTCCTGTAACTAACACGCTCATTTGATCGTTCAGTTAACGCTAGCACTTCAGGGAATGTACAGTCTGCCCGTTCCGAAATACCTTTCAATTTCCATGCAAATTTCAGCAAGGGCGGTTGCACACCGAATCCGATAATCGTGCTCTACCATTCGCTTCGGAGTAGCGATGGTTACGACTGGATACGACGTGGACCGATTCTGTTCAAGGATAGCTCGCTGTAGCGATTTCTCGTCGTCTTTGTTGCGGTTGGCTGTTAGAAGAACCATCCGGTGCGATTGAGCATATTCCCAGACGACTCGGTCTGAGGTCTCGACGGGTAGCGATATATCAGCGAAAGTTACTAGCCGCATCACAGCCAGCTCAATCCAGCCCTCTGAGACAAGAGCACGCACAAGTAAATCAGCCTGACCTTCGATATTATGATCAACGAGGACAGTGATCACGGCATGCCTAGTTCTGATTTTCGCTTTTTTAGTTTTGCGTGGAGTGCTTCTTTCCCAGGACTTGGTGGCTGTTTTGAAATAGCGAGGAGCCGCTCGTGATTTCGTTCTTCCCAATAAGCCAGGTTCTCTTCGGCGGTTTTGAGTACTTCCTGATATTCGGCCTCGACCTCCTCGCGATGTCCTGCAATATAACTCAATACGCTATCCATCTGCTCATTAGTTAGCTTGAACAAATCCTTGATAAGCGAGATCGGCTGGCCGTCGTTCAGATAGTCCATCAACTGGTAGATAGTGATTCTGGTGCCAGCGATGGTTAAGCCTCGCTCGGTACGGACTATCGTCTCATTCAGCACTTGTTGCATGTTGAGTACCAGCCTGACTTGAGTCAGTCTGATTCTACCACGCAATCCACTTGGCGTTCTACGTTGCGGCGCAGCCTCGACCTAGGTTACGGTGTTTGGTTATGTGCGGGGAAATCCACCTTCGCAACGAACGCGAATACGACCGAGCGGTGAAGAGGTTGAACAATCTCCTCGATGAGGTTGGGACAAGCGAGCGCCATCCACTTTACGGTTTGCTTGATACGCTCGGCACGTTAGTCCACGCCTACGAAGTAGAACATTTCAAGGGACCCGAACCGAGCGGCCCCGAGATGCTTCGCTTCTTCGTGGAGGAGCTCGGTCTTAGAGAATCGGATTTGCCGGAGATTGGTTCTCAACGCGCAGTGTCGGAAGTTTTGAGCGGCAAACGAGAGCTAACTGCAAAACAGATTCGCGCGCTCGCGAATCGATTCCACGTCTCGCCAGCGGTGTTTGTTTAGGGACGATGTGGGTTTTGGTCCTTGCTTAAGTGATTGCGTCGCCGCCACTATTCGATCTTTTACCGACTCTTGACTCGCGTTAATGTCTTCGACTCTTCCCTAGTCCAAACAGTCCGCCACTGGATTCAATCCAAGGCTTCTTCCACTCGGCTTCCACACCCGGGTCTCGTTGCTGGTGAAGCTTCGGCTTCTTGTCTTTTGATCCGCCAATGGGTGATTCTGAGGCAGGCGTCGCGCTTCTGTTCAATAGGCTGTTGGACAGCGCCGGTCGATGGCGTCCCGAGTGTTGATTGCGGCTCTCGAATCTCGCTTTTTGCCTTGCGCAGAAGTTTATCGATGACTAGCCGATCAGCGGGAGATAGATCCATGTTTGCAAGCGACAGTTGCAGCCCTGTCGCTATTCGACGAAACCTCCGAATCCGCTTCGACTCCGCGCGTGTAGTCTCTCCATTATCTTGCTTCATTTCTGTATAGGCGAATTATCCCGTGAAATTCCACACCGCCATTCTCATCATATCCTTCGGGCTCTTTCGAAGCTCGAACATCGCCGAAGCTTCAAATCCGCTGTGCATCATGCAGTTCTGACACAACCGGTCCTCGCGCGACTCCCAATAAGGCCAATCCACCCCGCTCCAAAACTCGTGCCACGTCCGGTAATACTGCAAGCCGATCAGGTAGCACGGGCCTTTCCAACCCGCCGGCGTGCGAGTCACCGTGCTCCAGGGCGAACAGTTGTAGTCGCGCATCCCGGCGGTGAACTCCAGATACATCGGCGTCGACATCAAACGATACTTCTTCGAGAGCTCGAGCACTTGTTTGAACTTGTCTTGAATCTCTCGCCGCGAGAGGAATATGTCGCGATCGACCGAAACGTAGTGATAGCCAGGCGAGATCATCATTCCGTCGACGCCCAGATCAGAGACCAGTTTGCAGAGGTCTTCGATCTCGCTCATCTCGGTTTCTTTAAAGACGGTTGTGTTGGTTGTCACGTGATAGCCGAGGCGCTTCGACTCCTTGATCATCTCGACCGCTTTGTCGAAAACTCCCGCGCGGTCGCAAACCAGGTCATGCGTTTTCTGCAAGCCGTCCAGGTGAACGTTGATCGTCAGGCGCTTATTCGGCGCGACTTTTCCGAAGAGATTCTTGTCCAGCAGCAACGCGTTTGTGCAAAGGTAGATGTGGCGGTTGCGGTCGATGATTCCTTCAAGCAGCCCTTTCAATTCAGGATAGATCGTCGGTTCGCCGCCGCAGATCGAAACGATCGGCGCGCGCGACTCTTCAACGGCGCTCAAACACTCTTCAAGCTTCATTCGATCTTCGAGCTTCCCGGTGTGCCGCTCGAGCGCGCAGCCCAGACACGCGAGATTGCAGGTGTAAAGCGGTTCGAGCATCAGCACCATTGGGAAGCGCTTGTTGCCCCGCAATCCGTTCTTGACCTGGTGCTTGATCGCGTCCGTCGTAATGTGCAGTGGAAATCGCATATCAATTCTCGTTTGTAGTTCGGCCTTCAGGCGGAAGTTCGTAGCGCCATTCCGTAACCGCGCCGCCTTACGAACTTCCGCCTGAAGGCCGGACTACGAACTGATCCTTCTTCATTCGTTTGTCATAAATCGAAAGCGCGAGCAGCGGAAAATATACCGCGTAAAGATGGTAGCGCAAGTAAAACACGCCCGGAAAGCCGGTGCCCGTCCAATAATCGTCCTTCCAAGAGCCGTCTTGCCGTTGCGTGCTGATCAAGTACTCGATGCCACGTTTCAATCCGTCGGTTTGATCTTCGGCGGCCATCAACCCCATCAACGCCCACGCAGTCTGCGAAGCCGTGCTTGGACCCTGCCCTTTGCTCCCTGGATCCTCGTAGCTTGCCGGCAGCTCGCCCCAACCGCCGTCTTCATTCTGAATCGCCCGCAGCCAGCAACCCGCCGCCTGGTAACGAGGTTCCAGCATGTCCTCGCCAATGCACTTCAATCCGTGCAAAGCCAGCCATGTGCCGTAAATATAATTGCAACCCCACCGGCCAAACCAAGAGCCATCGCGTTCTTGTTCCTTCGCCAGGAAAGCTCGCGCGCTCAGGACGACGGGATCATTGCGACGAAATCCGAGGTTTGAGAAAGCTTCGATCCCGCGCGCGGTTATGTCACTGGTCGACGGATCGATCATCGCGTTGTGATCGGCAAATGGAATTTGCGTGAGAAACTGCTCGTCGCAATCGCGATCGAATGATCCCCAGCCGCCATCCTTATTCTGCATCGTCAGAACCCACGCGAGCGCTCGGTCCCTCGCTTCGCGCTTGCGCAGTTCTCTTTGTTCTTCCTGGAAGCGCACCTTGCTCAGCGCGGTCAGCACCTGAAACGTATCATCCACATCGGGATAGAACTCGTTCGCGTATTCGAAGTACCATCCGCCGGGCGAGCCCTCGGGGTTCCTGACCTTCCAATCGCCGACTTCTTTTACCTCTTTATCCAGCATCCACTCGGCCGCCCTTTGTAGGGCCGGATGATCGGCTGGCAAGCCCGATTCTGCCAGCGCATTCACCGCAAGCGCGGTGTCCCACACCGGAGAAAAGCACGGCGCGATTCGGAGCGTGTCGCCGTCTTCGATCTCAAGCTTTTCAAGCTCGCGAATTTGTGAAGCGGTCAGCGGATGATCGTTCTCATAACCTAGACATCGCAGCGCGATGATCGAATTGATGATCGGCGGGAAAATCGCGCCAATGCCGTCACTCTTTTCGAAGTGCTCGATCATCCACTGCTCGCAAGCCTTCAATGCCTTTTCACGCGAGGGAGACCATTGCTTGCGCTCGAGCACTTTGAGCGTAAAGTCTGTGGTGTGAAATACCGTCTTCCAAAAGCCGCGACGCGCCGGCATATTGACCGACTTGTCCAGCTCGAGCTCTTCGATGTTCGCGTGCTCGGGCACCTGGCAGTACGGCTTGCTCGCCCAAATCACCGAAAGAGGAACGACTATGCCGCGCGACCATGACGACATTTCGTAAAGGTTGATGGGCGCCCAGGTTGGCAACAGGATGATTTCCGGCGGAACCGCGGGGCACCGCTCCCAGGGATACTGCCCGAAGATCGCAAAGTAGATCTTCGTAAAACTGTTGCAGGCATCCAACCCGCCAAGATCGCAGATCACCTGACGAGCTTTTTTCATGTGCGGCGCGTCTGAAGAATCGCCCAGCAGCTTGAGGACGAAATAGGCCTTCGATGATGCGCTCACTTCAGGAGGCCCGCCTTCGTAAATCGCCCATCCGCCTTCGGGCAACATCTTCTGGCGAACATAGTTTGCGGCTTTGCGACAGCGATCTTCGCGAGAGCGCCCGACAAAGCGCATCGTCAGAATGTATTCAGATTCGAGGATCGTGTCGCCTTCCAGTTCCCCGCACCAATGGCCGTCGGCATGCTGGATCTGAAGAAGGTGCGCTTGCGCAGCCTCAATCGCGCGCTGCACCTTGTGGCGCAGCGACTCGTCGACCCTGGCAAGCCTGGCTGGACCGTGATTGAATGCCGTCATGCCATCAGCCTCTCAGGATGCAGCAGTTCCTGCGGCAACGCGAAGTGAACGTTTTCGTCTTCGCCGCGTTGCTCTTCGAACTCCGTGGCGCCCATTAGACGCAGATGTTCGAGGACTCGTATCACCAGTTCTTCGGGCGCCGATGCTCCCGCGGTGACACCGACGATTGTCGCGCCGTTAAGCCATTCGGGTCGAATCTCATTTTCGTCATTTACCAGATATGCCGGAGTCCCCGCGACCGTAGACACTTCGCGAAGCCGCTGAGAGTTCGAGCTGTTCTGCGAGCCGACCACCAACAGCACGTCGACCTGCTCCGCCATCTCCTTGACCGCGTTTTGTCGGTTTTGTGTCGCGTAGCAAATGTCGTCTTTAGCGGGAGACTTCACGCTCGGGAATCTTTGCTTCAGCGCTTCGATGATTTCTGCCACGTCGTCAAGCGAGAGCGTAGTCTGCGTCAAGTACATCACGCGGTCCGGGTTTGGCACCTTCAGCCTGGCGACATCTTCGACCGAGCTTACAAGCTGCATCGGCGCTTCGCCCATTGTGCCTTCAACCTCTTCGTGACCGGGATGACCAATCAGCACCAGCGAATAACCGTCGCGGGTGAATCGGATTGCTTCAAGGTGGACTTTTGTAACGAGCGGGCACGTTGCATCAATCACACGCAGCTTCTTGCGCTCCGCGAGCTCGACAACCTGAGGAGAAACGCCGTGGGCGCTGAAGACGCACACCGAACCGTCCGGGATTTCTTCGATGCTGTCGACGAAGATGACGTTCCGCGTGCTGAGATTTTCGACTACATAGCGGTTATGGACTATCTCGTGGAAGACATAGATTGGCGGCGGAAAAAAGTCCAGCGCCCGCTCGACGATATCAATGGCGCGCACGACGCCGGCGCAGAACCCCCGCGGCTTGGCAAGCACGACTTTCTTAATCGGCATCAGTCAATCCCCGGCTCGGACGGCCCTCGCTTTACCCCGTTTCAGCCTGCAAGGCCGAGCAATGACTGTGGATTATAGCAATCGAGCGACTGCGGCTCAAACCACCGCGGGTCCAAGATTCTTAGAAAGAGCTCAACAACCGTCTGGTGCAATGCCAGACGAGATATGTCATGCTGCCAAATGATCCTCGTGCAATGACCGAGCGAATTCATCGAGCGTCAGATCTCGTAGCTCGATCTTTACTTCACGCTCGGCACCGCATTCATAGCAAGTCTGAATCAATCGGTTGTCACTGCTTCGAGTATGCGGAATGCCCCAGTAATGCCCATGATTTCTGAGAAAAGCTAGTATCTTCATTTTCGTCTACCTTTGTCTTGCCCAACTCGCTGGCTTCATCCTCTAATTCTATAAGACGCAATCCACAACACGTTTGCTGCAAAAAAGATTCCATGACCGTTAGATCAACAAAGTCCTTGCATACGACGCTTGTGTGCTGTAGGCACGCGTACACATATAAGACACTCAACAAACGAATCGATACGTCGCGCAAGCGCGAAAAAGACGGTCGGCGAATCGCCAGCCCACCGTATGCTATAATCCGCCCGCCGGTGAGGGCCGGAGCACACTTCAGAATGGACGAGGTTTACGAAGCCGAATTGCAGAGGGTGAGTAAGCGTTTCGGCGAGGTCATCGCCGTCGACTCGGTTTCGCTGTCGGTCCGTCGAGCCGAGTTTCTGACTTTGCTCGGACCATCGGGCTGCGGCAAGACAACTTTGCTCCGAATGATCGCCGGATTCGAGACCCCCGATTCCGGGCGCGTAATGCTGGGGAACCGAGATGTAACCGACGTTCCACCTTATCAACGAAACGTTACGACTGTCTTTCAGCACTATGCGCTCTTTCCACATATGAACGTGTTGGACAACGTGGCTTTCGGGCTCGAACGTCGAGGGATCGGGCGCAAGGAGACCAGGCGCCGAGTTGAAGTTGCGCTTGAGATGGTTCAACTCTCCGGGTTCGAGCAGCGTCAGCCAAGCGAGTTGTCCGGCGGCCAGCAACAGCGAGTCGCGCTTGCCCGTGCACTCGTGCTCGAACCGCGCGTCTTGCTGCTCGATGAACCACTTGCCGCGCTCGACTTGAAGCTCAGAAAACAAATGCAACTGGAGCTGAAGGGCTTGCAAAAGCGACTAGCTATAAGCTTCATCTACGTCACTCACGATCAAGAAGAGGCCTTGACGATGAGCGACCGAATCGCGGTGATGAACGCCGGCCACATCGAGCAGCTTGGCCGAGCGGAAGAAATCTACGAGAGACCGGCTACGGAGTTCGTGGCCGGCTTCATCGGCATTTCTAACGTCATTGAAGGCGTTGTTGAATCGGCGAGCGCCGGCCGTCTGGTAATCCACGTCGGCGACGCCCGAGTTCATGCAAACGGAATTGGAATCGCCGCTGGTGAGCGCGCGCGTTTGCTGGTCAGGCCGGAAAAGATCACCATCTCGTCGAACGCTCTCGAACAAGCGCTGCCGTGCACGATCGAATCAGCGGTTTATTTGGGCGAGAGCACGCAGTGGAGAGTCTCGATCCCGGGCGGGCAGGTGATCACGGTGCTTGAGCAAAACCGGCAGCCTTTTCAATCGTCGCAGAGCAGCATCGGACAAAAGGTGTTCGTCAGTTGGGAAGCCGAGAGCGCGGTCTTACTGCCTGGCTGAGCATTTGCGATGTTCGGTGTTCATCTGACTATGATTGCCAGCCAGACTAGCAAAGCGCTTCGCCCACCATACAGCCGCCACGCTTCTTACTTCACCGCGCGCTCGGGCGCTTTGTTAATCTTCACAGGCTTTGCTTTTACGGCCACAAGGCTTTGGCATCTTACTTCCTACGGACTTTTCGGAGACGAAGTATTCACACTGTGGACCTCTGCGCAAGATTGGCGCAGTCTATTCGCATCGGTCATCGGAGATGTCGCGCATCCGCCACTTTTTTATGCTCTGCTGAAAGTCTGGATCAACATCGGCGGTCAATCAATATTGTGGCTCAAGCTTCTTCCGGCGTTGCTGTCAATCGCCTCCATTCTGCCCTTCGTTCTTCTGTGCAAAGAGATCGGATTAAAGCCCAATTTGTCGAGTTTCGCTCTGTTCCTGATGGCAGTGAACGGGTTTCTGATAAACCACGCTCAGGAGTTGAGAATGTACAGCCTTGTACTGTTGCTCACGATCTGTTCGATGTGGCTTTTCTTCAAGCTCGCCTGCAGCGACACGGGCGGGCCGAAGATTCAAGCCGCTTTGTGGGTCGTCAATCTTCTGCTCGTTTTCAGCCACTACTACGGATGGCTCGTCGTGATAATTGAGCTTGTGTGCTTATTGATTTGGAAGCGGAGACTGGCGAGGCTGTTCTCGGCAGGCGCGGCCCTGCTCGGCCTATGCTTCGCTCCGTGGGTCTACGTGGTGGCGAAGGCCGCGCGTGAAAATCCCAGCCGGTTGGACTTTGCCTGGAACCGGCCTCCCGCCGCATCTGAAATCGTTGGATATTTCGCGAACCTGAGCGGTCCATTAGCTTATCGATTGAGGATCCTTGGCCCAGGGGTTGTGCTGTTCGTATTTCTGGCGCCGGTGATTGTGTGGGGTTGGCGAACGATAAAGAGACAGCAAGATCGCGAAGAGCATAACTCCGGATTCTGGTGGCTTGTCTTGTTTGCATTCGGCCCAGTAGCTTTCGCCTTTGTTGCAAGTCGCGCGCTTCCGCAATCAGTGTGGGCGTTTCGGTATTTGATCGTCGCCGCGCCAGCCTATTTCTTGCTGATAACTTCAGCCCTTTTCATGCTTCGAGACCGTCGCGTGAGGGTCGCTCTTATTGTTCTGGTTCTCGGCTGGTCTTGTTTGAGCGGGTTCACCGAGATGATTGATCGCGACAAGATTGCATGGCAGCCTCTTGTTGAAGGAATGATCCAAGCGGAGTCCGAGCAAGCAAATATCGCAGTGTACGTTACAGATGCCAACATCGGAAATACGATCCAGTTTTATCTGGACCGCGCGGGAGATTCAAGATTTAGCATTTCGCACGTCGCCGATTGGCAAACGCTGGACGACGATCGATTTTGGGCGGCGCTCATCCGTTACAAGCACGAGGTCGGACCATTACTTCAGGATGCCTTGAAAGTTCGTGGGTACGATCTCACTCGGACAATTGAGGCCGAAGCTTCCGGTCACCGAGCCGTGCTCTTTAGAGTATCGAAGAGGTAATCAAATTCGGTTGCCACGAAGTCGCAAAGGCACTAAGGAGCACAGAGCTTGGAGCGACTTCGTGACTTGGAGACTTCGTGGCGGAGAGTTTTTCTGTGACCAGGAAAGGAAGCAGCCGCACCGGTTTGTTGCTGACGCCTGCCCTCTTATGGCTGGCGCTACTCGTCGTTGCTCCACTGGTGATCGTGATGATCGTCAGCCTGGCGACACGCGGACCTTACGGCAAGACTCTCTATCACCTCACGCCGGCAAACTTTCTTCGAGCGTTTGACCCGCTCTACCTTCGAGCCTATTGGCGAACCATCTGGATTGCGACGACGACAACGCTGCTCTGCGCAGTTGTGAGCTACCCGGTTGCGTATTATCTCGCGCTTCGCGCACGTGCGAATTGGAAGCGCCCGCTGTTGGTGCTGACGGTCATTCCGTTTTGGACGAGCTTCCTGATCCGAACCTACGCGTGGATCCTCTTGCTTCGGAGCGAAGGCGTGATCAACTCGGCATTAATGAGCGCGGGTTTTATCGGCTCCCCATTGAAGCTGCTCTACACCGACTTCGCGGTTCTGATCGGACAGGTGTACGGTGAATTACCGTTCATGATCTTGCCGATCTACGTGGCGCTCGACCGGTTGGATGTACGATTGTTGGAAGCGGCTCAGGACCTGGGCGCGAATCGGGTCTGGACTTTCCTTAAGGTGACGTTGCCGCTGTCGCGACCGGGTTTGATTGCCGGAATTGTCCTGGTCTTCATTCCGTCGCTCGGCGCGTTTATCACACCGGACCTCTTAGGCGGCGCCAAGTCAATAATGATCGGGAACCTGATTCAGAATCAATTTGCGCAGCTGAATCAGCCGTTTGGATCGGCGATCTCGTTGATACTGACCGCGGCTGTAATGCTGCTTCTCATCATTGCGCTCAAATCAGGACTCAAGTCCGGTGAGCTTGCGTGATACATCTCTGCGCTGGGGCAGGCATACCGCCGAGTTCATGCGTATCACGTCAATTCGAAAGCAGGCTAATTCACTAGCCGGTGGCAACACCACCGATCCGACCCTGAAAGGGTCAAATATCCCTCCCGCCCAGCGTTGTCAGCCGGAGGATAACAAGGAGACCAGTTACTTCACACAAGTTGCCGTGCAGTTGGTCAGCGCACTTCCGCTAACATCTGTCGTGTTGCCAAAGAACTTGTTGTTATTGGCAGATTGAGCAGTACCGCTGTTGCTCACCCCCGTCGCGTTATTCGCAAATACATTGTTGTCCAGGCGAATTGTCGCACCCGCAACGACAGTGACGCCGGTGGTATGATTCGCGAATGTCGAACCGGTGATGTTGGTTTGCGAGCCGTTGGCAGTATTTACCCCAGTCGTATTAAGCACAATGTTGCTATTCCGAATCGTTACTACACTGTTAGCCGCTGACGAAACGCCTGTCCCACATTGCTTAACAGCGGTGCTGTCAACGACTGTGGCAACGGTCGTCGTGGCTGTAATACTAATGCCGGAGCCAGTAATGTTACTAAAGGTCGAGTTCTGGACAGACACAACAGGATTGGTCGTCGAATTGTTGACGTCCAGACCGTTAGTACCGAAGCCAAAGACGTCGACCTCTTCAACGTGCAGTCTCTTTCCCGCGAGAAACCTGATGCCGTTGAGCCCCGCGCATCCAGCAGTCACGCAGCTTTTAATACCATTGATTGCAATGTGGCGCAGCGTCACCACAGCAGTTGTTGGATTAGTAGAAACATTGACGATTACGCCGTTCGTACCGCTCGCCAGGATTGAGGCCCATCCGGCCCCTGTTCCGCCGTCAATCGTTAACGATTTGGTAATTGTAACCGAGCCAAAGCCCCCAGGATCCAGCGCATCAATCTCTCCGCCCTCTGTGGTCTTAGAGATCGCGCCCCCGAAGGACTTGCACGGTGCCGTGCGGCTGCAAGGGTTGGCGTCATTTCCTACACCCGATACAAATGTTCTGGATGCCTGCGCTTGCGCCAGTGAGCAACAAAGCAGGCACAGAATAGACACCGCGAAAACATTCAACGCTAGCGGTTTCATAGGGGAACTCCTTTCGGTTTAAATTCTCGAGTTTAGGCAGTCGCGACGTGGAAACGGCTGCGGCCCGACCTGGGAGTGCAGGCATCCCTGCTCGATCGCCGAATCCGGCATCTTTGAGCTGGCGCATCATGAGTTCGCAGCCTTCATCGCCGCCGCGGTTTGGGCAGCAATTGACGGTTGTCGGACCCACTCTTGCGGTCGCTGAACGGCTTCATCGTGGCGATTCTCGATTTGCTTCCGAATGGCTTCAAGGTCATCGCCAGTGTCAGCGTTCGCCCATAGTGGCCAGGTTATCGTCGCCGTCCCGACAGCCGCGCCCTGGATGAATGTTCGCCTGTCGATCAACGCGCTTTTAGTCATGTGTGTCCTCTCTTCAATACCCGCACATGCTTCATCGCGTAGACAGTCGGCAATTCATGCCTGCGCAGCGCAGTTATCAGACTATAGTTGCCGTCTGTTTGTCCAGCTCAAGAATTCCCTTCGGTCAGACCGCTGTAAAGGGAACACTCGATTGATGAGCGCCGTCCTTTACCGCCTGAGCGTTGGCGGCGTGATGTTGCTGACGGTTAGCTGCTAGCGTAAGAATTGAACGCGACGTTTCTTCGGCCTCCGGCGAGTTCCCGTTCCCGCCAAAGTGAGGACGTTGTCGGCCCGGCACAGGTTTCTTGGAATTCGGCTCTTCACTTGCCAACTTAGCAAACAGCCTGCTGACCCGTCGCCGGGATTGTGCTATTCTGCAAACCGCCATTCTGTCACTCTGATTCGACGAGGAGAATTCTTTTATGTCTGATGTTCGCCGAGCTACCGTCCGCGTGCTTTCAGCGTTGAGCGTTGGCGCTCTGTTGGTTATCGCTTTTGTGACTATGCCGATAGCGGCCCAGCAGCGTTATGACGCGAGTCTCTATTCCGGGTTGCGTTGGCGGATGATCGGACCTTTTCGCGGCGGGCGAGTCAACGCGGTGAGCGGCGTGCCCGGCCAGCCTAACACGTTCTACTTCGGCTCGGTCGGCGGCGGTGTGTGGAAGACTACCAAC
>DASXSR010000329.1:0-22461 GCA_036505875.1 Blastocatellia bacterium | reverse complement strand
TTGCGCGTGTCGGACGGAGCACGGAGGGATGTCCTTATCTGGAGAAACGGATCGGATACTATCGGACGCGCAGCAGCGAGCATGCCGAGCGCGCCTTGCGTCGCTATGCACCGGAAGCCGCGGCTACGACAAATGTGAGCGACTATATTCCACTCGTGACGGCGCGTGTGCTGCAGGCGGTGGCAACCTGGGCGAAGACAGGACAGATCACTGGCGTGCCTGAAGAGGTCATGACTCGGTCCGTGGAGGGAATGTTCGAGCCAACCGAAGTATCTCACCTTGGAATCGGGCAGGTTGGTTCGGAAGTAGCGAGTGAGATCGAGCAAGCGACGGGCGGCGTCCACGCGAACGCCCGAGAAGGTGGAACAAGAGAAACTGACGACCCCGAACAGATACGGTCTGAACTGGGGTCGGGGCAGGATCTTGAATCGGGCGTCAGGTCGCGAATGGAGCGTGCGTTTGGTCACGATTTCAACAACGTTCGCGTTCACATCGATGCTCGCGCCGCTCAGTTGTCCACGCGTTTAAACGCGCGCGCCTTTACGATTGGCAGCGACGTTGGATTCGGAGGAGGTGAGTACCGACCAGGCACTTTGAGCGGCGATGCGTTGATTGCGCACGAGTTGGCGCACGTAATTCAGCAAGGCGAGGAGGCGAGTTCCAGTAAGTCGATTTTGAATACTGGCGGGGGGCGCGCAGATGCGCTTGAAGAAGATGCGGACGTTGCCGCTGTGGGCGCCGTGGCATCAGCTTTGGGCGGCTTCAAGAGTGGCCTCGTTCGATTCTCTAAGCATGCGATGCCGCGCTTGAGATCCGGTCTGCAACTTCAGCGCTGCGGCGGCTCGCACGATTACGAGATACGGGGTCTTTCGAATGAAAACGCGCCTGGCTCAATCTTCTTTGATCTGCGCAGCTCGGACATTGAAGGCTCGCAACAGGAGAAGATCGAGGATCTGAAGAGCCCGCCTGCACAGGATCTTCGTCTCTACAGCTTCATCAGCGAAGACGAGAACATGCCGCCTAAGAAGGGTAAAGAATTGGCGCACGATCGTTACGAAGAAGTTGACAAGGCCCTGCGACGGAAGCCTAATGCGCACACTGGAAAGCAGGAACCCGGGGATTCCGGTCATCCTGTGGAAGATACAACCTCGAGTCGCGGGCAGTGGAATTATCGCAGGTGGCGCAAGGTCAAGGTTGTTCCCGCCAGCCAAACTTCATCGGGCGAGAAAGATTGCTCCGGAGGCGGCGAACAGGCCTGTTCTGACGCGAGCAAGTTTGACGACGCCCAGCGAAACGCCGGTCCTATTCTTCAGCCAGCGATTGACGTTCTCAATACTCCTCTTTCCGAAAAGGCCAAGCAACTGCTCAGGACGCATTTCCATACAAAGGCAGATGCCGAGCACGACATGGCCGCCAAAGTAGTGCAAGCCAATCTGAACAAAGTGAAGACTCACATAGAGATTCAGATGACACGGATTGGCACGAAGGGAGCTAAGCCTGCCGATCGTAAGCCCGGACATGTCTGCGCCAATGAATGCGATTCCGGTTGCGCAAGTCCAGACATGGGAGCTTACAACAACGGCGTTGACGACAAAGCGTTGATGACTTTGTGCGACACCAAGGCATCAGCCGCTTTCATGCAGCAGAGTGACGATAAGGAGCGCGCGCTGACTCTAGTTCACGAAGGACTCCACGGCGTCACGATCGACCTTCCTCCTGGGGGCACGGCGCCGCCCGGAAAGGGAGCGATAGATTTTGCGTACGACTGGCAGCGACTGATCAGTTTTCTGGACACCGCGACAGCCCTGAAGAACAACGACAGCTACGTTCTGTTCGTGCGCGAAGCGAACGGTGAGAAACCGAAGATCGGGCCACAAACCGACGACCCGGAGTTCATCGGAGACACTTTCCTGTCTGAAGGAGAACGCAAAGAAGTCGAGCGTACGATCGCCTGGCTTTCGGGCTGGCTGATATGGTCACAGCAGGAAATTGCGTCGCTTTACAAAACCATCAACGAAAGTACGAAGGCAGGACGCTGGACCAATCCTTACTATCGAGGAACGATGGATAGCATTGCTGATCTGTTTGAGATGACCAAGCCACCGGATCAGCCGACTGACAAGGATCAAGTCAAAGTTGCCGCTATTCACGATCGACTGTTTCCTCTCAGCCGGCTGCTCTTTGCGCCGGTCGAATTGAAAAAGGTAGAGCGCGATTCAACTCATTGGGGAGAAGGACCGACGCGCGAGCTGAGCATCGGCCCAGATTTCTTCAAAGAGGATAAGGCCGCGCGCAGCCCGCGTTCGCAACTTGACCTTCTGGCCACGAAATTATTCGAAGCCTCTCCAAACATCAGTAAGGGCATGAGACCGAAATACCTGACGATGCTTGATAGGCTCAGACAACACAAGGGAGCCGGAGCGCCCTAGTCGTGAAAGAAGGGATTAGAGGATGAGAACCGCCCAAGAAACTTCACGCCGGAATTCTTCGACAACAGGCTACCGGCCTGACCTTGTGCAGCGCAAATGCGCTTGCGGTGGCTCATCAAGCATTGAAACCGAGTGCGAGGACTGCAAGAGAAATAAGATCGACGTGCAGCGTTATTCAGCGAGACGTGAATCGCCGGACACGCTCATTAGCCGGTTCGTAACTGGCTCCAGAATCGCGCTACCGGATTCCTCCGATAATCCATCAGCTCTCAGACATAGCTTCTCGCAGATCCGCGTGCATCAGAACACGAAACCCACACTTCAGACCAAGCTCAGAGGACGCGTGCCGTCGGAACCGCACGAAGAAGAAGCGGACCGAATTGCTAACCTTGTGACACAGCCTTTGCAAGCAGCAAGCGCGGTTCGGCGGGAGCCAATAGAAAGCTCTCAAATGCGACTAGCGATTCAACGCGCTCCGGACGATCGCTCCGAACAATCTTCTGAAGCTGGAAAGGAAGCGATGCGTCAAACAGCAACGCCGACGGAGAAATCGGCTGCGCGAAGCTTGATAGTTGAGGATGGCGCCAGTGTCGGGCCGGGACAGATGCGAAAGAGTGATTTCCTGGCGCGGCTCAACGCCGAGATTTACGCCGCCGCCGACGAAATCCTCGTTACGAGAGGGCGAACGGCGCAGAGTTGTCCGTACATTACGAACTGGTTTGACTATGGCTACACGCGGAGCGGGAGTTACGTCGAGACCTTTGTGCGCCGTTTTACGCCCGGCTCCGACCGCGTCGCCACCGCCAGTGAGTATATTCCGCTCGCCGTGAAGCGCTTGCGTCGCTCCCTGCTCGTGTGGGCGGACACCGGGGAGATTACCGGCGTACCGGAAGACTTAGCTAGCGACTTGCCATCGACTAACCAGAAGGGAGCGGTGGCCAGTCTGGGGGCGCAGATGGGCCCCGAAGGAGAAGCAGGCGCGACAGGAGCGGCTACTGGCGTCCTGCTAGGTAAAGCCCGCGAGGGCAGCTCGACCGCCGACTCCGACCCGCGCGCCGTCCAAAATCAACTTCGCGCTGGCGAGCCTTTGGACAGCGGCGTGAAGACGCGAATGGAATCCGCTTTCGGTTACGACTTCTCTCGCGTGCGGATTCACCATGACAGCGACGCAGCGCGTCTCTCGACCGGTCTCAACGCCCGCGCCTTCACCATCGGTTATGACGTCGCCTTCGCCGCCGGTGAGTACACGCCGGGAACCCTAATCGGCGACGCCTTACTCGCTCACGAACTGGCACACGTCGTTCAACAGGGTGGCGGGCAGGGCGCCCTTGCCCCGAAGCCTTCGGATCATTCCACCTATGGCTCGTTGGAAGATGACGCCGACAGGTCGGCCATCGGAGCGGTCGTCGCGTTATGGGGGGGAGCCGGCGCCCGGCTATCACGCGTCTCGGCGAACGTTCTGCCGAGCCTGCGATCCGGGCTGCGCCTATCAAGATGCGGCAGTTGCGTAGACTCGTCTAAGAAAGTGCCCGCTGAAGACGGGGGAGTTGTAGAAGGTAGAGACGCCGGCCAGACTCAACAACCGCAGCCCGCGGCCTCGCCTTGCGACGAGTCGAAGCTTAATTTCGAGTTGGCCGGTAAGACGCGGACCAGATGGAGGGTGGATTATGACAGTAAGAAAGAGGCGGAGGATAAATACAAACTCATAAAGCGCCTCCGGATATCAGCAGAGGAGCCGGCGCAGGTTGGGAAGATGTGGACTTTTTACTACTTCCCGCTCACCAAAGATGAAGCGGATGCCGAGGCGGAAAAGAAAAGAAAGGAACTTGGAAGCAATTATGAGGTCACGGTCGAGTACAACGACATCGCTAAATCCCACTACGTCAAGCCGAGCATGAAGTGCCCTGAATGCGCGACGCCTAAAGCCGGTTATCAGGTCTGGGATAAATGTTTCGGCAAAGAGTCCGAAGCCAATGGGCTCGTCGGCAAATTTAAAGCGGCGAAGATTGAAGGGGAGGTCTTCAAACTGGATGAAGCTCAATATGGCGTTTACTACAAGCCGATGACTGAAGCGGAGGCCAAGGCCGCCGGAGAAGCCGTCGCCAAAGAACGCCCCGGTTTCGCTGAAGGGATGTTCACCGTTGAAACCTCAGAGAAGAAAGAATTGAAATCCCATACCTACACAATAGAGACGGCCTGCCCAAAGGGGTACACCGACCTGGGAACCTTCTTTGTGACTTCTTACGTGTTGGCGAACGAAGGCGAATTTCCGGAAAAGCCGACAGTAAAAAACCCCTGCGGTTTGAAGGGAACATTCCGTAATACATTTCTTTTCCAAACTGAGAAGTTCCCGTACGGCGTCAAGATGGAAGGAAGCGGGAAGTCGATTGCGGGAGACTACATCCACTACGCCGGTGGAGACTGTTTTGAAAAAGTCACTTGCCCGCTGACGGCGAGCACCGCTTGCGCGACCGCGGGACGGACTGTGGCGGTAGACCCCAAAGAGATTTATAAGACGAGCAAGATTCCAGCTGACGAGACAAAGAAAGTTTCGCTTTTGATTGAAGATGTCGGATCACGCGTGGCGGAAGATAGCGGCGGTAAGATTAAGGGTAAGCGCATTGATGTTTATCAAGGGGAGACGATGACCATGAAGGAAGCTAACAAGAAGACGTACGGGGATAAGAAAGTATGCAAGAAAGTATAAACCGGGATCTGGACAAACTGGTCCGACCGGAAATGCGCCTGTTACACAGATCACTGTCCGTGTTCCAGGTCTGCGGATACACAGGCCTGGCGCTGGCCGTACTTGTGGCGCTGACTCTGGCGACGCGTATGGGGCTGTCGCTCGTAATAATGGGCGCGCTTATCAATGCCGCGGTGTTGACGTTCTTCGGTCTGGTAATGGCTACCAAGATCATCACCCGTGAAGAGCAAATCATTTATTACCATCACGAAATCGCGGTGATGGGAGTGGCGATGCTCTTGTTATGGCTGTTGCACCAGCCAGCGCTGCCTTACGTGGATGTTACGATCTTGGGCCTAGGCGTATTCCTGTCCTCTGGGCGAGTAGGTTGTTTCATGGTCGGATGCTGTCACGGTCGGCCTTATCGCTGGGGCGTTTGCTACCGGCAAGAACACGCCGATGCCGGGTTCACGCCGTACTACGTCGACGTGCGGCTGTTTCCGATCCAGTTGGTCGAGTCGCTTTGGGTCCTGGCTGTGGTGATCGTAGGAAGTTACTTCATTATTCGCAGAGACCCGCCGGGTACGGCATTGGCCTGGTATGTCGTGAGCTACGATCTCGGCAGATTCTTTTTCGAGTTCATGCGGGGAGACCCAGCCCGGCCCTACGCGTGTGGTTTCTCACAACCTCAGTGGATCTCTGTCATTCTGCTCTGGTGCGTCGCAGTCCCAGAGATCGTCGGAGCTCTCCCGCTGCATCGCTGGCATCTCGCCGCTGCAGCGGCGTTGACGCTCGCGATGATTGCGATCGCTGTCAAGAGGCGTGTTGACCGAATCGATAGGTTCCATCTTTTTCACCCGCGCCACGTCAAAGAGATCGCAGAGATCATCAACGTGATCGAACCGGCCGGCGATCCGTTGCCAAATTGGCGATGGACCGTGTTCGACAAGCCCGATTCGACGCATCACAAGATTCGAGTTGGTTGTACTTCGCAAGGCGTTCGCGTGTCGGCGAGTACGATTCGACTCGGTAGGGAATCCATCGAACACTTTGCGCTGTCGCACGTCGATCGTGGAATGACTGAGGAGGCCGCGAGAGGCCTTGCCCAGATCATTCTCAGGCTCAGGAAGTCGGACAATGCCGGCCGGATTTTCAAAGGCAACGCCAGCATCTTTCACGTGTTGATTCGTCAGGCAGCGTAAGAGAGCTAACAAACAGATAAATGAGCAAGCGTTCGAAAACTCTAACGAAGGATTCGCCTCCACAGTCGCCGGCTTCGTTGCCGCGGCTCGACCTGTCACAAAGCCGCTGCGCGTGCGGGGCTCCCGCGGGAGTTACCGGTGAATGCGTCGAATGCGCGCAGAAGAAGCTGGCGGCCAGTGGGCATGTCAGGGATGAAGCCGCACACCCTGCGCCCTCGACCGTGAGCGATGTGGTCCGCGCACCCGGCGAGCCGCTCGATGCTGAGACACGCGCATCGATGGAGTCGCGTCTCGGTCATGATTTCAGTCGCGTGCGAGTACACACGGATGAGCGCGCCGCCCAGAGTGCCAGCGAGGTTAATGCGCTGGCCTACACGATCGGACAGGACGTGGTGTTCGCTCGCGGCCAGTACGCTCCACACTCTTCCAAGGGCCAAAAACTCCTCGCGCATGAGCTGGCTCATACGACCCAGCAATCAGAGACGCGGGGGGCCCTGGGCGGCCCAACACCGATCGGCGCGCGGGATAGCGTCTTTGAGCACGAAGCAGACTTGGCGGCAGAAGGATTGTCCAGAGGTTCCCTCATTTCCATGACTCCAAGCGCACCAGGCTTGCAGAAGAAAGACCCGACGCCGGAAGAGCTTGCCGCCGCCGCGCTAAAAACTGGTCCGAAAGAAAAAAAAGAAAAGTCCGAGTTCGAAAAGGCCGGCAAAGCTGCCGAGAAACTTGAGAAGGCGGGCACGAAGATAACCCGCGTGGAGATTCCAGCCGCAGACAAAGACGAGCCTGTTAAACCCGTTACGTCGTCCGAATATGCGTCGGAGTTCAAAAAATGCCGCAAGACGAAAGCAGAAGCAGGCTTGCCTAAGGCGTTTCTCTGCACCGATCAGCAATTGACTCCACCCGATGTTGCGCCCGATGTCGCGGCAAAGTTCAGCACCAACGTCCGTGTCGCGTTCAAAGCGGACGACGGGGGTGGCTCAATATGGGTGGTGAGCGCAAGCCTTCCGTGGGTTCTGAATACCGCGGGATTTCTCGACACCTCGGCGATAGATCCGGCGATGCTCAAACCCTACGACACTCACGAGCAGGGACATCGCGCTATCGCTCATCAAGTCCGCGACCGGTTGGCGAGATTGCTACAAGTTGAACTGGAAGGAGCGCTCCCGACCGCGAAAAGTCCGTTAAAAAAGTCGGGTAAGAGTTGGGACCAGGACGGCGTTGACGCGATTATCAAGCAAATATCCGGCATCCAGAAACGATATGAGGATTGGTTTGAAGAGTTAACTGGCGTCGCCGATGCGGCCTGGGATGCTCAAGAGAAGGCGATGCTCAGCAAGATCGCAGCGGCGATCAAAGCTAAAGAGTTTAAGCCGGGCCAAACGGTGCCGGAAGTAAAGGAATAGGGGTAACGATGCAAACCTTCGAGTTGCTCAAGAGCGGCGATGCGCGCCGACAATTGAGCGATGCCGATCGAGAGGACCTATAGATGAGCACTTTTCCTAACTCACCACGACTTGTTAAAGGCGGCATCGTCTTGATCGACCCGGACACTTCGGCCGTAGTGAGAATCATTACGCTTCAATACAACCCCGATACGCTGAGCCGCACGCTCCAGATAAAGGGTCTGGCCGAAGGTGGCGACCGGTCGGAGGCGTTGCGGCTGACGGGACCTCCCGTCGAAACGATCAAGGTCGACGTCGAGATAGACGCTACCGATCAACTCGAGGCTCCCGATCAGAATCCGAATGCTGCCCAGTCCGGGATTCACCCGCAGCTTGCAGCGCTCGAGACGATCGTGTATCCGGCCAACAGTCAGATTCAAACGAACAACAGTCTCGCAAGCAGCGGCACGCTCGAGATCGTGCCAATGGAAACGCCGCTGGCGCTTTTCATCTGGAGCAAGAATCGAGTAATTCCGGTTCGATTGACCGATTTCAGCATCACCGAAGAAGCGTTCGATCCGGCGCTCAATCCGATTCGCGCGAAAGTCAGCCTGGGCATGCGCGTGTTGAGCGTCAACGATCTGCCGTTCGATCACAAAGGTAACAGTCTGTTTATGTCTTATCACCAACAGAAGGAAAGTCTCGCAACCAAAGCCCAGGGCGGAACTCTGAACGCGCTGGGTATAACCAGAATCCCGTGAGGTTGAAATGTTCGCGATCACCAGCCGTTACTACGGCATCGCAACCGTGACGCTCGAAACGCCGGATGGCAAGAGCATCGTCTACGTTCGTCGCCGAATCGTTCCCCCGCCGGAACGGTTCGAGTTGCTCGTTGAACACGCGGTCACCGAAGGCGAGCGCCTGGATAATATCGCCGCTCAATTTCTCGGCGATCCGGAACAGTTCTGGCGAATATGCGATGCCAACGGCGCGATTCGGCCAGACGAGTTGACTGAAGTTGTCGGGCGGCGGTTGAGAATCACGCTGCCTGAAGGAATACCGGGGACTCCAAATGCTTAAGGGGGTTTATCTCACATTGATGATCGGACCGGTGGTACCGATCCCGGTCCCGAAACCGGTCATCGAAGCGCTGACTAGCGTTCAGGTCACAACTGCGGCGGGCCGCGCCAGCGGCTTTCAGCTCAGCTTCACGCTGAACAATCGCTCGCCGCTCCACACTTTGTTTCTCATCGCCGGAGCAAACACTCCGCTGCTCCGTGTGATCATCATCGCAACGATCAATGGAACCCCGAACGTGCTGATGGATGGCGTGATGACGAATCAGCAGGTAACGCCTGGCAGCAAGCCTGGCGAATCGACCCTGACGATCACCGGCGAGGATCTCACGAAGGTAATGTCACTCATCGACTTCAGCGGGATTCCTTATCCGGCCATGCCGCCCGAAGCGCGGGTGGCGTTGATCATTGCCAAGTACGCGATGTTCGGAATGATCCCTCTGGTGATTCCAAGCCTCTTCTCCGATCTGCCGATTCCGGTCGAGCGCATTCCGGTCCAGGAGGGCAACGACCTGGCGTACATCCAGGGGCTGGCCGCCAGCGTCGGTTATGTCTTTTACATTGATCCCGGTCCGGTGCCGGGAACCAACGTAGCGTATTGGGGACCCGAAATAAAAGTGGGGGTGCCTCAGCCGGCGCTCAACTTCGATATGGACGCGCACACAAACGTCGAGTCTCTCAGCTTCAATTACAACGGGGCAGACACGGTGCTGCCGATCGTCTTCATTCAGAACTCGCTGACCAAGATTCCGATTCCGATTCCGATTCCGAAGTTGAATCCGCTTCAGCCGCCGCTTGGAGCGATACCCGCGCCGATCACAAACATCACGATGCTCAAGGAAACGGCGAAGCTCTCTCCGATGGCCGCGATCGGCGTCGGGTTGGCGGTCGCGTCACAATCAGCGGACGCGGTCTCCGGCAACGGGACGCTTGATATTGTCCGATACGGGCGCCTGTTGAAAGCGCGACAGTTAGTAGGCGTGCGAGGCGTGGGCACTGCTTTCGACGGCTTGTACTACGTCAAGAGCACGACTACGACAATCAAGCGCGGCGAGATGAAACAGAGCTTCGAGCTGACCAGGAACGGTCTGGTCTCGATTACACCAAAGGTTCCAGCATGAACAGCAACGGCGAGAGGCACTACGGTAAATATCGCGGGACGGTCCTCAACAACGTCGACCCGTTGCAGATTGGCCGTTTGCAAGTGCAGGTGCCGGACATCGGCGGACTGATCCCATCGAGCTGGGCGATGCCTTGCTTCCCGATCACCGGAAAGCAGATGGGTTCGTACATGATCCCTCAGATCGGCTCGGGCGTCTGGGTCGAATTCGAGCAAGGTAGTCCCGATTACCCAATTTGGAGCGGGTGCTGGTTCGGCTCGGCAGCAGAGGTGCCGGCACTCGCGCTGGCGGGAAATCCGGCGAGCCCCAACATCGTTTTGCAAACGGCGCTGCAAAACAGCATCGTCATCAGCGACCTGCCCGGGCCGACTGGCGGGATAATGCTCAAGAGCACGACCGGAGCGTTCATCATTGTCAACGACACGGGCATTTATATTCAGAACGGCAAGGGAGCAAGCATCATCATGGCCGGTCCGTCGGTCACGATAAATAACGGAGCGCTCGTGGTTATTTGATCGAGTAAGGAGGCATCCGATGCCGGGATTTCTGCTTCATCTTGGCGCAACGGTTTTATGCTCTCACGCCGGGCAGGCTCAGCCGACGGTCGTGAATCCGCGGGTGACGGTCAGCGGACAACCGACGGTCACGATCGCGTCGCCATACGTCGTCGCCGGATGCGCGCTTCCGCCGCCACCCGCCGCGAACGGACCGTGCGTGACCGCACAGTTTGTGACTTCAGCTACTCGGATTACTTCTAACGGTCAGCCGTTGCTGCTGCTCGACAGCCAGGCATTGTGCGTGCCGACCGGCACTCCGCTACTAATCGTTATGACACAAACGCGAGCTACCGGAATGTGAGGATCGATGAATCTGGACTTTCCATTTCATTTTGACGATCGCGGACACACCGCCGAGGTTGATAACGACGGCCACATTCGCGATCTGATCCAGCAGGTGCTTTTCACCGCGCCTGGCGAGCGAGTCAACAGGCCGACCTTCGGCAGCGGGCTGATGCAACTGGTCTTCGCGCCCAACAGCGACGAGCTTGCCGCTGCGACGCAGTTCCTGGTGCAGGGGTCGCTGCAGCAATGGCTCGGCGATCTGATTCAGGTAGATGAGGTCCAGGTGGAGACCGAAGACTCCACCATGAAGGTTTCCATTCAGTACACCATCCGGCGCACGCAGGAGCAGCAGCGAGCGCAGTTCACACGCGGAGGCACAGGGCAATGATCTACTTCTGTTGTGATGAACGTCGCCGTAACGCCGTGAAGGATCAGACGCATCTGAACGGCATTGACTTCCTCGAGGTGATCGACAATCCCACCGATGCGTACGCGGACCGCCAGCGTAAGCTGCTGGTTCATTTCATCCACGATCTAAAACCCGGCGCTTTGAAAATCGATAACGTCCGCATCGAAGGCGGCGAGCGAATACGCAACATCAACGTTACTGGCGTCACGATCGGCGGTATCGGGTCACCTCCTCCGGGTTCACCTCCAACCTCGCCACCCGGCAGCCAGGCGAATGTTTTGCTTGTAGAAGTGGAGGAGGCGGGTGACTTCTCGACGTACACGTTGCGGCTTGTGCAGGACGCCGAGCATGCAGACCCGCCCGACGGCTTTGATCCCATCCTCTCCGCGGTTGATTTCTCCTTCAAGGCAGGCTGCGCGAGTGATTTTGATTGCAAGCCCGCAAGCGTCTGCCCCATCGAGCCTGTCAAGCAGCCGGAGATTAATTACCTCGCTAAAGACTACGCCAGCTTCCGCCAGTTGATGCTCGACCGAATGGCGGCCCTTATGCCGCAGTGGAAGGAGCGCGATCCGGCTGATCTTGGGGTCACGTTGGTCGAGTTGCTCGCCTACGTTGGCGATTACTTGAGCTACCAGCAGGACGCCGTGGCAACCGAGAGCTATCTGCGCACGGCGCGGCGGCGCGCATCTGTGCGACGGCATGCGCGGCTGGTGGATTACTTCATGCACGACGGTTCGAACGCGCGAGTGTGGGTCCAGGTGCTTGCCGCGGACGGCGTGAGCGGTGTCGAGCTGAAACGGAAATTCCCGGATGATCCAAAAGATCCTGAGAACGATATCAAGGGCCGGCCAACACAGGTATTAACACGCGTGGCCGACGGTGCTTCGCTCATAACGAACAACTCGCCGGATTACGACAAAGCGATGACCGCGCGCCCCGAGGTGTTCGAGCTGGTGCACGGAATCACGCTCTATCAAGAGCACAACGAGATCAAGTTCTATACCTGGGATGACGGGCGCTGCTGCCTCCCGAAGGGCGCGACGCGGGCGACCCTTAGTGGCCATCTATCGAACTTGAAAAGCGGTGACATTTTGATACTGGCGGAGGTGCTTGGGCCAAACACCGGTCAGCCAGAAGACGCAGACCCGACACATCGCCACGCGGTGCGACTTACACAGGTGACGCTCAGCCATGACCCGCTCCATCGGTCGGTGTCGCCGCCTGAACAGTCTCCGCCCGCCGGCTCGCCACCGCAGTTCATCGGACCGCCGGTGACCGAGATCACGTGGCATTCTGCAGACGCGCTTCCCTTCCCGCTTTGCATTTCTTCGCGGGCCGGAACTACCGCCTTCCAAGACGTAAGCGTCGCGTGGGGAAATATCGTGCTGGCAGATCACGGTCTAACTGTCGACGATGAACCGGAGGACAAGTCGCGCAATCCTTACACCATAACCAGCTCGCTCGCGCCCGACTACGCGCCGCGCCCCAACCCCGCGCTTTCTCTACCTGTTCCAACTGAAGCTCAAACTTGCGGGGCGGCGAGCAACGGGAGTCATTGCGTCGTGCAACGCAGGCAGCCTTTATCGGCGCGCTTTCGCCCGCGCCTCGCGCGCGCGCCAATAACACAAGCTGCGCCCTACGACGTGAAAAATCCGCCGGCCTCCGCGAGCGCGACGATCGTCCAACCGGTACGCGACCTGCAACCTGCCATCGCGCTCAAATCGTTTGCTCCGTCGCCAGCGAAGACCTTCACTGACCTGACGCTCGTCGCGATCTGGGCGCCCAAACGTGATCTGCTGAACAGCCACGCAGAGGATAAGCATTTTGTCGTCGAGGTTGAGGCAGACGGCACGGCTTACCTGCGTTTCGGCGATGGTCGATTCGGCGCGCGACCCGAGGCGGAAGAGAGATTCCTGGCTCGCTACCGAATCGGCAATGGCGCTCGAGGCAACGTAGGCGCCGAATCGCTAGCGCATCTGGTCAGCAGCGATCCGGCAATTACTGATCAGGTGGTAACGGGCATGCGCAACCCGCTTCCTGCAGAGGGCGGACTCGAACCTGAGAGCATCGAGCAAGCGCGGCTGAATGCGCCGAGCGCCTTCCGAACACAAGAGCGCGCCGTGACGCCGGACGATTACGCGGCTGCGGCCTTGCGTTGCGACCTTGGCGTGCAGCGCGCCGCCGCAACGTTTCGCTGGACTGGAAGCTGGCGCACAGTTTTCCTGACCGCGGATCGGCTCGGAGGCGTCAAGGCTGACGACCAGTTCACGCAAGACCTGCGCGCGTGCCTCGAGCGCTTCCGCATGGCCGGACACGATCTGGAGGTTGAGTCGCCGTCCTTTGTGTCGCTCATCCTCGAGATGCTTGTGTGCGTCAAGCCAAACTATTTCACCAGTGATGTTAAAGCTGCGGTGCTCGATGTATTCAGCAATCGCGGATTGCCCGATGGTCGCCGGGGCGTTTTTCACCCGGACAATTTCACCTTCGGACAGCCAGTCTTTTCCAGTCAGATTTACGCAGCCGCGCAGTATGTGGCGGGCGTGGATTCAGTCGAGATCACAAAGTTTCAACGACAGAACGTCAGCAACGGGACGACACCTATACCGAACAAGCTCGAAATGGGACGCCTCGAGATTGCGCGCCTCGACAACGATCCGGACTTTCCCGAACACGGTGTTATCAACCTTACTATGCGAGGTGGAAGATGAGCGGTTCGTTGGATCCAACGTTGCGTAATCTCAACGACTGCGGCTGCTGTGAAGGCATCGCTGGCGAGACGCCGGCACTCATTTACAACCGACCGGGGTTGTCAGCGCTGGCGTACCGCGTTGGGACACATGCCTTATTCAAAGAATCGATGCTGGCGCGACTCTCGGGCTCACACCAAGCCGCGCTTGAAGGCTTGAAGACGCGCGCTGATGACGACTTTACGATCGCGCTGCTTGACGCCTGGGCGACAGTCGCCGATGTGCTTACTTTCTATCAGGAGCGCAACGCTAACGAGTCTTACTTGCACACGGCGACCGAGCGGTTATCGGCGCTTGAACTCGCCCGCTTGATTGACTACAAGCTAGGACCCGGCGTTGCGGCAAGCACTTACCTTGCGTTCACTTTGGAAGACCCGCCAGGGGCAACGCGCCAGACGGCGACGGCTCTCGGCGTTCCGCGAGTCACGACGATCGATGCCGGCACCAAAGTGCAGAGCATCCCCGGCCCCGGCGAGCAGGCGCAAACTTTCGAGACCGTCGAGCAGATCGCCGCTCGCGTCGATTGGAACCTGCTCAAGCCGCGCCTGACCGAGCGTCACCCGATCAACCGCGATGCAGAGACTCTCTTTTTTGCCGGATTGACCACCGCGCTGAAGAAAGGGGACGGTTTGCTTCTCACGCCGGACGACGGCAGCGAATCGGTCTTTCGCCAAATAGCTGAGGTGACACTCAATGATGCGCAGCAACGCACCGAGGTACGACTGCAGCCGCTGCCTTCCGCTGCTCCTGTTGCCCTGGCCGCTCCGATCTTTTTTCAGCCGGTGTTTGAACCCTCCCCGATCACCAAGAAGTTTTTGGGCCACACCATCAACACCGCGGACCTCTTTGTCGCATCGGTGTTACAAAACTTCGCCATCGTAGACATCTTTGACAATCTTGTGGCCACGCAACCGCCGCCGCCCAGCGTGCTGGCGTTCCGGACACGTGCGGCCATCTTCGGCCATAACGCGCCAAGGTGGGATACGCTTCCAGTCAGCCAGCGCATCGGTGAATTCGGTCCTGATCCGACTAAGAACCCTGTCGTCAGTCACTTCATCCCCGGGCCGTACAGTACCCGTCAGAATTCCTGGGCCGAGCAGCAACTCAGCAACTACCCCGGCGAATCGGGAAACAACATCTATCTCGACAGCGTCTATTCCAACATCGTCAAAGATAGTCGGGTGGTGCTCAAGGACGGAGCCACCGCGAAGCCTTATCAGGTGAGCGCAGCTACCGAAGTCTCAAAATCCGACTTCACGCTGAGCGCGAAGGTCACCCGCTTGACGCTGGACACGCGCCAGGGCTTTGACTCCTTCAACATTCGCCGGACGACCGTCTTCGGGCAGAGCGAAGAGTTGGAGCTCGCGCGTTTGCCTATCGATAAACCGGTGCCCGAGCCGGGAGCGGAGTTAGTGATTGAACTGGACACACTCGTCGATGGTTTGTCGGCCGGACAAAAGATCATCATCAGCGGTGAACTCGACCAGGTTCGGGGAGTGATGGCGTCCGAGCTGGCGTTGATCGACAAAGTCGATCAAGTGCTCGGAGTGACCGGAGCGACCGGGCAGGTGCTCGACCCTGGTTTCACGCGAATCACGCTGGTCGGGAAGCTTACAAACGTGTATGTCCGGAACACCGTAACGATCAACGCGAACGTTGCGCTTGCCACGCACGGCGAGACGATTCAGGGAATCCGGGCAGGCGAAGGAGAGATTCTCGGCAGCGGCGACGCAAGCAAATCCTTCCAGCGTTTCACGCTCCGCCAGCCGCCGCTCACTTACGTCAGCGCCTCTACGCCCAGCGGAACGCAGAGCACGCTTGAAGTTCGCGTCAACGATCTTCTGTGGAGCGAAGTACCGACTCTCTACGGCCGAGGCCCTGAAGAGCGCATTTACGTGACCGAGCTCGACGACGACGGGAAGACCACAGTCGTGTTTGGCGACGGCAAGACCGGAGCTCGCTTGCCGACCGGTCAGGACAACGTGAAGGCGAAATACCGGCGCGGGATCGGACTGCCCGGATTGGTCAAGGCGAATCAGCTTTCGCAGTTGATGACCCGACCGTTGGGTGTAAAGGGCGTGATTAACCCTCTGGCTCCGACCGGCGCTGCCGACCGCGAGAGCCTGGCCGATGCTCGCCGGAACGCGCCGCTCACCGTGCTGACGCTCGGGCGAGTGGTTTCGATTCAAGACTACGAAGATTTCGCTCGCGCGTTCGCGGGGATAGGAAAAGCGCTCGCGACCTGGTCCTGGAGCGGCGAGCAACGCAGCGTGCTGGTTACGGTTGCCGGCACTGGCGGCGCCGAAGTCAGCGAGGACAGCGAGCTCTACAAGAACCTGCTTGCTGCTTTGCGCCAGTTTGGCGATCCCAGCGTGTCGTTGTTGCTTGAAAGCTATCAGGCGCGGTTCTTCGCACTCGCCGGAGATCTTCAGATCGCGCCCGACTATCTGCCGGACAAAGTCCGGTCGGAGGTAGAGAAGCAATTGCGCGAGCGCTATTCGTTTGACGCTCGCGAGTTCGGCCAGCCGGTTCAACTCAGCGAAGTAATCAGCGTGATGCAAAACGTGAGGGGCGTCACATCAGTGAACGTCCGTGAATTCTATCGTTCGGATCAGCCGCCGGATCGTTTGCCGCGACTGGCCGCCGCGCGTCCGCAGCCGGGCGGAGACCAAATCTTCGCCGCGGAGTTGCTAACGCTAGATCCGCGACCGCTCGGGTTGGGGACATCGCAATGAGTTTTGATCTCGAAAAGCTCTATCAGCTCCTGCCGGCCATCTATCGACTGCGCGACATCGAGGTGGCTGCGCGGGAGAAGAATGCGCTGAGCGCGGGCGAGGCTGCGGAGTTGCAAGACTTACAAGCGCTGCTCGCCTCGAACTCGACGATGACGGCTCCTCAAGCCCAGCGCCTCGCCGAGCTACAAGACAAACAACAGCGCGGCCCGTTGAAGGCGCTGCTCGCGGTCATCGCCGAGCAGGTGGCGGTGCTCGAGGAGAATCTGGATCAACTCTACGATGATCTGTTCATCGAGACCTGCGCCGAGTGGGTGGTTTCCTACATTGGGGATCTGGTTGGCGCACGGGGATTGTTCGTCTTCCCCAATGCCACCTTCAGCCAACGCGCTCAAGTGGCGAACACGCTCGCCTACCGCCGTCGCAAGGGCACCGCGTCGGTGCTCGAGCAGTTAGCGCGTGATTTGACTCAGTGGGACTCAAGCGTCGTCGAGTATTTTCAGTTGCTCGCGACAACTCAGTATCTGAATCACCTGCGACCTGACAACGTGGCAGTAGCCGACTTGCGCCATTCTGAGCGGCTGGATTACCTGAACACGCCGTTTGACCGTGTGGCTCGCACGGCCGAAGTCCGAAACATTAAAAGCCGCCGCGGCAAGTACAACATCCCCAACATAGGCGTCTTCTTGTGGCGGCTTGGCAGCTATTCGATAACCGCGGCGCCCGCCTTTCGAGTGGACGACCGACGATACATCTTCGACGCGCTTGGTAAAGAGACGCAACTTTACAATCGGCCCGAAGCTGAAGGCGAAATCACACACCTGGCCGAGCCGATTAATGTGCCGATGCCGCTCAGCCGCCGCGCCCTGGATCGACATCTCGACGCGTTCTACGGATTCGTCAAGCAGGGACAAGTCAAGAGCATTTTGATCTATCGGGATGGGGTTGAGGTCGCAGCGCCGCCTGCGAGTCCGCCCGCAAGCCCGCCCTCGACGCTCGCTCAGATAATTTGCGCGTGCGATCTGAGCGACGTGGTGGACGCCGGCGGCAATGTCATCGGCTGGGCGCACATGCCTCAGGACAAGATCGCTATCGACCCGGTGCTTGGGCGCATCGCGTTCCCGGCCAGCCAGCCGCCGCCGAACACCGTCCATGTGACTTATCACTACGGCTTCAGCGCCGAAGTGGGCGGCGGCGAATACGGGCGCGCCGATAGCTTCAGCGATCTAAAGACTGTGATCAAAGTTCCCTCCGATCAACCAACACTTCAAGCTGCGCTCGCCGAGCTGGCGAACGAGTTAACCAACAACCCGAAACTCGAAGGCGGCGTCATTGAGATTGAAAAACCAACTTCGCCTAAGCGAAGCCGGCTTCACACGCTGAGCGGAAGCGTGAGCGTTCCGGGCGGCACGACAATTGAAATCCGAGCGGCGGACGAGCATCGGCCGGTGATTGTCCTCAACGGCGTTTTAGAAATAAAAGGCGGAGCCGGCGCTGAGCTTATCTTGAATGGCTTGCTGGTTAGTCACGGAAGCTTGCACGTGCCCGCTGTCGGCAACCAACTGGGCGCGCTACGTTTGCGACACTGCACGCTGCTGCCGACGGCAAGCCCACAGATTAATCTGCCCGGCTTCAGCCCGCCGCTCATTGTGCCTGCGGAGAGCACGGCTCCTCCGCGGCTCGCCGTTGAGCTCGCAAACGCTGTTGTCGAGATCGAAAAGAGCATTGTCGGCAGCTTGCGCGCGACCGACGAGGCGCGTGCCTGCATTGGTAACAGCATTGTGGATGCCGGCGCCGAAGGTGAGGTCGCTTATGCAGCTCTGGATAGTAGCGGTGCAGGCGCTCCGCTCAAGATAGAGAACAGCACAGTCATCGGACAAGTGCATATGCTGACGCTAGAGCTTGCGTCGAACACGATTTTCTTCGCTCCCGTCCGAGCCGAGCGATTGCAGGAAGGCTGCGTGCGCTTCTCGTACCTGACCCCGGACTCGCAAACGCCCCGACGGCATCAATGCCAACCGCAGAACTCGGATGATGCAGCCCGCGTGCGCCCTGTGTTCACGTCGCTGCGCTATGGTGATGCGGGCTACTGTCAGCTCAGCCGACGCTCGGCGATCGAGATCCGCAACGGCGCGGACGATCAAGCGGAGATGGGCGCGTTTCATAATCTTTATCAACCGCAACGCGAGGGAAACCTGCGCGCGCACCTTGATGAATACCTGCGTTTCAGTCTGGAAGCCGGGATCCTTTACGCCAGTTAGAGAGATTGGAGGAACACCATGCCGGGCGATTACAGTCGTAAGACATTCAGAGCCGAAAAACACTACAGCGGCGTGCTCATGCAGCAGGGTCGCGTGCAGTTGGACGCCGACTGGAACGAGCAAGTGGCTGCGGAACTCTATAGAGCTGAGACCGAAGCTACAGACGTGATAGGCCCTTGCGGCGTGCCCAAGAAAGGCGACGGATTCAAGATCAGCGTGGCCGCTGGCGGGCACGACCTGACTATTTCTCCCGGACGGATTTACGCCGACGGCATGTTGTGCGAGTTGGAAGCACAAACGACTTATACAGCTCAGCCTTACCTACCGAATCCCGATCTAACAATCTCAATCGGCAGTCCGCCTGCGAGTCCCCCAACCAGCCCGCCCGGCGCGTCGAGGCGTCTGAACATCGACAAAGATGGTGTCTATCTCCTGTTTCTGGACGCGTGGAAGCGTGAGATCACGGCGCTCGATGATCCGCTCATTCGTGAGAAGGCGCTCGGTGGCCCTGACACGACAACCCGGCTGCAAAACGTTTGGCAGGTGAAACTGCTGCGCGTCGCTGACACAGCCACTAGTCCGCCGACGAGCCCGCCAGGCAAATTGACTTGCGAAACCGACTTCGCAGAGTTGGACAAGTTCATTGCGGCGAGCGACGGAAAACTGACAGCGCAAACAAAGCCTCCCGATCCTCAAAAGGACCCGTGTCTGCTGCCGCCGACCGCCGGCTACACTCGGCTGGAGAACCAGCTCTACCGCGTAGAAGTTCATAACGGTGGTGCTCGTGATGTTGCGACGTTCAAGTGGTCGCGCGATAACGCTTCGGTCGAAACTTCGATTCAAAAGATAGACGGCTCAGTGGTGACGGTCTCGGACCTTGGAAAGGATGAAGTCCTCGGTTTTGCTGCCGGTCAATGGGTAGAGGTCGTCGACGACGAGTCTACGCTTAAGGCCACGCCGCACCCGCTGGTGCAGATCGACAAGATCGATGAGGCCACGCGAAAGATCACGATGAAACAACCGCCGAAGCCGGTCGATATGAAGCTACACCCCAAGCTCCGGCGATGGGACCAGACGGGAGTCGACGCGACCGGCGACGGAGTGAAGCTTAGTTTAGCTAATTTGATAGAACTGGAAGGCGGCATAGAAGTCAATTTCTCCACGGGCAGCTACCGCTCGGGCGACTACTGGTTGATCCCCGCGCGGACCGCGACCGGCGATATCGAGTGGCCGCCCTATCAGGTACCGAACACGAATCCAACGCCTCAGCCGCCGTTCGGAATCAAGCATCACTACTGCCGGCTCGCTCTGCTGCAGGTGACGGGCGGCGTTCCGAGCGTAATCGAAGACTGCCGCGAGAAGTTTCCACCGCTCACGGATATTGCCGCTAGCGATGTAAGCTACGACAACGCGAACTGCCCCGAATTGGCCAAGGTCAAGACGGTTCAGGAAGCTCTCGATGCGCTGTGCCACAACCGCGAAAACAGTTGCAGTTTCGTCGCAGTTCCTGGTCCGGGTTGGGAAGCTGTCTTCGACAAGATCGCATCCGCACAGGATGCTTGCGTCTGCTTTCAGGTCGGTGTTTACCCGTTGAGCAAGCCGGTTGTCGTGAGCACAAAAGGGCACCTCAAGATCAGCGGTTGCGGGCCTGGCACGCGGATCATCGCGCCAACCGCGGAGGCAGCGCTGACATTTGATAGTTGCAAGACGGTGACAGTTCGGGATATCTATGCTGAGACAGGCGGTTTGGAATCCAAGAAAATCGGGACAAAGAGACTAGGTCTCAACGGCACGCTGACGTTTGTCGACTGTGAAGCTGTCGACGTCGAGAACGTCTCGCTCAAATGCGGCGCCAGTGCGACGCGAGCGGGTACTTGCATCACGGTGTGGAACACTGCGCCGGCAGCCGCTCGTCCGGCGCGAATCCGGCATTGTGATCTAAGTATCGGGCATCAGCAGGATGGAATTCTGCTGCTCAACGTATTGCGCGCAGAAGTGGAAGACAACACGCTTCGGGTGTACGACAAGCCGGAGAGACTCAAGCTGCCGGCGCTGCTTCAGGATCTCCAGCAACGCGCGAACGTCAGGATGATACTGATCTCGGGCGCGCACCTGGGTTTGCCGGCGCCGCCGGGTGGAAAGACCAACGTCTCTTTGAACCTTGGCAATCAGGTCATTCAATTCAAGACCCATAATTCTTTGACTCAGGACTGGCAGCCTTTGCTCGCGGCCAATCCGCCGGTCGGAGTCAGGACTCCGCACGCTCTTCTGACCTATGTCAAGAAGCTTGCAGACCGCATTCTCCTGGACGATGCGTTTAGAAAAACTCTGCCGCATTTCAAAGCACTGTTTGACGCGTTGGTCGCGCAAGACCGAGCCGTTGCCTCTCGAGGCATAAGCGTCGCCGGGCAAAGCGCCGGCGACGTGCGTATTCTCAACAACACCATCGAGGGAGTATTGCAGGGCGTCCATGTTGGCTTGAGCGAACATGCCGCGCGCAGCCAACACGAGTTAGCGCAGACCGTAACCATCGCAGGCAACACCATCGGTATCGTTCTGCCGCCCGACGCCGGAAAGCGAGATCGCCACGGAGCTTTTGTAGGAAACTGCGGGAGCCTGCTGGTGGAAAACAACAACATTCGGCTCGCCCGCCTCAATGAGGCGGATCGCATGCAGATCGAAGGCATTCGCGTTTGGGGTGTGCTGGGCGACAGGCTGATGATCACACAGAATCTCGTGTCCAGCGTGGACGGCAATCCACAGAGGAGTTTTGATACAGGGATCAACGTCAACCCGCTTGCCAACGCCCGACCCAAGACGGCGCAATGGGTCGTGATGTGGAACGTAGCTCCAAGCAAGCAAACCACGGTGAGGGCTGTAAACGGCGCGGTGGCGTTGGTCGGAACCAACGTTCCTTGAGATGTGAAGGTAGCGAGCAAGTTTTCCTTGACAACGATGTGATCGAGGAGTATTTCTAAGCTTGCACAGCGTATTCTATTGGTATAGGCATTCGGTTAGTTGCTTGGTCGAAGTCGTGCTAACGCATCTCTATCGTTCAGGTTTCTAGTCGGTTGTAGGGTTCGAGTCCCACGTTGTGCAAATAACCTCGTTCGGTACTACCTTCCTGAGTTAACATCCCGCGCTGGAATTCGTGAGCCGTTCACGGCTCGCTGTTAAAAGTTGTAGACACGAATGTCTGAAGCTGGTTCACAACCGCTTGTTTCGTGCGTGATGCCGACGGCGAATCGGCGGTCCTGCGTGGCGCTCGCGATCAGATGCTTTCAGACGCAGGACTATCAAAACAAGGAACTCGTCATACTGGACGATGGCGCCGAGAGTATCGCGGATCTTATTCCGCCGGATCCTCAGATTCGTTATCGACGCGTGCCGCGATTCGCTACGCTGGGCGATAAACGTAATGAATGTGTGATCGCAAGCCGAGGCGATTTGATAATGCATTGGGACGACGACGATTGGATGGCGCCACACCGAATTAGCTATCAGGTCCACGCGCTGCTCCGGGAACGAGCAGAAGTCTGCGGTCTTCAGCGAATGCTCTTCTGCAAGCAAG